>JBLMXB010000042.1:0-36571 GCA_050257555.1 Hyphomicrobiales bacterium | reverse complement strand
CGGCACGGCGGCCGGCCAGACCGACGTCCGCCTCGTGCCGGGCGCCCCGAGCGCCTCGCGCTCGTCGGCGGTCGCGGCGACGCCGGTCGTGGTCGGGCCCGCGGGCGCCACGGTCACGGTGACGCTGCGCGACGCGCGGGACCACGCGATCGCCGACTTCCCGAGCGATTCGATCGACGTCACGGCGGCGGGGCGCCCCGCGGCGGTGACGCCGCGCGCCGGCGCGACCGACGGCTCGGGCGCCGTTCTGTTCACGGTCGCGTCGAACGTCGCGGGCACCGCGACCGTCACGGTCCAGCTCCCGACGCGCGGCGTGACGCTCGACGACCATCCGGCGATCGCGTTCGATCCCGGGCCGCTCGACCACTACGCGCTTTCCGGCCCCTCGGGACCGCTCACGGCCGGCGTCGCCGACACGCTCGCCCTCTTCGCGCGCGACGCGTTCGAGAACCCGCTCCCGTCGCGGTCGGGGGACGTGCTCCGACCGACCGCGACGTCGGGCGCGGCGTCGCTCCCCGACTCCGTGGCGCTCTCGGGCGGCCGGGCCGACATCGCCTTCACGCCGCTCCTCGCGATCCCGCTCGCGATCCATGTCGGCGACGACTCCTCCCGGGCCGTCGACTACGGACCCGTCGCGGTCGGCGCGGGCGCGCCGTACCGCCTGATCGCCGGCGCCCCGCCGGCCGACACGCTCGCCGCCGGTGACTCGACGGCCGTGACCGCCCGGGTCTTCGATGCGCTCGGGAACGCGGCGCCGGGCGCGACGGTCCAGGCCTCGGTGGTCCAAGGCGGCGGCTCGGTCGCGCCGTCCGCGGCCGCGACCGACGCGTCGGGCGCCGTCTCGTTCACGCTCCACGCCGGGGCGACGCCCGGCGCGGTCGCATTCCGGCTCCTCGCGGCGGGGAGCGCGGCCGACGACTCGATCCGCGCCGACTCGGTCCTCGTGACCGTGCTGCCGGCGAAGGCCGCGTCGGTCGAGATCGTCGCGGCCGGCGCGACGGTCACGGCCGGCGACTCGCTCGGCGTGACGCTCACGCTCCGCGACGCGTACGGGAACGTCGCCACCGGCGCGACGCCGTCGGTCTGGCTCCGGACCACCGCGTCGCTCCCGGACAGCGTCTCCTGGTCGCCGGGCCCCGGCGCCATGGGCGCGCTCGCCGACAGCGCCGCGGGCGACGGCGCGCGCTACGATTTCGCCGCCGCCGACCTCGGCGTCGCGACGGTCCGCGTCCGCGCGACCCGCGCCGAGACGATCCGGCTCCGCGCCTCGGGCGCGACGCTCCCGCTCGCCGAGTCGGGCGATGTCGCCGTGACGCCCGCCGCGCCGGCCGTGATCTCGCTCGTGAGCGGGGACGGCCAGACCGCGACCGTGGCGCACGCGCTCCCGGCCGCGCTCCGGGTCGCGACCCGCGACGCGTTCGGGAACGCGACCCCGGGCGCCTCGGTCCTCTTCCGCGTCGTGGCCGGGAACGGCTCGGTCGACGCCGTGGCCGGCGGCGCGGCAGACTCGCTCGCCGTGGCCGACGGCTCGGGGACGGCGACGTGCGACGTCGCGCGCGTCGGCACGGTCGCGGGCCCGGGCGGGAACGCGTATCGCGCGTCGCTCCTCGCGGCGCCGGCCGCGCTCGTGACGTTCACCGCGAGCGCGACGCCCGACACCGCGGCGACGCTCGCGCTCGCGCCGGGCGACTTCGCGCTCGCCGCGGGGCAGACCGCCACGGTGACGGCGACCGCGCGCGACGCGTACGGGAACGCGGCGCCCGGCACGGCCGTGACGCTCTACCTCGGCTCGCCGGCGCTCGGCGCCCTCGAATCGCTCGGCCAGACGACCGGGAGCGGCACGACGCAGAGCGGCGCCGCCGACGCCTCGGGCGCGATCGCGGTCCGCTACCGGGCGCCCGCCACGGCGCCCGCCGCCGACTCGATCTACGCGCGCGGCGTGTCGATCGCGCCGGTGGCGCTCCGCGTGACGGTCGGCGCCTCCGCGATCGCCTCGCTCCGCATCGTTCCCGACGCGACCACGTGGACCGCGGGCGTCCCGTCGCGCGTCCGCGTCGACGCGCTCGACGCGTTCGGGAACGTCGCGGTCGGCGACACCGCGACGATCGTGATGGGCGCGAGCGACGCGGTCTCCTGGAGCCCGCCATCCGGCGCCCTGAGCGGCGGGAGCTTCACGGCGTTCGGCACGGCGACGCTCGCCGACACGCTCACGCTCACGGCGCGGACCTCCTCGGGCGCGCCGGCCACGACGCTCGCGCCGGTGACCGTGGCGCCGGCCGCGCCGTCGGGCGCGATCGCGCTCCGCGCCGGACGGACGACGCTCACGGCCGACGGGAAGAGCAGCACGACCGTCACGATCGGTCCCGTCCGCGACGCGTACGGGAACACGGTGCCGTCCGGCGCGCTCCTCACCGTGAGCGCCGGGTCCGGATCGCTCCTCGCGGCCGACGCCTCGCCGCTCGCGGGGCTCCAGGTGGCCACGGCCGCCGACGACAGCGCGCGCGTCGTCCTGACCGCGCCGGCGGTCGCCGGGCCCGACACCGTGCGCGCCTCGAGCGTCGCCGGCGCGGCATCGGGCACGCTGGCCGTGACGTACGTGGCGGCGCCCGCGGTCGCGTTCGTGCCGGGCTCCCTCGCGCCGTCGATCGTGACGCCGGGGCAGACGGCCGCGTTCCGCGTCCGCGTGACGAACGCGGGCGGGACCGCGGTGACCATCGGGACCGGCTCCTCGCTCGCGTTCGCCTCGGGTCCGGGCGCGTTCGCCGCCTCGCCGCCGTCGCCGCTCCCGCTCGCTCCGGGGGCGACCGACACGCTCCGGTTCCAGGCCGCGACCGTCTCGACGTCGCTCACGCCGGGGACGTACGCGCCGTCGCTCCGTCTCGCCGGGACGGACGGCTCGGGCGATCCCTTCGACTTCTATCTCGACCTCGCCGGGGCGCAGGTCAGCGTGGCGGGCGTGGCCGTGACCGGCGTCTCCGCCTCGCCGAGCCCGGTCCCGCTCGGGAACGCGGGGCTGTCGCTCGTCTTCGACGTCGAGAACCGCGCGTCCGTCCCCGCCACGATCGACGGCGCGAGCGTCGCGTTCACGCAGGGGGCGTTCACGGTCACGCAGGTCTCGCCCGCGCTCCCGGCGGCGCTCCCCGCGCTCGGGACGACGAGGCTCACGCTCACCGTCACGGTCCCGCCGAGCGGGATCCCCTCGGGGACGATCGTCGGATCGCGGCTCACGGCCAGCGTCGGCTACGGCGCCGTGTCGGTGACGGGGCAGAACGCGACGTCGCTCGACTTCCAGGTCGTCTCCGGCGCCACGCTCGCCGCCGATCCCGCGGGCACGTCGCCGTCCCGGTACCTCCGCGCGCGGACGTTCGGCCCGCGGGCCCGCGTCGCGAACGCCGGCGCCGCCGCGGTCACCCTCGCACGCGGCGTGACGCGCCTGGTGCTCACGCGCGGCCCGGCCGACAGCCTGGTCGCCGGCCTCTCGGCCGACGCGGTCGTGAGCGCCGGGGCGAGCGCCGACCTCGCGTTCGACTCGCTGGCCGTCGCCGCCGGCGCGACCAAGGGACGCTACGGCGCCTGGCTCGTGCTCCGCGGGAGCGAGTCGGGGCAGCCGTACGCCGCCACGATCCCGCTCGCGCCCGACAGCGTGGACGTGGTCGATCCCGCGCTCCTCTCCGTCTCGGCCCCGGTCGATCCCGACACGGTGAGCGCGGGGCAGACGCGCGGACTCTCGATCGTGGTCGCGAACGCGGGGGACGTCCCGTACGACCTCGACGCGACGAGCCGGCTCTCCCTGGGCGCGCCGGTCTCGGCGTCGCTCGTTCCGGTTTCCGAGGGGACCGTCCCGGCGCACGGGACGCTCGCCGTCCCGTTCGCGCCCGCGCCGCTCGGCTTCGCCGCGACGCCCGGAATCGCCGCGGCCACGCTGGAGGCGCACGGGCTCGAGGACGGGCGCGCGCGCGACGCGTCGCTCGGCGCGGGAACGCTGACGGCGCTCGCGCCGTCCGCGCTCGCGTACGTCGGCGGCTCGACCGGGCCCGACACGCTCCGCGCGGGACTCTCGTATGCGCTCACGGCGTCGGTCCGGAACGGCGGCGGCTCGCCGTTCGTGCTCGATCCGGCCGCGACCCGAATCGTGATCTCGGACGGCGCGGAGAGCGCCGTCGGGCTCGGCGCGGGCGCGCCGGTCACGATCGCCGCCGGCGCCACGGTCGCGCTCACGTTCCCCTCGGTGGACCTGCCGGCCTCGCTCGCGAGCCAGGCCTACCCGGTCACGATCGTCGCGCGCGGGACCGAGTGGGGCCTCGCCGACAGCGTCACGATCGTGTCGCCGGCGGGCGAGGTCTCGGTGATCGAGCCGGTCGCGTCGGTCGCCGTGCGCGGGATCGACCCGGGCGCGCCGCTCCAGGTGGCCGCCGAGGCCGGCCCCGTGCCGCTCTGGGATCTCGAGCTGACGCCGCTCCTCCCGCCGGGCGGCGCGATCTCGGCGCACCTCGTCTCGATCTCGCTGACCGTGCTCGCCGACGGCGCGGCCGCGGCCGACCCGTCGGCCGTCCTCGCGGACCTCACGCTTCGCGACGGGCAGGGAGCGGTGCTCGCGCAGGCGGCGCCGGGCGTCGCGAACCCGGTGGTCCTCACGCTCGCCACGCCCCTCGCGCTCTCCGGCGCGCCGGCCACGCTCGCGCTCGAGGCGACGATCCGGTCGGGCGCGTCCGTGGGCGCGCTCGCCGTCCGCGTCGCGACCCCGACCGACGTCGTCGTGCGCGACGACGTGAGCGGCGCCGACGCGGGGATCGTCGCGCCCGGCGGGCTCCCGTTCGCCCCGCTGACGTCGCCGACGGTCACGCTCTTCGCGAAGCCGCACGGCTACCCGAACCCGTTCCACGCGGGACGCGAGGCGGTGCGCCTCTCCTACCGCCTCGCGGCCGACGCGCCGGTCACGGTGACGATCTACACGCTCCTCGGGAACGTCGTGCGCTCGCTCTCGCTCCCGGCCGGGACGGCCGGCGGCGCCCGGGGACTGAACGAGGTGCCGTGGGACGGCCGGAACGGGAACGGCGACCTGGTCCGCCCGGGCGTCTACGTGGCGCGGATCGAGGGGGGCGGCGTGAGCGAGCGGATCAAGGTGGGGGTGCTCCGATGACGGCGTTCGACGTGAAGCGCGCGCGGCGCCGCCGCGCGTTCCGCCGGCGCCGGAAGGGCGCGACCCGGTTCCGCCTCCACGCGACGCGCGAGCCGCGCGCGATCCGCGTGGCGGCGATCCTCCTCTCGCTCGGCGCCATGGTCGCGGTCGCGGTGGCCGCGCGCCCGGCGCACAGCCAGACGGCGGGGACGACGAACCTCCTCTCCTCGCCGGCCGTCTGGCCGACGACGGGGGCGATCGACGCCTCGACCGCGCTCGGCCTCGATCCGACCGCGCTCTTCCTGAACCCGGCCGGACTCGCGACGCAGGACGAGCGGTCGCTCCTCGTCCACCACGGGCTCCTCCAGTTCCAGACCGACTGGGATCTCGCCGCGGTCGCGGTGCCGCTCCCCGGCGTCGGCGCGTTCGGCCTCGGCGTCGCGCGCATCGGGACGTCCGGGATCGACGGCTACGACGCCCAGAACCGGCCGACCGGCACGTTCGGGTACACCGAGACCGCGCTCGCGGCCGGGGTGGCGCGCCGCGTCCGGGGCCCGGTCTACGCCGGGGCGACGTTCAAGGTGCTGAGCCAGACGCTGGGCGACGTCTCCGCGGCCGCGCCGGCGATCGACCTCGGCGTGGCGTGGCGCCCCGCGCGCCTTCGCGGCGGGCAGATCGGCGCGAGCGTCGAGAACCTCGTGGCCGGCTCGCTCGACCTGGGCGGCGCCGCGCCCGCGATCGACCGCTCCTTCCGGTTCGGCGTGGCCGGCCCGGCGTGGAGCCTCGGCGGACCGAGCGAGATCCGCGGCGTGGCCGACGTGGCGCGCCACGGGACGGAGGGGATGAAGCCGCGGCTCGGCGTGGAGATCCGGCGCCGGGGCCTCGGCGCGGCCCGGCTCGGGTACTCGAACGGACATCCGGTGGTCGGCATGGGGGTCACGTACCGGCGGTACGGCATCGACGTCGCGCTCGCGCCGGGCGACGTGAGCGCCACGCAGCAGATCGCGCTCCGGATGGCCTGGGGCGAGCCGGTCTCGGAGTACGAGGCCCGCCGCCGCGCGGAGGTCGCGCGCGCGGCCGAGGACTCGCTCCGCGCCCGTCGCGCCACCCGCGTCGCCCTCGACCGGAAGCACGCGCACGAGGCGGAGGTCGCGGGCGACTGGGACACGGCGCTCGTCCTCTGGGAGGTGCTCGCGCGCGACGTGCCGGGCGACTCGGCGCTCGTCCGGAGCGCCGATCGCGCCCGGGCGGCGATCGCCGAGCGCGCGAGCCTCGCGGTCGAGACGGAGAGCCGGCGTCGGCTGAACGAGACGCTGGCCGGGATGGCGCGCGCCGCGCTCGCCCGCGGCGACGTGGAGGAAGCGGCCGGGCTCGCCCGCGGCCTCGCGCCGGCGGCGCCGGACGGGTCGGGCGCTCCCGCCGGTCCCGCCGACCCCGCCGCGGCGGACAGCGCGGCGGCGCTCCGGGCGGAGATCGCGGCGGCCCGCGAGCGCGCGGCCGACCGCGCGGTGACGCGCGCCGATTCGCTCCGCGCCGAGGGGAGGATGCTGGACGCCGCGTCCGACGCGGCCCTCGCGCTTCGGCTCAGGCCGGAGGACGTGAAGGCGACCGCGCTCTGGCAGGACCTCGAGCATTCGCTCGGGAAGCGCGCCGCGGAGGCGGGCGCGCTCGAGCGGCGGCTGAACGCGCTCACGGCGATCCACGAGGCGTCGCTCGCGTTCAACGACGGGCGCTACACCGACGCGGCGGGCGCGGTGCGGCGCGCGCTCGCGATCGACCCGTCGAGCGAGGAGGCGAAGACCTGGAAGGAGCGGATCGACCGCCGGCTCGCCACGCCCAAGCCGGAGCTCGACGCGCGGATCAAGCAGCTCTACATCAAGGGGATGGAGGCGTTCTCCACCGGCGACTACAAGACGGCGCTCCAGAACTGGGAGCAGATCCTGGTGCTCGATCCGCTGAACGAGAGCGCCCGGCGGAACGTGCTCGAGGCGCGCGACCGGATGAAGGCGGAGGCGCGGCGATGAAACCGGTCCAGCGAAAGAGGATGCAGACCCGGCGCTTCCAGATCCGCGTCCCGGCGGAGGACCGGCACCTGGCCGAGATCCGCGACTTCATCCAGGACGCGGGGGAGAAGCTCCTCATCCCGAACAAGATCCTCGCGAACACGAAGCTCGCGGTGGACGAGGCGTGCACGAACGTCGTGAGGCACGGCTACCGCGGGAAGCCGGGCGGCTCGATCGAGGTCGTGGTGACCGGGAACGGGCTCGAGTTCTCGATCGCGATCCACGACCAGGGACAGTCGTTCGACCTCCGGAACGTCCAGAGCCCGGACCTCAAGATGTACGTCGAGACGCGGCGGCGGGGCGGCCTCGGCGTCTTCCTGATGAACCAGCTGATGGACCAGGTGCGCTACCGCGCCGGGCACGACGGGAACACGCTCACGATGGTGCGGCACCTCGACACGCGGCGCCGTCGCCGGCGGAAGGGGAAGGACCGGCCGCGACGCTCGCTCCGGTTCGTCTACACGCTCGAGGCGTTCGGCGCGCTCACGCTGCTCGTGGCGATCGCGTTCGGCCTCATCTACTACCGGCAGAGCCGCGGATTCGTCGACGAGATGACCGGGCAGGCGCGGAGCGCGGCGCGCACGCTGGTCGATCCGGCGCGCGCGGTGCTCGACCGGCCCGAGCCGATGTCGATGGACCAGACGCTCCTCAACCAGTCGATCCGGGCGATGCTGACGGCGCATCCCGAGTATCGCTCGCTCCGCGTCCTGGACGGCGTCGGGCGGGTCTGGGGCTCCAACAAGTTCGAGGAGCTCTTCACGAGGCGGGGCGTGCCGAAGACCGGCGTGATCCGGGACGGCAACTCCCGGACGGTCTACGAGCCGATCCGCGCCGAGGAGGGCGCCGGGGCGACGATGCACCTCGCGCCGATCGGGTGGATCGAGATCGCGTGGAACGAATCGGCCGTGACCGAGCGCGCGCAGCGGGCCGCGACGGAGCTCGGCACGATCGCGCTCCTCACGCTCCTGGTCGGCTGCATTCTGAGCGCGGTCCTGATCTCCGTCTTCGTCCGGCCGATCCAGGCGCTCTCCGACACGGTCCGCGCGATCGGCGACGGGGAGATGCTCACCGACATCGGCTCGAGCGGGAACGAGGAGATCGACGACATCGCGCGCGCGTTCAACGAGGTCACGGCGAAGTTCCGCGCGGCGCAGGGGAACCTGGTCGAGCAGGAGCGGATCCAGCGCGAGATGCAGGTCGCGCAGGAGATCCAGCAGACGCTCCTCCCGCGCACCGTCCCCGAGCTCGAGGGCTTCGAGATCGGGTACCTCTACCGCGCGGCCAAGGAGGTCGGCGGCGACTACTTCGACTTCATCGCCGTGGACGACCGCACGGTCGGCGTCGTCGTGGCCGACGTCTCGGGGAAGGGCGTCCCGGGCTCGCTGGTCATGACCATGATCCGGACCGCGCTCCGGATGGAGGCGCGCGGGAACCGGTCGGCGTCCGACGTCATGTCGAAGATGAACTCGTTCGTCACGGAGGACATGCGGAAGGGGATGTTCGTGACGATGTTCTACGTCGTCCTCGACTCCGTGAATCGCGCCGTGACGTACGCGAGCGCGGGGCACAATCCGATGATCCTCTTCCGCGGCGGGCAGGACGCCACGTACTTCCTGAAGCCGAAGGGGATCCCGGTCGGGATCAACGCGTCGGCGGAGGACCTCTTCCGGAAGACGATCAGCGTCGAGAAGCTGATGCTCCGGCAGGACGACATGCTCGTGATCTACACGGACGGCATCACCGAGGCGATGAACCCCGCGCGGGAGCAGTTCGGCGAGGCGCGCCTCCTCGCCGCGATCAAGCGCCACGGCCACGGCACGGCCGAGGAGTTCGCGGCGGCGCTGAACCGGGAGATCCACGAGTTCACGGCCGGCGCCGCGCAGAACGACGACATCACGCTCGTCGCGATCAAGGAGAAGACGCACGTCGAGCAGAAGCTCGAGGAGACGCGCCGCGAGCTCCTCCGCCTGATCGAGGAGGAAGGGGTCCCGGTCGCGGAGGCGTGCGAGCGGCTGCGCGTCGCGCCGTCCACGTACTACCGCATGCGCCGGCGCGTGGCGACCCTCGGCGAGGAGGGGATGAAGCCGTCCCGCCGCCAGGCCGGGTTCGCGCGCGCCAGCCTCGAGGAGGAGGCCGCCATTCTCGATGTGGTCCGGGCCGAGCCGCTCCTCGGTGCCAAGCGGATCGTGGAGCTTTTGAGGGCTACAAGTCATTGTCGTGAAGAGCTTTCCGAGCGTGGCGTCTACGACGTCCTGCGGCGCCACGGGCTCAACACGAGGGAAAAAAGGCTCCAGTTCATGGAGACCGGTTCCGATAACCGTATGGCGAGGCTGGCGAAGGCCTTACGCGAGGCAGGACCGCAACCGGCCGGCCCCGACGAACCCGAAGAGCCAGGAGGAGGGGGAGCATGAAGGGAATCGACGTCTACGTGGAGGAGGCGGTCGGAAACCGCGGGGTCTCCGTCCTCCGCGTCTCCGGATACGTGGACACCACGACGAGCCCCGAGCTCGAGCGCCGACTCGAGGCCCTGCTCCGCGAGAAGCGCTATCACATCGTCGTCGATCTCTCCCGCGTCGAGTACATCTCGAGCGCCGGCTGGGGCATCTTCATCAGCGAGATCCGCGAGATCCGCGAGCACGGCGGCGACCTCAAGCTCGCCGGGATGGTCGCCGACGTCCGCGAGGTCTTCGACCTGCTCGAATTCGAGAACATCCTCCAGGCCCACGCCGACGCCGACGTCGCGATCGCGTCGTTCGGGCCGATCGTCCCCGCCGACACGCCGGCGCCGACGGCCACGCAGCAGCAGTCGGCCGCGGAGAGCGGCGTCTCGCCCGCGCAGCGCACCGAGCAGGTGCTCTCCGACGAGGACATGGTGCGCGAGATCGCGCGCAAGCATCCCGACTACGGCCTCATGCGGATCCAGAAGGAGCTCCGCCGCACCGAGAACGGCGGGCGCGACCTGAACCCGGTCCAGCTCTACGTGCTGCTCCGGAAGCTGGGGCTCGACACGCGCGAGGGCCGGCAGGCGCTCGCGAAGGGCGGCTCGCCCACGACGGCCCCGGGGCGCTGAGCGTCCCGACGTCAGGGCCCGGGCTCCGGGACGCGCGACGGCGCGCGCCCGAGGGCCGAATCCGCTTGACGCACCAAGGGGGGATCCGTACCGTTCTCCGTACGGCTCCCCCGTTTCGTGCCGCACGCGCCGCCTCCGCACCGTCCCCGTGATCCATCGCTCGATCGCACGGACCTCGATGCGTCCGCGCGGGGTATCCTGAACCGAATGAACGCCCAGCTCACGCTCGACGCCGAACCGATCGCCCTGCTCCTGATCGTCGCCGCGCTGGCCGCGGCGGTCTGGGCGTACGCGACCCGCTATCCGGTGCTCCCGCCCCGCCGCCGCGCGATCCTCCTGGGGACCCGGCTCCTCACGCTGTTCCTCCTGCTCGCGGCCTCGCTCGCGCCGGTCGCGCGCGTGCCGACCGCCTCGAAGGCGCGGAACCGGCTCCTCGTCCTCGTCGATCACTCCGGCAGCATGGACGTGCGCGACGTGGCCGGCGGCCGGAGCCGCCGCGCCGCGGCCGACAGCGCCGCCGCCGCGATCGCGTCCAAGGTCGGCGGCCGCCTCGACGTGCGCGTCGCTTCGTTCGACGCCTCGCTCGGGCCGTTCGCCCGCGGCGCCGCGGCGGGCGGGACCGCGCCGGCCGCGGGCGAGCGCGGGGAGACGGCGCTGGGCGACGCGCTCCGCGAGGCGCTGACGCGCGTCGATCCCGACTCGGTCGCGGCCCTGCTCGTGCTGAGCGACGGCGCGGTGAATCGCGGCGAGGACCCGGAGCGCGCGGTCGACGCGTCGATCCCGACGTTCGCGCTCGCGGTCGGAGCCGCCGCCGATCCTCCGACGGTGGGGATCGCCGGCGTCGAGGCCCCGGGCGAGGCGGTCGCGGGGCGGCCGGCCGCGGTCACGGTCACGGTGCGCCAGGGCGCGCGCGGGGCCTCGCGGGGGGTGGCGCGCCTCTCGGAGCGGGGTCGCGAGATCGCGCGGGCCCCGTTCGCGCTCGAGGGCCCGGGCGCCGCCGCCCGGGTCTCGATCCCGTTCACGTCGACCGAGATCGGCAAGCATTTCCTCTCGGTGACGCTCGACCAGGTCACGGGCGATCCGATGCGCGAGAACAAGGAGCGCCTGATCGCGATCACCGTGCGTCCGGCGAAGCACCGTCTCGTGCTCCTGGCATCCTCGTGGGACTGGGATCTCCGCTCCCTCGCGCGCGGCGTCACGGCCGACACCACGTGGACCGTGGAGCGGCTCGAGCCGTCGGGCCCGGAGGACGCGACCCCGCTCGGCGGGACGCCGGCGCCGCTCGCCTCCTTCCTCGACGGCGCCGACGCGGTCGCGCTCCGCTACGACGGCAAGGACATCACCGCCGGCCGCGCCGCCGCGCTCCTCCGCTACCTCGAGCGGGGCGGCGGCGTCCTCTTCTGGATCGATCCGAACGGACATCCGCCGATGGAGTCGCCGCTCGGCAACGCGCTCGGGCTCACCTGGCGCTTCTGGAACGACGATCCCGGCGCGACCGCCACGGCCGAGCTGACGCCCGCGGGCCGGACGAACGACGTGACGCTCCTGGGCGGAGACGCCGCGAGCGCCGCGGCGACGTGGCGCGAGCTCCCGCCCGTGCGGCCGCCCGTCATGATGAGCGCCCGGGGCGGCGCGCTGACGCCGATCCTGGTCGGACGGATCGAGGACGCGCCGGTCGCCCCGCTCCTCTTCGCGGGACGCATCGCCTCGGGCCGTGTCGCCGTGCTGAACGCGGCCGGCGTCTACCGCTGGGGGCTCACGGCGGCGGGCCTCGCCGGGGCGGCGGGGGTCGAGCCGACGTTCTTCGGCGGGCTGGCCCGCTGGCTCGCCTCGGCGGACGAGGATCGCGCGGTCCACCTGAGCGCGCCCGACATCACGCCCGAAGGGCGCTCGATCGCGGTCCAGCTCTCGGTCTCGACGCCGGTCGGATCCGGCGCGCGCGCGACGGTCCGCGCGCGGCGGATCGGAGGCGGCCCCGGGTCCGGTCCCGCGATCGTCGACACGACCCTCGCCCGCGGCGACGGAGGCGTCTTCTCCGGCGCGATCCGGACGCCCCCGGGAACGTACGAGCTCGCGGGCCGCGTCGTGGACGGGGGGCGCGCGGTCGGCGCCGACAGCCTCCGCGTCGCCGTCGGCGCGCAGGGGATCGAGTTCGAATCGCTCGCGGCGGAGCCCGATCTCCTCGAGCGGACGGCCGCGCGCACCGGCGGCGTCGCGGCGCCGCTCTCCGCGCCCGGCCCGGTGCTCGCCCGGCTCGAGTCGCCCGATCTCGCGCGCTCGCATCTCGCCGAGATCGACCTCTTCCACAATCCGTACCTCTTCGCGGTGATCGTGCTCGGCCTCGCGGCCGAGTGGACGCTCCGCCGGCGCTTCCACCTGATGTAGCCGTCTCGTCGTCTTCCGCCGCGCCCGCGCCCGACGCGGCGCGCCCGTCCGGCTTCCCGAGCCGGGCGCCGTTCGCTCGCCATCCCTCCCCCGCGCCTCCGCATCCTCGGAGGAGCCGCTCCATGTCCCGCTTCGTGTCCGCCGCCCGTTTGGGCGCCGCTTCGCGCATCACCTCGCGCGCCGTCCCGCGCGCATCCTCGCGCGTCGTCCCGCGCATCCTCGCCTTCGTGCTCCCGGCGCTCGCGGCGTGCGGCCCGCCCGCCTTCGCGCCCGCCGCGCGGGCCGACCTCGTCCTGAACGAAGTGCTCTACGATCCCGAGGGCGCCGATACGGGGGCCGAGTTCGTGGAGCTCTGGAATCCCGACGCCGAGCCCCGGTCCCTGGCCGGCGTCACGATCGAGGCGGGCGACGGGGCGCACCCCGACGCCTGGACCACGATCTTCCACGGTGCCGACGGGGACACCGTGCGCCCGCGCTCGGCGTGGCTCGTGGCCGGCGCCGCCCTGACCGGCGCGCTCCAGAACGGACCCGACGCCGTGCGTCTCCTCCGGGACGGCGCGGTGCTCGACCTGCTGGGCTACGGCGACCTCGACGCGGCGACGCTCTACGAGGGCGCGCCGGCGCCCGACGTCGGCTCCGGGCACGCGCTCGCGCGCGCGGAGGACGGCCGCGACACGGAGCGGAACGCCGACGACTGGCGCGACGAGCCGGCGCCCACGCCGGGGCGCGCGAACCATCCCGACGCGCGGCTCTCGCTGGTCGCGGGCTCGACGTCCATCGAACCGGTCGTGCCCTGGCCGGGCGAGACGGTGAACGTGCGCGCGCGCGTCGCCTCGCGCGGGCGGCTCCCGATCGCGGCGGGGCGATGGCGCGCCGTCGTCGAGTCGGCGGACGACCTCGCGCCGGGAGGCGCGGAGGCGCTCGGCGGCCAGGCGTGGGGCCTCGTGGAAGGCGTCGCGCTCGCCGCGGGCGAGAGCACGGCCGTCCTCGCCTCGTTCGCGGCGCCGCCGCCAGGCCCGTTCCGCTTGCGGCTCCGCCTCGAAGCCGCTGCTCCGGGAGACACGGCGGCGCCCGATCTCGCGGACACCGCGTCGGTCTCGGGGCGGACGGTCGCCGCGCCCGCCGTCGTGAGCGAGATCGCGTTCCAGGATCGGGGCGCGGGGGAGTGGATCGAGCTCTGGCTCCGCGACGCCGTTCCGGCGCCCGGCGCGATCGCGATCGCCGACGCCGCCTCGCCCCGCCGCCCGCTCGCGGCCATGCCCGGCGCGCCGCCCCTCGCGGCGGGCGCGCGGATCGTCGTGGCGCAGGATCGCGCGCGGCTCCTCGCGCGCTTTCCCCTCGATTCCGCGCTCGTCTTCCCGGTGGACGGAGCGTGGCCGGCGTTGAACGACACCGACGGGCCGGACGGGACGGCCGACCGGGTCCGGGTCTTCGTGGACGGCATTCCGTCCGACGACGTGGCGTACGACGCGCGGGCGGCGCTCCGCGGCCGCTCGCTCGAGCGCCTCTCCCCCGATCTCCCGGGGCACGACCGGGGTAGCTGGGGCGAGAGCGTCGATCCGCTCGGCGGGACGCCGGGACGGGAGAATTCGCTCCGCGCGCCGGACGGAGGGGAGGGACGCCACGGCGCGCTCCTCCGCGCGAGCGCGCGCGTGGTGCGCCGTGACGGCGGCGCGCCGCCGCTCCTCCTCCGACTCACGCCGGAGGCGCGCGGCCGGATGCTCGACGTGGTCGTGCGCGATCTCCTCGGCCGCGAGGTCCGCACGCTCGTTCGCGGCCAGCGATTCGCGAGCGAGGGCGCGTTCGCGTGGGACGGCCGCGGCGACGACGGGGCTCCGGTCCCGCCCGGGCTCTACGTCGTGAGCGCCGAGGCTCGCGCCGAGACGTCGCTCCCGCCGAAAAGGACCGCCCTCGCGGTGGCGGTCGCGCCGCCCGGGGGCGCGCGATGACCCGGCGGGCGCGCGCGGCCGCGGCGGCGGGGCTCGCGCTCCGGCTCGCGCTCGGGATCGCGCTGGGGCTCGCGCTGGGGCTCGCGCTCGCCTTCCCGCCGGCCGCGCGAGCGGCGTTCGAGCTGCGCGACGCGTCGCCCGAGGCGCTCGGCGCCGTCTCGGCGGACCTTCCGCCGGAAGCGCGCGACGACGCGGGCGCGGGGGGATCGGCCGGGGCGCCCGCGGACCCCTCCGCGCGCTGGTGCCTCGGCGCCTCGCGCGCGTCGCTCTACGGCGTCGAAGGGCTCTCGGCCGAACGGGCCTTCGCGACGCTTCGGACCGGCGGCGTCGCGATCGCCGGGTCGTGGGGCACGGTCGGGGTCTCCGGGCTCGTGGAATCGTCCGTCCGTTCCTCCGTGACCGACGCCTCGCGTCGCGCCGTGCGGCTCACGGGCTCCATCGAGCGCCTCGCGCTCTCGATCGAGGGGGCGGCGCCGGCGGCGGGCTGGACGGCGACGCTCGGCGCGATCGCCGAGCGACCGATCGGCTCCATGAGGCTCGTCGTCGGCATCGCGGGCGACCGGCTCGCGCGCTCGCGCTCGCTCGAGGCGCTCGGAGTCGGCCCGGCCGCGGTCGTCCGCGTCCGCCTCGAGGCGCCGGGCGTGTCGATCGCGGCGATCGATCGGCGCGAGCGGGACGGACGGCGGAGCCCGCGCGTGGTCGCGGACTTCGAGCTCGCGCGCGCCGCGCGGCTCCGCGTCGGGCGCGGCGCCTCGCCCGGCCGCGTGGGCGTGGCGCTCTCGTGCCGCGTCCGCGGGCTCGAGGTCGCCTGCGGCAGGCAGGACGACGCCGGGGGCGGGTCGATCGCTTCGGTCGGGCTCCGACTCCGCGCGGGGCGGACGGCGCCATGAGGGCGCTTCGCGAGGCGCCGGCCGCCGGGGCCCGGGGATGCCGCTCCGAACCGGCTGTCCCGCTTGAGGTTGCGCCGTCGGACCGCCGCCACGCGGTACCCGCCGCTGGTACCGGGGGTTCATTGTTGGGCTCGAAGCCCTTTGCTATCATGCGACGCGAAGGGCGCATACGGGCGCTCGGGACGCGCGTCGCGGGCGCCTCCATGCGAGCGCTCGCGCTCGTCGCGGCGCTTGCGTGCCTCGCGACGGTCGCGCGCGTCCCGCGTGTCGCGGCCGCGTCGGCGGCGGCGAGCGAGCCGCCGCCGGCCGGCGGGCCGGCGACGACCGTGGCAGCGGCCGCCGATTCGCCCGCGGCGTGGCTCCCGCCGCCGATCGAGGACGTGGACGATCCCGATCGGCTGGAGGAAGAACCGCTTCGGCCGGGCATCGAGGTGCGCGCGTCGCGCCGCGAGGAGCGCTTGGTCGTCGAGCGCGCGTCGGTCGTCGCGCGGCGCCCGCGGACGTCGCGCGTCGCCGAAGTCGCGTGGCTCGCGCGGGACGACGCGCCTCCGTGGCTCACGCTCGCGTGGAGCCGGCGCAGCGGCCGGTTGCGGGGCGTGCACGTCGCGGCGGTCGCGGGCGCGCTCGTCGTGCGGGATGCGCCGCCGCTCTTCGCGACCGCGATCGGTTGGTCGCGCGGAGCGAGACGGCCGTCGGCGCCGGTGCCCGCGAGCCCGGGCTTCGAGGCGCCGCCGGCTAGAGGAAGTGCGGCGCTGGTCGGCGCGGGGCTCTCGCTCGCGTCGGAGCGCCGGAACGTCTGGGTCGTCGGCGGACGCCGGGAGGCGGATCGCGCGCGGGTGGCCGCGGTCGGCGCGGGCGCGCGACGCGGGACGCTCGCCGGAGCGATCGCGCTCGGCGCGGTGGGCGGCGGGAACGACGAAGCCGCCGATGCGGCAGGTGGCGCCCGGCCGCTCGCCTCGCTCACCGCGCGGAGTGACGCGAACGGCCGTGTCGTCGCGGCCGAGTTGATGGTCGAGCGCGGGGCCCGCCCGCAGGCGACGTTCGAGGCGGGCGGCACGCGCGGAGCCTGGTGGGCGCTGGCGCGATGGCGCCGGCGGCCCGGCGAGGCGAGGCCGGTCGCCGCGGAGTGGACGGCCGCCGTTCGCGGCGCGCGGGCATCGGGGCGGCTCACGTGGCGCCCGTGGACGTCGCGCGCGGCCGGAGACGACGGCGCGGTCGAGGCCGAGGGGACGTGGCGCGCGCCGGGTTTCGGACCCGCGCGGCTCCGCCTCGGCGCGAGGCGGGGCGGCGAGGATCCGGCCGCGGCGGCCGAGCGGTACGCCGTGCTCGACCTCACGGTCGCGTCGGAGCGCGGACGCTCGCTCGCGCTCTTGGCGTCGCGGCGCGAGCGGCGGGCGGCCGGGACGCGCGGCATCGGCGAGACCCTGGGCGGACGGATCACGGTGGCCGCGCGGGGCCGCGCGGCGGGGACGCTGGTCGTCGAGTCGGCGCGGACGCGCTCCGCGATCGGCGCCGCCTGGACGACCGGGCTGACCGGCTCGGGGGAGAGCGCGCTCGTCACGCGCGGACGGTCGAGCGTGGCGGTGTCGGCGCGCGGCTGGGTGCGGATCGGCGCGATGCGCCTCCGCGGCCTTCTGCGCGACGCGTCCGGGGGGGACGGCGCCTCCGGAGCGCCGATGGCGGCCACGCTGTGGCTCGAATGGGGTGAATGACCAGGGGTGCGGGAGCGATCCCGCCCCGATACGGAAGGCGAGGGACCACCGATGCGATACGCGGACCGGATGAACCTGCTGGGGACCGAAACGGCCTTCGAGGTGCTGGCGAAGGCGCGCGCGCTGGAGGCGAAGGGCCGCTCCATCGTGCACCTGCAGATCGGAGAGCCCGACTTCGACACGCCGTCGGCCATCCGCGCGGCCGCCGTGCGCGCGATCGAGGAGGGCTTCACGCACTACGGGCCCTCGGCGGGCCTCCCCGAAGTTCGGGAGGCGATCGCGGCGTACATCGCCAAGGACCGCGGGCTCACGGTGACGCCCGACATGGTCGTCGTGACGCCGGGCGGGAAGCCGGTCCTCACGTTCGCCATCCTCGCGACCGTGAATCCCGGCGACGAGGTGATCGTCCCGAACCCGGGCTTCCCGATCTACGAGTCGGTCGCGCGCTTCGCCGGCGCGACCGTCGTGCCGCTCCCGCTCCGCGAGGACCGGCAGTTCCGGTTCGGCGCCGCCGATCTCGAGAAGCTCCTCACGCCCAAGACCCGGATGATCGTGCTCAACAGCCCGCACAATCCGACCGGGTCGGTGCTCACGCCCAAGGACCTGGACGAGATCGCGTCCCTGGTCCAGAAGCGCGATCTCTGGATCCTCTCCGACGAGATCTACTCGAAGATCCTCTACGACGGCGTCCACGAGTCGATCGCCACGCGACCCGGCATGGCCGAGCGGACGATCCTGCTCGATGGGTTCTCGAAGACGTACGCGATGACCGGATGGCGGCTCGGCTACGGCGTCATGAACCCGACGCTCGCGAAGCACGTCGCGCGGCTCGCCACCAACGTCTACTCCTGCGCGACCACGTTCGTGCAGCGGGTCGTCCCGACGGCGCTCGGCGGGCCGCAGGACGAGGTGAAGACGATGGTGGAGGAGTTCCGGCGCCGCCGGGACGTGATCGTCGAGGGCCTGAACAAGGTCCCGGGCGTCTCCTGCCAGAAGCCGGCCGGCGCGTTCTACGTCTTCCCGAACATCGGCGGGCTCGGCATGAAGTCGGCCGACGTGGAGCACGCGCTCCTCGAGGAGGGGGGCGTCGCCGCGCTCTCGGGCACGGCGTTCGGCGCGCACGGCGAGGGGTACCTCCGCTTCTCGTACGCCAACTCGATCGAGAACATCCGGGAAGGGCTGAAGCGGTTCGAGGCGTTCGTCCAGAGCCACGCCAAGGCCGCGCGCTGAGCCGCCCTTGCCTCGACGCCTCCTGATCACGCTGGGGGGGAACGCGATCCTCCCGGCGCGCGGAACGGGAACGTTCGACGAGCAGTGCGCGATCACGCGCACGACGATGCAGCCGATCGCGCGGCTGATCCGAGACGGCGCGGAGGTCGTGCTGTCGCACGGGAACGGCCCGATCGTCGGCAACATCCTGATCCGGAACGAGGCCGCGCGCGACCAGATCCCCCCGATGCCGCTCGACGTCTGCGGCGCCGACTCGCAGGGCGGGATCGGCTACATGATGCAGCAGATCCTCCAGAACGAGCTCCGGGCGCTCGGGATCGTCGATCGCCCGGTCGTGACGCTGGTGACGCAGGTCGTCGTGGACGAGCGGGACCCCGCGTTCCGCCGCCCGACGAAGCCGATCGGCCCCTTCTACACGGAGGAGCGCGGGCGGCTGCTCGCGAAGGAGAAGGGCTGGACCGTCGTCGAGGACTCGGGACGCGGCTACCGCCGCGTCGTCCCCTCGCCCCGGCCGCTCGAGGTGGTGGAGCTGGCCGCGATCCGGCAGGTCGTCGAGGACGGCGGCATCGCGATCGCGGCGGGCGGCGGCGGCATCCCCGTCTCCCGCCAGTGGGACGGCTCGCTCCACGGCGTCGAGGCCGTGATCGACAAGGATCTCGTGTCCGGGCTGCTTGCGCGCTTGCTCGGATGCGAATTGTTGGTGATCATCACGAGCGTCGAGCAGGTCGCGATCGACTTCGGGAAGCCGACGCAGCGCGGACTCGACGAAGCGACCGCGGACGAGCTCCAGGCCTGGATGGACGAGGGGCAGTTCCCGCCCGGGAGCATCGGCCCCAAGATCCAGGCCGCGATCGAGTTCGTGCGGGGCGGCGGTCGCGAGGTGATCGTGTCGTCGCCGTCCCGAATCCTCGACGCGCTCGAGGGGAAGACGGGGACGCGGATCCGCCGCTGAACGGCGCGTCGCGCGTGGCGCGGCGGCCGCGGGACGTGGGACCAGGGAGGGCCGGGGGTCGATGGGAGGCACCGAGGGGGCGCTCAGCGTTCGCGGGCTGACGGTGGCCGAGGGCGAGCGCTGGATGGTGCAGGGGCTCTCGCTCGCGGTCCCCGCGGGCGACGTCCACATGGTGCTCGGCGAGCGGGGGAGCGGGAAGAGCGCCCTCCTCGAAGCGATCGCCGGGCTCCGGCCCGCCGAGCAGGGGACGATCGCGGTGGCCGGCGCGACCGACGTGGCCGGCGGCACCACGGCGGCGAAGGCGCTCCGCCAGCGCGTCGCGCTCGTCCCGCGCGAGATCCCGCCCAGCCAGCTCCGCGTGCTCGACCGCTTGATCCTCCATGGCCCGCCGCGCCGGGCCGGCGTCGCGATCGACTGGTCCCGGGCGCGTGAGGAAGCCGAGGCGGCCGCGAAGCGCGTGGGCCTCGAGCTCCTCCTCGACGTCCCCGTGGAGGCGCTCCGCCCCGTCGAGCGCCGGCTCCTCGAGGTGGTCGCGGCCGCGAAGGACGCGCCCGCCGCGCTCCTCCTCGACGAACCGACCGGCGACCTGGGACCGCACGAGGCGCGTCAGGTTCTGGCGACGCTCCGCGCGATCGCCGAGGCCGACCGCATTCCGGTCGTCTTCAGCACCACCTGGCCGCGCGACGGCTATCCCGACGCGGCCGCGGTCACGATCCTCTGGCGGGGCGGCGACCCGGCCACCGTCTCCACGGCCGAGTGCACCGAGGCGGCGCTCGTCGCGCGCTGGACCGGCGGCGTCGGCATCCGTCGCGCGCCGAGCGGCCCGCACAACGCCGGCGACAGCCTGATGCGCGTGGAAGACCTCGTGCTGGAGGGCCGCGGCCGGGAGACCTCGCTCGCCGGCATCGAGTTCGAGGTGTTCGCGGGCGAGGTGCTGGCGGTCGTCGGCGCGCCCGCCGACGGGCTCAACCTCCTCCACGACGCGCTCCTCGGGAACCGGACGCCGCGGCGCGGCTCGATCCAGTTCCTGGGGAAGGAGATCCTCCGCGCGCCGCGGCGGCTCCGCGTGGAGTCGGGGATGACGTTCGTGAACCCGCCGATCGCGCGCGACCAGTCGGTCGCCGACTTCTCGATCGAGGAGAACATGATCCTCGGCCAGACCCACGTCCCGCCGTTCGCGCGGAAGGGTTTCCTCCGCCACGACTCGATCCGCGGGAACGCCGTTCGCGCGCTCCAGGACTTCGAGATCGCCGACGCGACGCCGCGCACGCGGTTCCGCGACTTGAGCCTCGGGCTCCGCCAGCGGGTGATCGTCGCGCGCGAGGTGATCCACAACCCGCGGCTCCTCGTCGTGCGCTCGCCGGCGCAGGGGCTCTCGCTCGAGGCGCAGGAGTACGTGCGACGCACGCTCGTGCTCCAGTGCGAGCGGGGGAGCGGGCTCCTCTGGCTGACCGAGGAGCCCGAGGAGGCGATGCGCGTGGCCGACCGGCTCGCGGTGCTCACGATGGGGCGCCTCGTCTGGGTCCCCGTGACCGAAACGCTGACCCGCGAGGCGATCATCGCGGAGATGTCGGGAGCGGCCGCCTGATGTTCGTCCCGGGACGCTGCCGCGCGGGGCGCCGCGAGATCATCCTGAACCTCGTCGTGACCATCGTCCTCTTCGCGGGGACGCAGGCCGTGGCGCGGGGCGCGCTCGACCTCGATCCGTCGACGTGGTCGGCTCCCTGGAGCGGCGACGTCGTGCTCGTCTTCGCCGGGCTCCTCTTCCTCGGGCTCGGCTTCCTGGTGCCGCTCCACGCGGGGATGCTGAACCTCGGCATCCACGCCGAGTTCCTCGCCGGCTTCTCGGTGGCGGCGATGATCGCGCGGAGCGGGATCGTGCCCGGCGCGCAGGCGGGGCTCGGCCTCCTCGCCGGCGCCGTGAGCGGGGCCCTGGTCGGGTACCTGATCGCGTGGATCAAGCAGCGGTTCGCGGTCCACGAGATCCTGACCGGCCTCGTGCTCGGCGCGTCGCTCGTCCCGCTCGCCCGCGCGCTCGCCATGGAGCGGGTCACGCCCCCCGCGCTGACGATCGAGCTCTCCGCGCTCGCGCAGCCGCTCCGCTGGGCGCCCGGACTCGAGCTGCCGCCGAACCTCGTCCTCGCGTGGGGGATCCTCCTCCTCGCCCTCTCGATCGCGCTGGCGCTCCTCTTCGCCCACTTCCTCCGGGCGAGCGTACGCGGGTTCGAGCTTCGCGCCTCGGGGGCGAACCCGCTCGCCGCGGTCGCCACCGGAATGGACGTCGACGCGATCCAGCGCGCGATGATGGCGGTGGGCGGCGCGTGCGCCGGGCTCACGGGCGCGCTCCAGCACTGGTCGTCGCCGGCCGTCGCGCTCGAGCGCTGGCCATTCCCGCTCGGCTTCGCCGGCGTGGCGGTGGCGCTCCTCGGGCTCGGCTCCGTGCGCGGGGCGATCCTCGCGGCGCTCGTCCTGGCCGCCTGGATCAACACGCCCGCCGCGAGCGTGGTGCTGGCCGAGCCGGTCTACGGCGCCGCGCTCGCCGCGCTCCTCATCCTCCCCGTGCTCTGGGTGCTCCCGCGGCTCCTCCCCGACGCCGGCGCGCCGCGCTCCATCTGGCGGACGCGACATCGGGAGAGTTTCTAGACCGTCGGCCCGCGCCGCCGCCGCGGCGGGGGAAAGGAGTCGGGTATCGTGAATCCGCCGGCCCTCGGCCGACGCGGGTCCGCCGCGCGGACGGTTCTCTTCCTGGCGCTCCTCGCGGTCGTGGTCGGGCCGCGATTCGATCTGCGCGATCCGGGACCGATCCGGAGGCTCACGGCGGGCGCCACGGCCGGAGCGTACGGCCATCCGATCGACGTCGAGGGCTATGTCCGGCTCGTCGCGTGGTTCCGCGGACAGGCGCCGGCCGACAGCATGATCGCGCCCTTCTGCTACCGGCCGCTCGCGCCGGCGCTGGCGTCGCCGCTTCCGGTCCCCGAGCTCACGGCGCTCGACACGGTGAACGTGCTCGCGCTGGCGATCGCGGTGCTCCTCCTCGACCGGATCCTCCTCGCGACGGGGGCCGGAGGGCGCGGGCGGACGGCGGGCCTCCTCCTCTTCATCGTCTCGTTCCCGACGTTCTACTACGGGGCGATCGGATTCATCGACCCGGTGGCCGTGCTCGTCGTGACGTGGGCCGCGCTGCTCGCGCTGCGCGAGCGATGGGGATGGTTCGCGGCGACCGTCGTCCTCGGCGTCGCCGTGAAGGAGACGAACGCCGTGATCGCGCTCTTTCCGCTCCTTCGTTCCTGGGGCCGCGGCGGACCCGACCGCGTCGCGTGGCGCCGGACGGTCGTGCTCGCGTTCCTGGCGGTGGCGGTCGCCGCCGCGATCCGCCTCGTCGCTCCGTTCCCTGGGCGGGCGGCGTTCTGGGCTCCGACCTGGGAGGCGCTCGTCGCGAACGTGACGAGGCCGCGCGCGTGGATGAGCCTCGCGTTGACGCTCGGGCTGCCCGCGCTCCTCGCGGTCGGCGGGGCGATCCGCGACCGCGCCCGCGGCGCGCGGGGGGACGAGATCGACCGGTTCCTCGGCGCCGGCTGCCTGGCGGCGCTCTCGCTCTACGCCGTCTCGCTCCTGACCGCGTACGCGGACGGCCGCGTGGTCTGGATCATCGCGCCGCTCCTCGTCCCGCTCGCGGTGCGGCGATTCCGGAGGGACGTCGCCGAGGGGAGCGGCCCGATCGCGCTTCCCTCCGAGGGCCCCGCCGCGGTATAAACGACTCCTCTCCTCCGGCCGCGCGCCGCGTGCCCATGGCCCGCATCCCCCGCGGCCGCGATGACGATCCCCGACGCGCACTTGAGTCCCCGACGCAACCGTGATCCCCCGACAGAACCGCGCCATCGGCGCAGAAGGGGCATTCCATGGCTCGAACGTGGGGAAGGATCGTCTGGTTTCTCGTCCTGGCGGCGCTCGCGTCGCTCCTCTTTCGGCTCGTTCCGCCGGCGCGCGCGCAGATCGCGACCGATCTCGAGCTGAGCGAGATCCTCGCGGGGCCGTCCCGCGACTGGGACGGCGACGGGGTCTACAACTCCCGGCAGGACGAATGGGTCGAGGTGCGGAACGCGACCGGCGCCTCGATCGATCTCTCGGCGTATCGGATCGCGGACGCGGACTCCACGATCCGTTACGAGCTCTCGGGCTTCCTCGCGCCGGGCACCGTGCTCGTCGTGATGGGGAGCGACGCCGAGAACCAGCAGCGCGCGCTCGGCCGCACCGTGACGGGGCTCAGCCTCAACAACGCGGGGGACACGGTGCTCCTCTTCCGCGTGGGAGCGAGCGACACGACGGTCGTCGACGCGCACGCGTACGGCACCATCGAGGGCGCGAGCGATCGCTCCGTCGGCCGGCTCGACCCGACCGGCGCGTGGACGCTCTTCGACGGGCTCAACAAGTACTCGGGCTCGGGAGAGCCGCAGGGGACGGGCTGCGCGCCGACGCCCGGCGCCGTGAACGGCTGTACGACCGCCGTCACGAACACGACGTGGGGGAAGATCAAGCGGCTCTACCTGGAGGGACATTGATGTCGTACTCCGTCGGTCTACCAAACACTTACTACTCACGGACACATTGCGTTAGCGTGGACAGTGTGAAATAATTCACAATGTCGCAGGGGGGCTCGAAGACCCCCTGCCCCTAGGGCACCCCGGATGCTGCGCGGCGACACGATTGGGGTCGCCGGCGCAGCGCCGGGCGCGAACCCGTCGTGCTCTCGGCCACTTGGGCGTGATGGGAGGGATCCTATGGAGAAATCCGCAGCATCCTGACTCAGAATTTTCTGACACGCACGTTCGAAGGGAAGACCAAAGAGGGCGGCCAGAAGGGACAGCTGGCCGCCCCTTCCATTTCGCCCGCGCGGCGCGAGGTGAGGCGGGCGCGTCTCGCGAGGGTTGGCGCGGGGGCGCGATGGCAGTGCCACGATGTCAGGCCCTCCGCCAACCTGACAGAAACCCCCGCTGACACCGCCGTACGCCTCTCGACATTCGCCCGCAACCCGTTGCCGCCGCTCATCGACGGGATCATGCGACGCAATGGTCCCAGGGCACGGATCATGCGAGTTCCAAAAACTACCACTTCAATCAGTCGAGCACTCCCGTACCGCTTGTCGCGCCCGGCGGCGATGCCCGGGCGCGTGAAGGGAGGACCACGATGAACGGACTCGCATCCCGCGCCCGCTGGGCCGTCGCGGGAGCGGCGGTCACCGCCGCCTTGTTGCTGCTCGTCCAGACCGCACTCGCCCGCCCGCCGATCCGGAAGGCGTTCTTCAACGACTACCCGAGCGCCGTCGGATCGCGGCTCGACAACCTGCCCAACCACGCGACGCACTGCGGCGTCTGCCACTACGACTTCAACGGCGGCGGCCCGCGGAACCTGTTCGGACAGCAGGTCGAGGCCGCGATCCCGAACTATTCCACGTTCGAGGCGGCGATCCTGAGCCTCGACGGCAACGACTCGGACGGGGACGGCTACACGAACCACCAGGAGATCCTCGACCTCGTCAGCTTCTCGAACACGCCGACGTTTCCAGGGCTCCAGATCTCGAACTTCAGCGCCGTGAGCAACGTCGGCCCCGACGACATCACGCCGTACCTCACGCCGGTCGCGGCGGGCGACGTGACGCCGCCGACCGTGGTGGTGTCGAGCCCCAACGGGGGCGAGATGTGGACGGGCGGGTCGGGCGTGAGCGTGACGTGGTCCGCGGCGGACGCGGGCGGCGTGGCCTCGGTCGACGTCTACTTCCGCGACGGGGAGACGAATCCCTGGCAGCCGATCGGTCTCAACCTCGCGAACAGCGGGACGATGACCTGGTTCGTGCGGAACACGCCGACGACGCACGCGCGCGTGCGGGTCGTCGCGAGGGACATCGCCTCGAACGTGGGCGCCGACTCCAGCAACGCGACGTTCACGATCCTGCCGCAGCCGGGAGGCATCGTGCCGACCACGCTGCGCGACTTCGAGCAGCCGGGCACGCAGCCGCTCGAGGCGGGAACGTTCCAGGACCACACCGCCTGCTTCACGTGCCACGCCGGCTACGACAGCGCGGTCGAGCCGGGACACAACTGGCAGGGCTCGATGATGGCGCAGGCCGCGCGCGATCCGCTCTTCTACGCGTGCGCTTCCATCGCCGAGCAGGACGCGCCGTCCGCCGGCGATCTCTGCATCCGCTGCCACTCGCCGTTCGGCTGGCTGGAGGGCCGGAGCACGCCGACCGACGCCTCCCAGCTCACGGCGTCCGACCGCGACGGCGTGGCCTGCGACTTCTGCCACCGCGCCGTCGATCCGATCTACAAGGCGGGGATCAGCCCGACGGAGGACGCTGCCGTGCTCGGGGCCATGGTGCCCTCGCACGTGCCGACGTCGTACGCCAACGGGCAGTTCGTGATCGATCCGAACCCGAGGAAGCGCGGTCCATTCAACGTGGCGTTCGGAGGCCATGGGACGCTCCAGTCGGCGTTCCACCGCACCGCGGACTTCTGCGGCACGTGCCACGACGTGTCGAATCCCGTGTTCGAACGCACCGGACCTGCCGACTATGCGCCGGGGCCGCTCGACCAGCCGGCCAGCGTGATCGCGTCGGACGTTCTGATGCCGCTCGAGCGGACGTACAGCGAATGGAAGAACAGCTCGTATCCGGCCGGGGTCTACGCGCCGGATCTCGCCGGCAACAAGGCCGACGGGGTGGTGGCGATCTGCCAGGATTGCCATCTGCGGGACGTCTCCGGAAAGGGCTGCACGGACGCGTCCGTCTCGATTCGTCCCGACCTGCCGCTCCACGACATGACCGGGGGGAACGCCTGGCTCCCGACGGTGATCCCGGGGCTCTACCCGACCGAGACCGACGCCACCGCCGGGGCGGACGGCAAGACCCGCGCGATCTCGACATTGAGCAAGGCCGCCACGCTCGCCGTGACCCGCACGGTCGAGGCGGGGAGCCTCACGGTCGCGGTTACGGTCACGAACCGGACGGGGCACAAGTTGCCGACGGGCTACCCCGAGGGCCGGCGCATGTGGATCCATCTCGTGGCGAAGGACGCGGCCGGCACCACGCTGTACGAGTCGGGCGCGTACGACGCGACGACGGGCACGCTCGCCATGGACCCGCCGCCCGTCGTCTACGAGACGCACCTCGGCCTCTCGCCGGCGCTCGCGGCCGCGATCGGGGAGCCGGCGGGCGAGTCGTTCCACTTCGCCCTGAACGACACGATCTACAAGGACAACCGGATCCCGCCGCTCGGATTCACGAACGCCGCGTTCGCGACGTTCGGCGGCGCGCCGGTGGACGCGGACCACGAGGGGCCCGCACCGCGGTACGCCGACGGGCAGAACTGGGACACGTCCACGTTCCGGGTGCCGGCCGAGGCGACGCAGATCCGGGTGGAGCTGATGTACCAGACCACGTCGACGGACTACGTCACCTTCCTCCGCGACCAGAACACGACGAACGCGCACGGACAGGATCTCTACGACACGTGGGTGGCGAGCGGGCGCTCGGCCCCCGTGGTCATGACGACCGATTCGCTCGTCGTCACGGGCGTCGACGTGGCGGAGGGGTCGCCGGCGCCCGCCGCGCCGCGCGTGCTCCAGAATCCGTTCAAGGGCGAAATGGCGATGCGAATCGACCTGGCACAGCCGGCCGACGTCCGGCTCGACGTCTTCGACGCGCGCGGCCGCCGCGTCTCGACCAAGAAGTTCGGGACGCTCGGACCGGGGCCGCATCGGATCGATTGGAACGGACGGACCGTCGGCGGCGGCGAAGCGGGCGCGGGCGTCTACTGGGCGCGCGTCCACGTCGGCGACCGGACGTGGGTCCGTCAGGTGGTTCGCGTGAAGTAGCCCCGAAGAAACCGTGGGGGGCACGGCAGGGGGTGGCCGGGCGTGACCCGGCCGCCCCTTCGCTTGTCGGCGGCGGCGACGGCCGGTATCCTTTCGGCCGTCCCCGAGGAGGAGCGTCCGCCATGTCCGAACCGACCGTCCCGTCGCGCGATCCCGAGTCGTATCCCTACGACACGCGCCTCGACGTCCGCTACCCGGCGCTCGAGACCGTGGACGTCCCGGCGCTCGTCGCCGCCTGCACGCACCCCTGGTACAACCAGACGCTCTGCCGCGTGAACGACTCCGTCGTCCGGCTCGGCGTCGTTCGCGGCGAGTACCACTGGCACAAGCACGACGAGGACGACGAGTTCTTCTACGTCGTCGAGGGGAAGCTCCTGATCGACCTCGAGGGACGGACGGTGGAGCTGGCCCCGCGCCAGGGCTTCGTCGTGCCGCGCGGGGTCGTCCACCGCACGCGCGCCCCGGAGCGGACCGTGATCCTGATGGTCGAGAACGCGGGAATCGTCCCGACGGGGGACCCCGCCTAGCGACCGCCTCCCCCGGGGCCCCACTCCCGATGGTTCCCCCGGACCATTGCCCGCGATGCGTCCCTCCTCCAGCCTCGAAGACGGTGGAGAAGACCGTCTCCGCCACGACCGTCCGCGGCCGCTCCATGCGGCCGGGGGTCGACGATCGGTTGAGCGCATTCGCGACCTGCCCGCTCCGGTGAATGCCGGCGCGCGACGGCGCGTTCGGAGGGAGTCATGGCAGACCAAGCGGTGATGGAGCGCCCGAAGACCGTCACGCACAACGCGTTCGCGATGGCCCAGGCGCAGTTCGACGGAGTCGCGGAGTACCTCGGATTGGATGACGCGGCGCGCCAGCTCCTGCGTCAGCCGCTCCGGGAGTACCAGTTCAGCATCCCGGTTCGGATGGACGACGGATCCGTGAAGGTGTTCCGTGGATTCCGCGTGCAGCACAACGACGCGCGCGGCCCGGGGAAGGGGGGCATCCGGTTCCATCCGCAGGAGACCATCGACACGGTGCGGGCGCTCTCCATGTGGATGACCTGGAAGTGCGCCGTGGTCGACATCCCGCTCGGCGGGAGCAAGGGTGGCGTCGTCTGCGATCCCCACAATCTGAGCGCCCGCGAGCAGGAGCAGATCTGCCGCGGCTGGGTGCGGCAGATCTCGCGCGACGTCGGTCCGCTGATCGACGTGCCGGCGCCGGACGTCATGACGACCTCGCAGCACATGCTCTGGATGCTGGACGAGTTCGAGTGGCTCCACCGCGGCCACCACCCGGGCTTCATCACCGGGAAGCCGGTCGGCATGGGAGGCTCGCTCGGGCGCGCCGAAGCGACGGGGTACGGCGTGATCTTCACGGTGCGCGAGGCGCTGAAGGAGCTCCATCTGAAGCCCGAGGCGACGACGGCCAGCGTGCAGGGGTTCGGGAACGTCTCCCAGTACGCGATCCGGCTCTACCAGCAGCTCGGCGGCACGGTTCCGAGCATCTCCTCGTGGGACCAGGCCGACCAGACCTCCTACACGTTCCGGAAGAGCGGCGGCGTCGACCTCGACGAGCTGCTCGGCATCGCCGACCCCTTCGGCGGCATCGACAAGGCGAAGGCCAAGGCGAAGGGATACGAGGTGCTTCCCGGCGACGAGTGGCTCTCGCAGGAGGTCGACATCCTGATCCCCGCGGCGATCGAGAACCAGATCCGTGGCGACAACGTGGACCGGATCCATCGGAAGGTGAAGCTGATCGCCGAGGGGGCCAACGGCCCGACGACGCCGGAGGCGGATCGCGTGATCAAGGAACGGGACATCTTCGACATCCCGGACTTCCTCGCGAACGCCGGCGGCGTGACCTGCAGCTACTTCGAACAGGTGCAGAGCAACATGAACTACTACTGGGAGCGGGACGAGGTGCTCGGCAAGCTGGACGTGAAGATGACCGCCGCGTACCACGCCGTGAGCGACCTCGCGCGCGCGCGGAAGCTCTATATGCGGGACGCGGCCTACGTCATCGCGATCAATCGGGTGGCCCAGGCATGCAAGGACCGCGGCTGGATCTGACCGATCGCGGCTTCCCCGAGTTCGACCGGCGGTTCTTCGAGTCCCACGAGGACTTCACGCGGGTCGGCTCGGGAAGCCTCGGCGGCAAGGCGCTCGGGCTCGCGCGGGTGAAGCGGATGCTCGAGACCGCGTGGCGGCCCGACGCGCACCCGGAATTCCGCGTCGGGATCCCCCGGCTGACGGTGCTGGCCACCGACGTGTTCGACCGGTTCCTGGAACGGAACGGCCTCCGGGAGCTGGCGCGGTCGGGCGCGGACGACGAACGGATCGCGCGGGCGTTCCAGAGCGCGGATCTCCCGGTCGAGATCCTCGGAGACCTGCGAGGGCTGGTCGAGCGGGTCCGCCGGCCGCTCGCCGTCCGTTCGTCGAGCCTCCTCGAGGACGCGGTCGGCCGTCCGTTCGCGGGCGTCTACGCGACGAAGATGATCCCCAACAACCAGCTCGACGCCGAGAGCCGCTTCCTCCGGCTGACCGAGGCGATCAAGTTCGTCTATGCATCGACGTTCTTCGCCGGCGCGCGCGAGTATCTCGCGGCGACGGGAGGGGGTGCGGAGGAGAAGATGGCCGTGATCCTCCAGGAGGTCGTGGGGCGAAGGCACGCGGACCGGTTCTATCCCGACGTCTCCGGGGTCGCGCGCTCCTGGAATTTCTACGCGGCCGGCGCGGCCCGCCCCGAGGAGGGGGTCGTGAGCCTCGCGCTCGGCCTCGGCAAGACGATCGTGGACGGCGGGGTCGTCTGGAGCTATTCGCCCGCGCAGCCCCGCGCGAACCCACCGGTGGGCTCGACCCGGGACCTGCTCGACGCGACGCAGACCCGATTCTGGGCGGTGAACATGGGCGCGCCCCCGGCGTACGACCCCGTGGCGGAGACGGAGTACCTCGCGTCGTGCGGCCTCACGGACGCCGAGGAAGACGGCGTGCTCCCGCTGCTCGCCTCCACGTACGACCCCGCGTCCGACCGTCTGTCCGCGGGGACTGCGGGGGACGGCGCGCGCGTGCTCACGTTCGCGCCGCTCCTCGTGCACGAGGAGCGGGCGCTGAACGAGGCCGTGCGCGCGATGCTCGCCCTCGCCGAGGAGACGCTCGGCGCGCCGGCGGAGATCGAGTTCGCCGTGACGTTCGACGGGCCCGAAGCCGGCGCCGCGCGGATCGGCTTCCTCCAGGCGCGCCCCCTCCTCCTCGCGGCCGAGCGCGTGGACGTTTCGCTCGCGTCGCTGTCCGAGCCCGGCGTCGTGATCGCTTCCGAGTCGGTGCTCGGGCACGGCCGCGTCGTCGACCTCGCCGACGTGGTGTACGTCCGCCCCGACCACCTCGACCCGGCGCGCTCGCGCGAGGTCGCGCGGGACGTCGAGCGCATGAACCGTGACCTCGTCGCCGAGGGGCGGCCGTACCTCCTGGTCGGCTTCGGGCGCTGGGGAAGCGCCGATCCCTGGCTCGGCGTTCCGGTCCGCTGGGCGCAGATCGCCGGGGCGCGCGTCATCGTCGAGGCGTCACTCCCGCAGGCGCCGGCCGTTCCGAGCCAGGGGTCGCACTTCTTCCACAACGTCACGAGCGCCGGCGTCAGCTACTTCACGGTCCGGCACACCGATGCGTATCCGATCGACTGGGCGTGGCTCGACGGCCAGGCCGCGGTCTCCGAAACGGAGCGGGTGCGCCACGTCCGCTGCTCGCCGCCGCTCGAGGTCCGCGTCGATGGGACGAGCGGCCGCGGGGTGATCCGGCGTGGCACGACCGGGCGCGGGGAGGGGGTGCGGACGTGAGCGCGGGCCAGCGACCGATGGACGCGGTGCTCCGCGCGCTCCAGGAGCGGGCGAAGGAGCTCGAATGCCTCTACCGGGTGGACGAGCTGCTCCGGCAGAGCCATCTCTCACTCGAAGAGGTGCTCTCGGGACTGGTCGGCGTGATCCCGCCGGCGTGGCAGTTCCCCACGATCTGCCGCGCGCGGGCGCGCATCCGCGATCTCGTGGTCGAGAGCCCGGGCCTCCGCGAGACGCCGTGGGTGCAGCGGACCTCCATCCGCGTCGAGGGCGAGGACGTGGGTGAGGTCGAGGTCTACTACGACGAAGAGGCGACCAGGGCCGACGTGGGGCCCTTCCTGAAGGAGGAAGCGCAGCTGCTCGCGGCGATCGGCGAGCGTCTCGGCCGGTACATCGAGCACCAGCGCCTCCGTCAGGCCTTCGAGCGTCTCGACTCCGCCCGCGACGCCGGCGGCCGGGGTCCCGAGCCGTGGCGGGTCATCCTCGACTTCCTCCGCCGCACCGACGAGAGCCTGCTCGCCCGCATCTCGCGGAAGATGATCAACCATCTCGGCTGGCTGGGCGTCTCCGCCGCCGTGCGCGTGCTCCATCAGATCAGCGCCGAGGAGTCCCCCGGGGGGGATCCGGCGGCCGACAACCAGCCGCTCGCCCGCCTCGGGCGGGACCCGGCGCGGGAGCGGATCGAGGAGACGTTCCGGATCGCCGCGGAGGTGCTGAGCGACGACGAGATCATCGCGTGCCTCCAGAAGTGGATCAAGGAGGACAAGTCCCGGTTCCTGGTGACGGCGCTCGGAGACCGCACGGCGACGCTGGAGCGGATCGGAGACGCCATCCGGCGCTACCACCATCTCGGTCCCGAGGGGGTCGAGCTGCCGGTGGCGGCGCGGAAGGGGATGCGCGTCTCGCTCATCGAGCACTTCTTCACCGAGCAGCTCGACTTCATCGCCACCGCGAAGCGCCATCTCGACATCGACGACTTCTACGAGCTGATCGAGCAGATCGTCAGCCCACCGCACGCGCGCGGAAAGCTCGGCGGCAAGAGCGCCGGCCTCTTCCTCGCGTCACGCATCCTCGCCCGCGCGGCGGCCGCGACGGAGGCGCTCGGGGGGATCCGCGTCCCGAGGACGCGCTATCTGACCTCGGACGGCATCATCGACTTCATCGAGTACAACAACCTCGAGGACGTCTACAACCACAAGTTCGCCGAGATCGACCAGGTGCGTCAGGACTACCCGCACATCGTCCAGGTGTTCAAGAACTCCGCGTTCCCGCCCGAGATGGTGCGCGGCCTCTCGCAGGTGCTCGACGAGTTCACCGACCGGCCGATCATCGTCCGCAGCTCGAGCCTCCTCGAGGACCGCCTCGGGTCGGCGTTCTCGGGAAAGTACAAGAGCCTCTTCCTCGCCAACGACGGCACGAAGGCCGAGCGGCTGGCCGCGCTCCTCGACGCGATCGCCGAGGTGTACGCGTCCACGTTCGGCCCCGACCCGATCGAGTACCGCGCCGAGCGGGGGCTCATCGAGGCGTACGAGGAGATGGGGATCATGATCCAGGAGGTCGTCGGCACCCGCGTCGGCCGCTGGTTCCTCCCGGCGTTCTCGGGCGTCGCGTTCAGCCGGAACGAGTTCCGGTGGTCGGCGCGGATCCGCCGCGAGGACGGCCTCGTGCGCCTCGTGCCCGGTCTCGGCACCCGCGCCGTCGATCGGCTCCCCGACGACTACCCGGTCCTGCTCGCGCCGGGACAGCCGGGACTCCGCGTGAACGTCACCGACGAGGAGATCGTCCGCTACGCGCCCAAGAAGCTCGACGTGATCAACGTGGAGTCGGGGGCGTTCGAGACGGTCTCGGTCGAGGAGCTGCTCCGGTCCCACGACGATCGATTCCCGCTGGCGTCCCAGATCCTCTCCACCCTCGAGGACGGCCACGTGCGACGTCCGGTCGGGACGCGCGTCGGGCTCGACGGCGCGCGCCCGGTGGTCACGTTCGAGGGGCTCGCCTCCGGGACGCCGTTCATGCGGCAGATCAAGGCGGTGCTCGACACGCTGGAGCGGGAGATGGGCACGCCCGTCGACATCGAGTTCGCGTCGGACGGCGAGGCGCTCTACCTGCTCCAGTGCCGGCCCCAGAGCTCGGCGGGTGACGCGCAGCCCTCGCCGATTCCGCGGAATCTCCCGCCGGAGCGCGTCCTCTTCTCGGCGAACCGGTTCGTCTCGAACGGGCGCGTCCCCGACCTGACGCACGTGGTCTACGTCGACCCCGACCGCTACAACGAGCTGGCCAACACCGAGCAGCTGCGCGCGGTCGGCCGCGTCGTCGGCAAGCTGAACCGCGTGCTCCCCAAGCGGCAGTTCGCCTTGATGGGACCGGGCCGTTGGGGGAGCCGCGGCGACATCAAGCTCGGCGTGAACGTCACGTACGCCGACATCAACAACACGGCGCTCCTGATCGAGATCGCGCGCCAGAAGGGGAACTACCTGCCCGATCTCTCCTTCGGGACGCATTTCTTCCAGGACCTCGTCGAGGCGTCGATCCGCTATCTCCCGCTCTACCCCGACGACGAGGGGATCCGGTTCGACGAGGGGTTCCTCCTCCGCGCGGAGAACGACCTGCCGAAGCTCCTGCCGGAGCACGCGGGCCTGAGCGACGTCGTGCGGGTCATCGACGTCCCCCGCGCGATGGAGGGGCAGGTGCTGCGCGTCCTCCTGAACGCGGATCTCGACGAGGCGGTGGCGCTCTTCGCGTCGCCCCGGGAGAGCACGCTCGAGGTGGCCGAGCGCGGCGCGCCGAGCGAGGGGGCGCAGGACCAGCACTGGCGCTGGCGCCTCCGGTTCGCGGAGCGGATCGCGGCCGGTCTCGATCCCGCCCGCTTCGGCGTGAAGGCGATCTACGTGTTCGGAAGCACGAAGAACGCGACGGCCGGACCCGGCAGCGACATCGACCTGATCGTCCACGTCGCCGGCACGCCGGAACAGGAAGCGATGCTCCGCGCCTGGTTCCAGGGATGGAGTCTCGCCCTCGCGGAAATGAACTACCTGAGGACGGGATACCGGTCCGACGGGCTCCTCGACGTGCACTACGTCACCGATGACGACGTGGCGCGACGGACGAGCTTCGCCGTCAAGATCGGCGCCGTCACGGACGCGGCGCGCGCGCTCCGGCTCGCCGAGGCGTCCGCGCCGGTCGGCTGAGACCGCGGCCGCCCGGGGTCGCTCTCGGCGTCGCGGAGGCGCCAGCGCGCGTCAGAGCAGCGAGCGGGTCGCCTCCTCCGGCCGGTCGGGATCGAATCGCACGAGCGCCAGCTCGGGCCCATCGTGCGCGGCGGAGAGCGCGTGCGTCCGCCCGATCCGGCACCGCCACGCGCCCGTGATCCGGGCGGACTCGTGCACGTGGCCGTGGAGCGTGAGGAGCGGCTGGCGCGCCTCGAGGAACCGGCGGATCGCGACGCTCCCGACGTGCACGTCCAGGGGCGCGTGGTCCACCGTCCTGCCGTCGAGTCCGGCGCGGTCGAGCGGCGTGTCGTAGGGCGGAGCGTGGAAGAGGAGGATCGTCCGCGACAGGTCCTCGTCGCCCGCGAGCGCCTCGAGGTCGTCGCGGATCGTGTCGAACCGGCCTTCGCGCTCCGACACGGGCGCCGTGCGGCGGCCCTCCTCGGGCGAGACGCAGCCCGGGTCCACGTAGCGCGACACGTCGTACCGCTCCCAATCCTTGAGCAGGAACGGCGTCGGCGGGACGAAGGAGTAGCCGAGCACCGCGTACCCTTCGAAGGCGTGACGCTCCCAGTGCGCGTACCGCCATGTGCCCTCCGCCGCGGCCTCCAGTACGGCGGGCTCCTCCGACCGGGCGTCGTCGTTCCCGAGGATCAGGAACACCTCGGGGCGCGCTGCGCCGAGGTCACGATGCAGCTCGAGGAAGGCGGGCGCCAGGAAGTCCCGCACGAAGTCGGCCGGGCCTCCGCCGCGCGTGAGCTGGAAGGTCTCGGAAGGGAGCAAGTCGCCGCCCAGGAAGACCCCCCGCGGGCGCTCGCGGCGGACCGCGTCGAGGAGCGTCCGGTAGCGCGACTCGTCCCCGTGCAGGTCCGAGACGAAGAAGCAGGATGGCATGGCGGCTCCCCCTGTTTGGAACGTCGGCGCGGTCGGTTCGATCACAGGGTACCAGCGATCCGGCTCCGATTCCCGTCCGACCGCGGGCGGCACGGTGGGCGGGCCGACGGCCAGGGCGGTCGGCGCCTGGGGCGGGAACTGTCCTCCGGCCCCGTGGCGCGCTATGCTTGCACGATATCCGATCCTGCTTCGATCCTGGGAGGAACCGCCATGAGCCGGAAGACCGCGTTCGCGTCGTTCATGACACTCGCCATCGTGGCGTCGTCTCTCCTCGGGCCGCCCGTGGCATCAGCCGCCGGCGGCTACGGCCACGTCGACTTCGCCAACTCCGGCGCTCCGGCGGCGCAGGCCGATTTCGAACAGGGGATGGCGCTGCTCCACGACTTCGAGTACGACGCCGCGGCGGCCGCGTTCCAGCGTGCCGAGGCGACCGACCCCGGCTTCGCGATGGCGTATTGGGGCGAGGCGATGACGCACAACCACCCGATCTGGATGCAGCAGGATCGGGACGCGGCAATGGCCGCGCTGAAGAAGCTCGGCCCGACGCCCGCGGCCCGCCGCGCGAAGGCGAAGACCGACCGCGAGAAGGGGTACCTCGACGCGGTCGAAATCCTCTACGGCCCCGGGGAGAAGCAGGCGCGCGACTTCCAGTACGAGCAGGCGATGCGGAAGCTCCACGAGCGCTATCCCGACGACGTGGACGCCGCCGCGTTCTACGGGCTCTCGATCCTCGGAACCGCGCATGCCGGGCGGGACGAGGCGACGTACATGCGCGCCGCGGGCGTGCTCGAGGAGGCGTGGGTGAACCACCGCGAGCATCCGGGGCTCGTCCACTACCTGATCCACAGCTACGACGACCCGGTGCACGCGCCGCTCGGCCTCCGCGCCGCGCGCATCTACGCGCGGATCGCGCCCGACGCGGGCCACGCGCAGCACATGACGTCGCACATCTTCCTGGCGCTCGGCATGTGGAAGGAAACGGTCGACGCGAACATCGCCGCGATCGCCGACGTCGACCGGATGCGGAAGGCGGCGGGGAAGCCGGCGCTCGGCTGCGGCCACTATCCGAGCTGGCTCGCGTACGCCTACCTGCAGCTCGGCAACCTGGACGAGGCGCGGCACGGGCTCGAGCGGTGCGACGGATCCGTGAAGGCGCAGGCCGGGAAGGATCACGCCACGATGGCGATGGATCCCGACGAGAGCCTGAGCGGCTCCCTGGCGAACATGCGGCTCCGCTACCTGATCGACACCGGCGACGTCGCGGGTTCGGGCGTGCTCGAGAAGGCGCCCGCGAGCACGGGGCCGGGCGGGCGGCTCGACCTCGCGTTCGGCCGCGTGCTGGCCGCGGTCGCGCAGGCGCGCGCCTCCGACGCGAAGGTCGCGCTCGATTCGCTCGAGGCGATCGGCAACGTCGTGAC
>JBLMXB010000041.1:0-19971 GCA_050257555.1 Hyphomicrobiales bacterium | reverse complement strand
GGGACGATCCGGGTCGACTCGTCGGCCGACCCCCCGGACGCATGCCGATTCGACCACGCCTGCGCCTCCTCGAGCGCGACGCCGGTCCGCGACGCGGCCTCGCTCCACGAGCGCGCCACGTCGACCTTCGATCCCCCGTACGTGACCTGGAACACCGCGTACATCCGCGCGAAGCCGAAGAAGAACTCGCTCGGGGCGACGAGCACGGTCGGGATCTTGGGCGGCGCGAAGGCGGGACGGAGGCGGTCGAGCTGATCGTGGACCAGGGTCGCCGGCGCCTCCGTCCATGTCGCGTTCGAGAGGTCGATCACGTGGAGCTTCGCTTCCCGCAGATCGGGATCCTTCATCCGCTGCGAGATCGTCTCGAGGATGTCGAGCAGCGAGAGCCGGCCCCAGTACGTGGTCACGTAGAGGTCGCTCCCGTCCAGATACGCGTAGTCGCCGGGCATCGGTCATTCCTCCGGGTGGTCGGAGTCCGCCGTGACCGCGAGCGGGGGTACTCGCGCGATCGTGTTCGCCCCAGCATAGGACGCCGGCCGCGGAAACGAAAGGCCGAGGCCCTGGATGGGCCCGATCGGAGGGTGGAGGGCCGGCTCGAGCGTTTGCGTGCGGCCGATATTTAGAACATTATTTAGCGCTTTATATGTCATAATACTCATACATGGCCATTTGATCCCCAGCCGAGGTGCCCTATGAAGGATCCCGCGCAGCCCGATGCCGTCGTATCCAGGGCCGCCGCGCGTCTTCTCGTACCGCTGCGCAACCGAGGTCCGATGACCGCCGGGGAGATCGCTGCCGTGCTCGGAATCGGGCAGGTCGCGACGCGCGTCCACCTTCGCGCCCTCGAGGCGACGGGCTTCGTGGCGCGCACCGAGGAGCGCCGCCCCGTCGGCCGTCCCGTCGCGCGCTACCACCTGACGCCGCGAGCCGAGGACCGCTTCCCCAAGGCGTACGACCGGCTCGCGGCGCACCTCGTGGAGGCGATCGTGGCCGAGGGGGGGACCGACGCGCTGGAGCGGATCCTCGCCCGCTGGGAGGACCGGCTGCACGCGACCCTCGACGCGAGCCTCCCGGACGAGCCGCGGGCGCGACTCGACGCCCTCTGCGCGCATCAAAACCAGCACGGGTTCATGGCCTCGGTCCGCTCGGACGCGTCGGGGGTCGTCCTGGTGGAGCGGAACTGCCCGGTCCTCGCGATCGCCTCCCTCCACCCCGAGATCTGCCGCCACGAGGCGGCCCTCTTCGGGCGCACGCTCCGCTGGAAGACGGCGCTCGAGTCCTGCCAGGCGACGGGGGACGTCGCCTGCGTCTTTCGAATCGGCCGCGCTCCCGCGAAGGGATCGGCGGCGCGCCCCGCGGGGGCGACCGACGGAAAGGAGTGAACGATGGCGAAGCGGACGGTCACGCTCGCGTCCCGGGAGCGGGTCGCGGACTCCACGATCGCGTTCTCCCTCGGCCTGAACGGCGTCGCGTTCCCGTACAGGCCGGGACAGACCATCGACGTCACGATCCCCGACCCGCCGCACCGGGACGACGCCGGGACCATGCGGACGTTCTCCCTGGCCGGCGCGCCGGGGCGGGACCACGTCGTCGTCGCGACGCGCATCCGCGGGAGCGCGTTCAAGCGGAGCCTCGCGGAGCTGCCGCTCGGATCCACGCTCGAGATCGACGGACCGTTCGGGTCGTTCACGCTGCCGAACAAGAAGACGGTCGCGCTCCTCCTCGCCGGCGGCATCGGCATCACGCCGTTCCGCTCGATGGCCGAGGACGCGATCGCGCGCGGGCTCGAGCACGAGCTCACGCTGCTCCACTCGAACCGGTCGCCCGAGGAGGCGCCGTTCCTGGCCGAGCTGACCGCGTGGGCCGCCGCGAGCGGGGGCCGGCTCCGGTACGTCCCCACGATGACGCGCGCGGCCCAAGCGGAGACCCCCTGGGAGGGAGAGCGGCGGCGGGTCGGTCCCGAGCTGCTCGCCGAGTTGGCGCCCCGGGACCGGAACGCGGCCCGGTACTACGTCGCCGGCCCGGAGGGGTTCGTGAAGGGGGCGGTCGGCTCCCTCACGGAGATCGGCGTGGACGAGGATCAGATCGTCTCGGAGGAATTTCCGGGCTACTGATCCCGGGGCGTCGGGACGGGGCGAACGCGGAACCGACCCTCCCCCGGGTGCATGGGAACGCGGCGTTTCGTGACACGGCGTCCCGAATTCCTCGACGGTAAGCGATTTTCCAGCCCAACAGGTTGGGGTAAAATGGTGGGAGACCACCATATCTTGTGTTTTCCCTTGACGGGGTTCGGACCCCTTCCCGTAATGTGCGACCCCGGTCGTCCGGTTGGATCCCCGGCCGTTGGGAGGGCCGGGTGAGGGGGTCGCAGGGACTGCGGCTCCATGGGTGGGGTCGATGGATCAGGAGAGGGGAAGCACGATGGTCAGGGACTTGGGCAGCGAAGGTTCGGCGATCAGCGAAGGCATGGCGGTAATGGAAGGCGCGACGGACATGGGCACGCGGGCGAAACGGAACACCGAGAAACACGAAAAGGGGCTCCGCTTCCCTCGCCGGTACACCCGGCCCGGCGTGAACCCGTTCGACGAGGTCGAATGGGAGCTCCGCACGGCGTCCATCACGAACGAGCACGGCAAGGTCGTCTTCGAGCAGAAGGGCGTCGAGTTCCCGCGGTTCTGGTCGCAGATGGCGACGAACGTGGTCGCCTCGAAGTACTTCCGCGGCCAGACGGGGACCCCGCAGCGCGAGCGCTCGGTGAAGCAGCTGATCGGGCGCGTCGTGCGCACGATCGCCGGATGGGGCCGCACGCAGGGCTACTTCGCGACGGAGATGGACGCGCAGTCGTTCGAGGACGAGCTGACGCACATCCTCGTCTTCCAGAAGGCGTCGTTCAACAGCCCCGTCTGGTTCAACTGCGGCGTCGAGGCGAAGCCGCAGTGCTCGGCCTGCTTCATCAACTCGGTCGGCGACACCATGGAGGGGATCCTCTCCCTGGCGAAGACCGAGGGGCTCCTCTTCAAGTGGGGCTCCGGCACCGGCACGAACTTCTCGACGCTTCGCTCCTCGAAGGAGCACATCCAGGGCGGCGGCACGGCCTCCGGCCCGGTCTCCTTCATGAAGGGCTTCGACGCGTTCGCGGGCGTGATCAAGTCGGGCGGCCGCACGCGCCGCGCGGCGAAGATGGTCATCCTGAACTCCGACCATCCGGACATCGTCGAGTACATCAAGTGCAAGGCCGAGGAGGAGAAGAAGGCCTGGGCCCTCATCGACGCCGGCTACGACCCGTCGCTGAACGGCCCCGCGTACGCCTCGATCTTCTTCCAGAACTCGAACAACTCCGTGCGCGCCACCGACGCGTTCATGCAGGCGGTCGAGCAGGACGGCCCCTGGACGACGCACGCGGTCACCGACGGCCACCCGATCGATACGTACCGCGCGCGCGACCTCATGGGAATGATCGCCGAGGCGGCGCACCAGTGCGGCGATCCGGGGCTCCAGTTCGACACCACGATCAACGACTGGCACACCTGCCCGAACACGGCGCGCATCAACGCCTCGAATCCCTGCTCCGAGTACATGTTCCTCGACGACTCGGCGTGCAACCTGGCGTCCGTGAACCTCATGAAGTTCGTCGGCGAGGGGCGCACGTTCGACGTCGAGGCGTACGAGCACGTCTGCGCGACCATGATCACGGCGCAGGAGATCATCGTCGACAACGCGTCCTATCCGACGCCGGCGATCGAGCGGAACAGCCACGATTTCCGTCCGCTCGGCCTCGGCTACGCGAACCTCGGCGCGCTCCTCATGTCGTGGGGCCTCCCGTACGACAGCGACGAGGGGCGGGCCGTCGCGGCGGCGCTGACCGCGCTCATGCACGGCCACGCGTACGTCCAGAGCGCGAAGATCGCGGCCGACGTGACCGGCCCGTTCGTCGGCTACGAGCGGAACCGCCAGCCGATGCTCCGCGTCATCGACAAGCACGCGGCGGCCCTCGACCGCATCGAATCGCGCTTCGTGCCCGAGAACCTGATGGCGGCGGCGCGGGAGACGTGGGCGGCCTGCCGCGAGATGGGCGCGCGGCACGGCTTCCGGAACTCGCAGGTCACCGTGATCGCGCCGACCGGCACGATCGCGTTCATGATGGATTGCGACACCACCGGCATCGAGCCCGACATCGCGCTCGTCAAGTACAAGAAGCTCTCCGGCGGCGGCATGCTCAAGATCGTCAACAACACGGTGCCCGAGGCGCTGCGTCGTCTCGGCTACGGGGAGGACGCGGTGAATCGGATCGTGCGCTTCATCGACGAGCACGAGACGATCGAAGGAGCACCGGGGCTCAAGGAGGAGCACCTCCCCGTATTTGATTGCGCGTTCAAGCCGAAGAACGGGACGCGGACCATCGCGTACGGCGGCCACATCCGGATGATGGAGGCGGTGCAGCCGTTCCTGTCCGGCGCGATCTCGAAGACCGTCAACATGCCCGAGGAGGCGACGCCGCAGGACATCGCCGACGCCTACCTGGCCGCGTGGAAGGCGGGCCTCAAGGCGATCGCGATCTACCGCGACGGCTCGAAGCGGAGCCAGCCGCTCTCCACGAGCAAGGAGGACCGGGGCGCGAAGGGAGCGCTCGAGGCCGCGCCGGCCGGAGCGCCGGCGCCGAAGCGGCGCCGGCTCCCGGACGAGCGGAAGTCGATCACCCACAAGTTCTCGATCGCGGGTCACGACGGCTACCTGACCGTCGGCATGTACGAGAACGGATCCGTCGGCGAGATCTTCATCGTGATGGCCAAGGCCGGGAGCACGCTCTCGGGCGTGATGGACTCCTTCGCCACGGCCGTGAGCCTCGGACTCCAGCACGGCGTGCCGCTCGAGCTCTTCGTGAACAAGTTCGCCCACGTGCGGTTCGAGCCGCACGGCTTCACCAAGAACAGCGACATCCCGATCGCGAAGTCGATCGTCGACTACATCTTCCGCTGGCTCGGCATCAAGTTCCTGGGCCACCACCCGATGTCGGCCGCGCACGAGACGGCGAAGGACGATCCGCTCGAGGCGCACGGCGTCCTGCCGGTCTCCGAGGCGCAGCTCTCGCTCATCAACGGCGGGAACGGCCACGGCATCGAGGAGCCGACCGACGACAAGACGTTCGTGAGCCAGGCGGACGCGCCTCCCTGCACCGAGTGCGGGAGCATCATGGTGCGTCGCGGCGCCTGCTACTCCTGCCTGAACTGCGGCGCGACGAGCGGCTGCTCCTGACCCACGCGTAGACGATCCCGGCGCGGCCCCGACCGCGCCGGCCACGGATGCGGCCCCGGGGGAACTCCCTGGGGCCGCTTCGTTTCGGGTCGCGGTCGCGGACCGGGCTTGCCAGCGTTACCCGTATGTGATAATATGCCATACGATTAGGGGCGCGCCCGAATCCTCGAAGGGGGGAGTACGCCATGACCCGACCGTTCCGCGCCCTCGGCCGCTCGATTCCTCGCCTCCATCCTACGTTCCCATCGTTCACGGTACCGCTGGCCGGCGCCCTGCTCGCGCTCTTCGGCCTCGTCGCACCCGGCTCGGTGCCCACGGCGCGCGCCGCCGCGCTCTGCCCGATCCTGATCGGCACCGACATCCAGGACGTGGCCGTCGCCGACTTCGACGGCGACGGGCTCGCCGACGTCGCCGCGGCCGATGCCGGAGCGGCGCGGGTCGGCCTCCTCTTCGGCCAGAGCGCCGCCGCGCCGGCCCGTACCGGCGGCGCCGTGATCACGGGCGTTCCGATCGCCCGGGTCGTCGCGGGCGACGTGGACGGGGACGGGAACGCCGACATCGTCGCGTTCAGCCTCACCGCGGGCTACATGAAGGTCCTCCTGGGTCACGGCGACGGGACGTTCTCGCTCGGAAATCCGATCGCCACGCTCGCCAACGTGAACCAGGTGCGGGGCGTGGATCTGAACGGCGACGGGAGGATGGATCTCGTGACCCTCCAGGCGGGAGCGACGGGCTCGCTCGCGGTGCAGCTCGCCGACGGGGCGGGCGGCTACGGGCCCCCGACGACGATCTGGACCGGCACGCTGTCGATCGACGACCTCGCCGCCGGGGACATCGACGGAGACCACGTCGCGGACCTCGCGACCCTCGTGAACGACACCGTGGGCGGCGTCCAGACCGCCACGATCCGCCTATTCCATGGACACGGGGACGGCTCCTTCACGGAGCTGGTGCCGGTCGCCGGACCGGCCGGCCTCTCCGCCATCGCGATCGGAGACATGAACGAGGACGGCCGGGGCGATCTCGTCGGCGCCTCCTCGGTCGGATCCCCGACCGACATCGTCTCGATCTGGGCCGGGCAAGCGGACGGCTCGCTGGGACCGGAAACGCGGTACGCGAAGCCGCTCGCCCTCGGCGCCGGCCGCGCGGTGCTCGCCGACCTGAACGGCGACGGACACCTCGATCTCGCGCTCCTGGGGGGCCCGATCTTCGGTCTCCCCAGCGGCTGCGGCGGAAACACCCTCGCGAGCTTCCTGGGCCACGGCGACGGGACGCTCGCGGACACCGGCGTGTCGCTCGCGACGGTCGGCGCCTCGCTCGGCCTCGGGATCGGCGACCTGAACGGGGACGGAAAGGCCGACGCGGTCGTCGCGGGAGCCGGATGCGGCGACGTCGCGGTCCACCCCGGCGCGGGCGACGGCACGTTCACGACGCTCACGAACCCGATGCGCGCGTTCACCGACAAGCACAACGACGCGATCCACGTGAACAACAACAAGCCGTCCTGGTGCGTCTTCATCGAGCCGGTCGACAGCTCGTTCGACGTCCTCGACGCGCCGACCTCCTCGCTCCACCTCATCTCCGAGGGGACCGGCACCGTGTCCGACATCACGGCGGGCATCCAGAAGGAGACCGTGGTCGGCGACGCGGACGGGAACCAGATCCAGGACGTCAAGGTCTGCTTCCCCAAGGACCGGCTCCAGCAGCTCTTCAGCAACGTGAACGGCAAGCAGACGCTGACGCTCCGTCTCGAGGCCCAGATCCACGACAGCGCCTGCAAGGTCGGCACGACGATCACGATCGACGTCTTCGCCGGCGGCAAGGGGAACACGGCCGCCGCGCTCGTGCGGCCGAACCCGCTCAATCCGGTCGGGACGCTCTCGTTCCGCACCGACGCGCGCGGTCCGCTCCGCGTGCGCGTGTTCGACGTCGCGGGACGGCTGGTGCGGACGCTGCGGGTCGAGCCGGAGGCGACCGCCGGCTACCACGACGTGACGATCGACGGAAGGGACGACGCGGGACGGCCGCTCGCGTCGGGCATCTACCTCTACCGCATCGACGCGGCCGGCGTGCGGACGGAGGGACGCTTCGTCGTGGCCAAGTAGACCGGCGCGCGGCCGGCGACACCACGACACCATGCGATTCGCCTCTCTCGCCGTCCTCGCGATCGGGCTCCTCGCGATTCCCGCGACCGGGCGCGCCCAATCGGGCGCGCCCGATCCGTCGCGGTCCTACTTCGTCCCCGAAGCGGGCCCGACGACCGCGCCGATCACCGGCCTCGCCGCAGCCCAGCGCTTCCGCGCCTGCCCCGCGAACGACGGCGGCTCGAGCCTTCCGCAGAGCGCGCGGATCCGGATCGTGCTGCGCGACGCGGCCGGCGCGCCGCTCGCGAACGTCGCCGTGGGCGACGTCTGCGTCCTCCTGAATGGCGGCACGGCGGAGCAGGGCTTCGCGGGCGCGGGGGCCGATTCGATCGTCGCGAACTCGGCCTACAACGTGAGTCCGCTCTGCCCCGACCTGCGCTGCATCCCCGCGGACGCGCCCACGGACGCGAACGGCGTCACGTGGATCACGTTCGCCGGCGCCGATCCCGCGACGCCCGGGGTCGCGCTGCGGAATCCGAACCGGAAGTGGGGACACTACGACTCCGACATCCCGGTCTTCGCCCTCGGGGTCCGGCTCGAGGGCCGGCTCGACGACGGGGCCGCGGCCGGCTCCTACACGCTCCGCGTCAAGAGCTTCGACCACGCGGGAGGGCTCGGCGCGGTCGCGAACCAGGGGGAGGCCGTCACGCTCACCGACTTCAACGCGATCGCGAACGGACTCGGCGACACGGGTCCGCTCGCGTACTGGCACGACTTCGACTCGTCGGGGTCGGTCACGCTGACGGACCTGAACGCGATCACGGCGCACCTGACGCACGACTGCGCCGTGCCGATCGACGACGGCTGCGGCGCGGGCGGCGCGGCCGCCTCGGTCGCCGGCGGCGGAGCCGGGGCGATCCGCCACTGCGGCGCCGACGCGAGCGGCCGACCCGCGGCGCTCTCGGACGGCTCGCTGCTCGAGTCGATCGCGCGGACGTCGGGCGCGATCACGGGGGGCGTGATTCCGGTCTGGTTCCACGTGATCCACTGCGGGACGGCCGGCGACGTCTCGGACGCCGACCTCGACGCGCAGATCGCGGTGATGAACGACCACTTCTCCGGACGGGACTACGCGGGCGTGCGCGTCCCGGACGCCGACTCGACCGGCTACTCGTTCTTCCGCGCGGGGGTCACGCGCACCGACAACGCCGCCTGGTTCACGATGACGCCCGCCTCCGACGCCGAGGCCGAGGCGAAATGGGCGCTCCACGCGGATCCCGGCACGGGACTGAACCTCTACGTCTGCGCGCCGGGCGACCGCTACCTCGGCTGGTCGAGCTTCCCGTGGGACCTCGCCGCGCATCCCGCGCTCGACGGCATCGTGCTCCACTACGAGTGCCTGCCGGGAGGTGCCCTCGCGCCGTTCAACCTGGGCGGCGTGGCGACGCACGAGGCGGGCCACTGGCTCGGCCTACTCCACACGTTCGAGGGCGGGTGCCACCCCGACTCCCTCTGCGCGACCGCGGGCGACGAGGTCTGCGACACGCCCGCCGAGGTCTCGCCGACCGACGGCTGCCCCACCACGCCGAAGGACAGCTGCCCGGCCTCGGCTGGGCTCGACCCGATCCACAACTACATGGACTACAGCGACGACGACTGCTACACGCAGTTCACGCCGGGCCAGGACGCGCGGATGGACGCCATGGTGACGCTCTACCGCGCGTCGCTCTGGCCCGCGGCGGCGCCGGCCGCGCGGGCGGCGGCCGCGGCCGCGGGCATCGCCTCCTCGGCCCTCGCCGCGCCCGCCCCCGCGCTCCGCTGATTCCCCGCGGACGAGGCGACGGCCTCCACCTCCACGTCCTGCGTGTCGCTCAGCTTGAGGAAGAGGAACTCGGGACGCGTGATGCCGTAGTCGGCGAGGCTGACGGGGAACGTGGCGTGGATCCGGAGCCGGGGCGGACCCGGGCCCTCGAGCAGCGTGACCGACACGGCCGGATGGATCCGCCGCTCCACGCCGTGGAGCGAGAACGTCCCCTCGACGTCGAGCGGGACCTCCTTCCCGGGCGCGAGGCGCGCCGGGTTCGGCCCCCGGATCACGACGCCAGTGAAGATCGCGCGCGGATATTTGTCCGTCTCGAGATGCTTCTCGCGCATGTGCTGGTTCCGCTTGTCGATTCCGGTGTCGAGGCTCGCCAGGTCGACCTCGAGGCGCACGGTGGCGCTGTCGCCCAGATCCTCGGGATCGGCCGTGATCTCCCCCTCGATCCGGTCGGTCTTCCCCTGGAACGTCTCGAGCGGGGCCTTCGACGTGAAGACCACCTTGTTCCCCGCTCCGGGCCGCACCGTGAACTGCGCCGCCGGGGCCGCCGTCGCCGCGATCAAGCCCGCGGCCGCGAGGAGGCCCGTCGTCGCGAGAATCCGTATCCATCGTCCCATCGTCTCTTCTCCGCCGGTCAGTAGAGGAAGTGGACCTGTGCGATCGTCTGGTAGAAGTCGGGGCCCGAGAGCGCGACCCCGTTCCGGTACGTCGTCCTCCGGTAGATCGCCTGGAGCACGACGAACGGGCTCGGCATCACGCTCACGCCGCCGCCCCAACGCGCGACCGAGCCCGTCGCGCGGAAACGGTCGGGATCGTCGTAGTCGGCGGTGGCGATCGCCTCGAGCCCCTTCCGGAGCAGCACGCTCAGCTCGTGCGACGTCACGAACCCGGTCGGTCCGACGGCGCCCCCGGGGTCGGAGCGATACACGTCGGCCTGCGAGACGAGCGAGACCCCGTGCCACGAGACGTACCCGTGCGCGCCGCCCGACCGGAACGTCCCGGCCGTGCCGGGCGCGCGATAGCCTTCCACGCCGAGCGCGGCGCCGACGCGTCCGACGCGGAAGCGGTACGTGGCGTTCGCGGTCGCGGCGTACTTCGAGTCGCCGGAGAGGATCTGCCCCCGGTCGCCGTTCGTGAGCGCGGCCGCGGCGTCGAGATGCCCCGGCGACGCACCGACCTCCACGCCGACGTCCCGGTTCCCCGGCGGCGCGTAGCCGAGATCGCTCCGGACGAACGCGGTGTGGTCGTCGAACGTCCAGCCGTACGACGGGAGGAACCGCCCGACCTTCACGTAGCCCGCGGTCACGGGGAGCAGGTACGCGATCCCGAAGACGTCCTTATTGCCCGACATGCCGCCGTCGTAGTAGAGCGACGTCGTCTCCCCCATCTGGAACGACAGGTAGACGTCCGCCTGCATCTCGAAGAAGTCGGTCGACTGGACCCGCAGATTCGAGTGGTCGTGGATCGTGCGGACGTCGGTGCCGACGGTGACGTTCTTCGCGATCTTCGGGCTGATGCCGTCGAGGATGTCCCCTTTCGGGACCTTCCACGCCATCTCGTTCGGCACGAGGTCCTGGCTCGCGTAGAGCGTGCGGAGCCCGCCGCCCGACGGGTTCACGTGGCAGAGCGAGCACTTCTGGTTGTACCGCGCTGCATACCGCGGCAGCGCGGCCGCGGGCGACGCCACGAGCACCGCCAGGCCGGCGGCCAGGGCCGCCGTCCCGACCCGTCGATTCCTTCCCCTCATGCCGGCTCCTTTCCCCGGGCCCGAGATCCGGGCGCCGGTCCATGAGACTTGGAACGGACGAGCGCGCGGTTTGTGACCGGGCGCGGGGCCCGGCCGCGTCGCGTTCGGGGCTCGCCCCGGGCCCGACCGCGGCCCCGGGCCGAATCCTGCCACCCGGCGGTTCCGTTCGGGGCCGAAATCTGGTACATCCTCCCTTCCATGGCTCCCGGAACCCTGGGCGGCGGGATCGCGGAATTCGCCCTCCTCTCGTTCGTCTCCCTCTTCACGATGGTGAATCCGCTCGGCGTCGTGCCGGTCTACGTGACCATGACCGGAGCGCTGACCCCCGCGGAGGCGCGCCGGGTCGCCCTCAAGGCCTCCCTCACGGCCACGCTCGTGCTCCTCGTCTTCGCGGTCGGCGGGCGGATGATCTTCCGCTTCTTCCACATCTCGATCGACAGCCTCCGGATCGTCGGCGGGATCCTCTTCTTCCTGATCGGCTACGAGATGCTCCAGGCGCGGCTCAGCCGCACGAAGCACGACGCGGAGACCACGTCCGAGTACATCGAGGACATCGCGATCACCCCGCTCGGGATCCCGATGATCGCCGGTCCGGGCGCGATCACGTCGGTGATCCTCCTCATGAACGAGAGCGTCTCGATCCCCCACCGCGTCGCCCTCTTCGCGGCGCTCGGGGTCGTGATGGCGCTGACGTACGCGATCCTGGTCGGCGCGAAGCGCGTCGCCGCGGCGCTCGGCGAGAGCGGCAACAAGGTGCTGACGCGCCTGATGGGACTGATCGTGATGGTGATCGCGGTGGAGTTCTTCTTCGCGGGCCTGAAAGGTATGGCGCGGGGCTTCCTCGCCGGGGCATCATAGAAGGGCGCCCCGTCCCGCCCTCCAGCCCGAGGTCCTCATGGCTCCCACGTCGGAAACCGGCGTCCCCCCGCTCGACGAAGCCGAACGCTCGTTCCTCGCGGGTCACCCCGAGTACGCGCGGACGCGCCCGCTCGACGCGCTCCGGGCCGCCGAGTACGAGCGCCTCGACCGCCTGGGCCACGTCTACCTCGACTACACGGGCGGGAGCCTGTACGCCGCCTCGCAGGTGCGGCGCCACCTCGAGATCCTGAACGACAACGTCTTCGGCAACCCGCACTCCACGAACCCGACGTCGCTGGCGATGACGGAGCGGGTCGAGCGCGCCCGCGCGCTCGTGCTCGAGCACTTCCACGCCTCGCCCGAGGAGTACCTCGCCGTCTTCACGCTGAACGCGAGCGGCGCCCTGAAGCACGTCGGCGAGTCGTACCCGTTCGAGCCGGGCGGCCGCTACCTCCTCACGTTCGACAACCACAATTCGGTGAACGGCATCCGCGAGTTCGCGAAGCGGCGCGGCGCGACCGTCGTCTACACGCCGGTCGACCGCCCCGACCTCCGGATCGACCGCGCGACGCTCGCGCGCCACTTCGCGGAGGCCGACCGCGCGCGTCCGAACCTCTTCGCGTACCCGGCGCAGTCGAACTTCACGGGGGTGCAACACCCGCTCGAGCTGATCGACGAGGCGCACGCGGCCGGATGGGACGTCCTGCTCGACGCGGCCGCGTTCGCGCCCACGAACCGGCTCGACCTCTCGCGCGTGAAGCCCGACCTCGTGTCGATCTCGTTCTACAAGATGTTCGGCTACCCGACGGGCGTCGGCGCCCTCGTCCTCCGGAAGGAGATGTTCGGGCGGCTGCGCCGCCCCTGGTTCGCGGGCGGCACGGTGCGGATCGCGACCGTGCAGGGGAACGCGCACTACCTCGCGACCGACGCGGCGGCGTTCGAGGACGGGACCGTGAACTACCTGAACCTCCCCGGCGTCGAGATCGGGCTCTGGCACCTGGCGACGGTCGGGCTCGAGACGATCCACGAGCGGGTCCGCTGTCTGATCGGGTGGACGCTCGAGCGGATGGGCGCCATGCGTCACGAGAACGGCGCGCCGCTGGTCCGGATCCACGGGCCGGCCGGCCTCGAGGCCCGCGGCGGCACGATCGCCTTCAACCTCTTCGATCCGGAGGGCGCCTCGTACGACATCCGCCGGATCGAGGAGCTCGCGAACGAGGAGCGGATCTCGCTCCGGACCGGATGCTTCTGCAATCCCGGCGCGGGCGAGGTGGCGTACGGGCTGAGCCGCGAGGAGATCGCCGCCTACTTCCGCGACGAGAGCGGGATGAGCTTCCAGGAGCTGCGCGACCGGGTCCGCGCCGAGCACGGCAAGGAGATCGGCGCGGCACGGATCTCCGCGGGGATCGCGACGAACTTCGCGGACGTGCACCGCTTCGTCCGGTTCCTCGATTCCTTCCGCGACAGGACGGCCGCCGCGGTCGGCGCCGCGACCACCCCCGCGGGCGGGCACGGCGCGCTCCGCGACAGCGCCTAGCGCCGGACGCCGGATCGGGGAATCAGGGAATCGGGGGCGGCAAAGGCGGCGGCTCCGGCGCGGCCTCGCGCTTCGGCACCGCGGTCCGCACCTGCGGCGGCAGCGTCCGCGCCCGGCTCCGCCAGTCCCCGATCAGCACGAGCCCCGCGCCGAGCATCCACGCCTGGAGCGGCAGGCCGACCCCGTATCGCGCGAACGCGCCGCGCATCGGGTTGATGGCGCCGCCCGTCGCGCTCGCGCCCATGAACTCGAAGAGATAGACCAGGATCCCGATCGCCCCGAAGACGGTTCCGCCGAGTCCCAGCCAGGCCGGCAGGATCCCCCGCACGTTCGCCGCCCACCCCGCCGCGACCACCGCCACGAAGAAGAGGAGCCCCGCGAGCCAGAGGGCGCCCATCTTCCAGAACCAGACGACGTTGAAGAGCATCGTGCCGAGCCCCGGATCCACCGGCATCAGGTTCGCGAGGAACGGATGGACGAAGAACTCGAGCGAGAGGAACGCCGCCCAGAGGGCGCCGCCGACGAGCGCCGAGACCGACGCGATCGACGCGGGGCCCGAGGAGCCGCGCAGGTGGAGGAGGAAGGAGAGCGCCGTGAACGCGACCGTGGCGAGGAGGAAGCCGCACGCCATCCACGCATGGAGCGTCATCCACGCGCCGTTGTCCTGCTTCACGAGGACGTCGAGCACGCGGTTCGTCTCGTTGGCGGGCGGGAGCGAGGGGAAGAGGACGATCGAGATCGCGAGCACCACCGCGCTCGCCACGAAGCAGATCCCCGCGGTGAGTCCGATGGAGCGGACCCGTTCTTCCATGACGTCGGCCATCCGGGGCCTCCTTGGAAAGAATCCCTCTTGAACGGAACCGTGTCGCTCGGCACTCTAACGCCGTGCCGCCCCGGAAGGAAACCAAGAACAAGGCGCGCTCCGAGCCCTCCCGCCGGCGCGGCGGCGCGTCCTCCCGCGACACGCGGCCCGCGTCCCCCGGCGCGGCCGACGCGACCGACGGACTCCTCGGGGCCGTCGCGGCCCTCTTCGGAGCGCTCCTCTACGTTCCCGCGCTCGGCTACGGCTGGGTCTGGAACGACGCGCTCCTCGTCTCCTCGAAGGGAGGCGGGGGCGAGTCCCTGGAGGGATGGCTCCCGTTCGCCCATCTCCTGACGCGCGCGGAGTGGATCGTCGGCGTCGGGCAGCCGGGGCTCTTCCACGCGACGAGCCTCCTCCTCCACGCGGTCTCGGTCTGGCTCCTCTTCCGCCTCGCGCGCGCCCTCGGCGCCTCGTCGTGGCTCGCGTTCGGAGCGGCGCTCCTCTTCGCGGCGCATCCGGTGCACGCGGAGGCCGTGGCGTACGTGAGCGGCCGTCCCGACCTCCTCGCGACGGTCCTCGCGCTCGCCGCGCTGGCCCTCGCGCGGAGCGCGCCGGTGCGCGGAGCCGGCGGATGGCGCACGTGGCGCGCCGTCCTCGCCTACGGGTGCGTCGCGCTCGCCGCGCTCTCGGGCGAGGTCGCGCTCGCGACCCCCCTCCTCCTCGTCGCGCTCGATCGCTGGGGCGCGCCGCGCCTCGCCTGGCGGGAGCGGCGGCCGCTCGTCGCCGGCTTCTTCGCCGTCACGGTCGCGGCGCTCCTCCTCCGGTTCCTCGACCGCGGCTACCACCCGGCCGCGGGCCACGAGGGCGTGCCGGCCGCGGCGGCGTGGGTCGCGCCGTGGCACGCGCTCTACGATTCGTTGCGCGTGCTGGTCGTCCCGACGGGGCTGAACGCGATCCGGTCGCTCCGGAGCGCGGAGGCGGCGAGCGTGGGGCCCGTCGCCGGCGCCCTGCTCCTGGTCGCCGCGATCGCGGCGGTGGTCGCCTGGCGGCGGCGCGATCCGCTCGCGCGCGTCGGCGCGGCCGTGCTCGGGTGCACGCTCCTCTTCGCCCTCCCGCTCCCGCTCCTCCAGGGCGCGTACGTCGAGGAGCGCGCGCTCTTCTTTCCCTCGGCCGGTCTCGTGCTCCTCGCGGCGTCCGCGGTCTCCGGCCTCGCCCGGTTCCTGCCCGCGCCGCGTCGCGCGGCGCCCGCCGTCCTGACCGGCGTGGCGGCGATCTTCGCGGTGCTCACGCTGGCGCGGATCCCCGTCTGGCGCGACAACGTGTCGCTCCTCCAGGCGGCGGTGGCGGCGGCGCCCGACGATCCCGACCCGCTCGTCAAGCTCGCGAGGAACCACTACGCCCTGGGCGAGGTCGGCGCCGCGCTGACCGCGGCCAAGCGGGCGATCGCGGTCGACTCGACCGACGTGGACGCGCACCGGCTCCTGACGGTGCTCCTCCGGGTGCGGGGCGACATGGCGGGCGCCGAGCGCGAAGCGCGCCGCGCGATCGCGCTCGATTCCAAGGACGCGATCTCGTGGGCGAACCTCGGCGACGCGCTGACCCAGGAGGGCCGGCTCCCGGAGGCGCTCGCCGCCTGCCGGCGCGCGGTGGCCCTCGACTCGACGTCGGCCGACAACTGGTACAACCTCGGCGTCTCGCTCGGCTCGACCGGCGACCTCCCGGGCGCCACCGAAGCGTACCGCCAGACGATCGCGATCGCGCCCGGCCACGTGCAGGCGTGGAACAACCTCGGCGCGGTGCTGGCCGCCCAGGGGCGGCTGACCGAGGCGCGGGACGCCTACCAGCGGGCCGTCGCGCTCGCCCCCGGCTCCGTCGAGACGCGGATGAACCTCGCGCTCGCGTACCTGAGGCTCGGGGACAGGGAGAGCGCCGCCAAGGAACGGACGCAGATCCTGAGGCTCGATCCCTCGGTGGGGAGCCGCCTCGACGAGCTCTTCCGGGCGATGGGGGCGGGCGCGCCGGCGCGTTGACCCTCGGGCGGGCGCGTGGTACGGTCCGCGCGTGGCAGACGGACTCGACATCCGCTGGTTCGATCCCGCCCGCGCCAACCTCCTCGTCGGCCTCCTCGTCTTCCTCGTCTTCCTGATCGCGAACATCCTCCGCGCCCGCGGCGGCGGGAGCATCTTCATCCGCCCGCTGGCCGGCCTCCAGGCGCTCGACGAGGCGATCGGCCGCGCCACGGAGATGGGCCGTCCGGTCGTCTACCTCCCGGGCCTGGGCGACATGAGCGAGGTCGGCACGCTCGCCTCGATCACGATCATGACGCGCGTCGCGCGCCGCACGGCGGACATGGGGTGCGCGCTCAACGTCCCCTGCTACGACCCGGTCGTGATGGCGATCCTCGACGGCGCCGTGAAGGAGGCGTACGTCGAGGCGGGCCGCGCGGACCAGTACCGACCGGGAAGCGTGCACTACGTCAGCGCGCAGCAGTTCGCGTACGTCGCCGCCGTGAGCGGCATGATGCTGCGCGAGCGGCCGGCCGCGAACATCTACATGGGGTCGTTCTACGCCGAGTCGCTCTTCCTGGCCGAGACCGGGAACCAGACGGGCGCGATCCAGATCGCGGGCTGCGACCAGGTGACGCAGCTCCCCTTCTTCGTCTGCGCCTGCGACTACGTGCTCCTGGGCGAGGAGCTGTACGCGGCGAGCGCGTACCTCGGGCGCGAGCCGATCCAGCTCGCCACGATCTCCGCGCAGGACTGGGCGAAGGCGCTCGCGGCCGCGGTCGTGGTCGTCTCCCTCATCGCCACCGCGTTCGGCCATCCCGAGCTCGGCCGGCTGCTCCAGACCCGGTGAGGGGCTGACCGCGTGCGCGCCGGCCCGTACGTCGTCACCTTCCTGACCGGCGCGCTCCTCATCGCGATCTTCTTCATCCCCCACCACCGCGCGCAGGAGGCCCAGTCGACGATCCTCGAGTGGGCCGACGTCGTGTACGCCTTTGCGCTCGTGCTCGGCACGGTCTCGCTCTGGTCCACGCACCAGAAGCGGATCCGGTCGCGGGCCCCCAACTGGATCTACAGCTACGTCACCCTCGCCTCCCTCCTCCTCATCACGCTCTTCGGCGTGATCCAGGGAACGGACGAGAAGAGCATCGTCGGCCACGTCTACAACATGGTGAACGCGCCGCTCGTCTCCACGATGTTCTCGCTCCTCGCGTTCTTCATCGCGTCGGCGGCGTTCCGCGCGTTCCGCGCCCGGAACGCGGAGGCGACGCTCCTCCTGGTGACGGCGATCGTGATGATGATCGGCCGCGTGTCGATCGGCGAGTGGATGTGGAAGGGCTTCCCGCCGCTCACCGAATGGCTGCTCGAGGTGCCGAATCTCGCGGCCAAGCGCGGCGTGGCGATCGGGGTCGGCCTCGGCGCGGTGTCGACCGCGCTCAAGATCATCCTCGGCATCGACCGCTCGTACCTGGGGAGGTCCTAGGCGATGGCCGACGGCACGGGACCCGGCTGGGCGCGGCGGCTCCTCCAGCTCGACCGGCGGTTCATCTTCCTCCTGGTCGGGCTCGCGACGGCGGTCCCGCTCCTCCTGCCGGTGAACCTCCCGATCACGGTGTCGCCGCGCGTCCGGGCGGCGTACGAGACGATCGAGGCGGTGCCGCGGGGCTCGTACGTCCTCCTGTCGCTCGACTACGAGCCCGACATCATGGCCGAGGTGCAGCCGATGGCCATCGCGGTGCTCCGCCAGTGCTTCCGGAAGGGGCTCAGGCCGGTCGTGCTGACCCTCTATCCCGCCGGACCGGGACTCATCGAGAGCGCGCTCCGGATCGCGGGCACGGCCGAGGGCGCGAAGCGCGACTCCGACTACGTCTTCCTCGGGTACAAGTCGGGGAACCAGGCGGTGATCCTCGGGCTCGGCGACGGCCTCCGGCAGCTCTTCCCGCAGGACTACTGGGGGACGCCGCTCGACTCGATCCCGATGATGCGCGGCATCAACGGCTACGCCCAGTTCCCGCTGGTCGTGAACCTCTCCGGCTCTTCGATCGCGGACTACTACATCCGGATCGCCGCGACGCGCTACCACCGGCCGCTCGTCCTCGGCTGCACGGCGGTCATGGCCACCGACTACTATCCGTATCTCTCCTCGGGCCAGCTGAAGGGACTGATCGGCGGCATGAAGGGCGCGGCCGAGTACGAGAAGCTGATGGGGCTCTTCGGGGACGCGCGCCGCGGCATGGACGCACAGAGCCTGGTCCACGTCATCGTCGTGATCTTCGTGCTCTTGGGGAACCTCGCGCTCGCGCTGACGGGCGGGCTGCGGCGCAATCCGCTCCAGGGAGGGAGTCCGACGTGACGCACGGCTACGAGACCTGGGTCGCCGCGCTCCTGACCCTCTGCGTCTTCTCGTTCCTGTACAAGGACAACCCGTTCTACAAGTTCGCCGAGCACCTCTTCGTCGGCGCGTCGGCCGGGTACCTCCTGGCGGTCAGCTACCAGAACGTACTCGTGCCGAACGTCATCGTGAAGCTGGGACACGGGGATCTGCTGCCGCTGATCCCCGGCGTCCTCGGCGTGATCCTGCTCGGACGGATGTGGGAGCGCACGTCGGGGCTCGCCCGCTGGGCGATCGCGTTCTACGTCGGGATCTATTCGGGGATCGCCGTGCCCGCGTACCTGCAGGCGCAGATCTTCGCCCAGCTCGCCGACGCGGTGAAGCCGTGGGGCTCGGGCTGGATGATGGTGAACGCCGCGCTCGTGACGATCGGGTTCCTGAGCGTGCTCGCCTACTTCTTCTTCTCGGCGCCGCACACCGGCCCGCACGGCGCGTTCGCGCGGATCGGCATCTGGTTCCTGATGGTCGCGTTCGGCGCCTCGTTCGGCTACACGGTCATGGCGCGCGTCTCGCTCCTGATCGCGCGCGTCCAGTTCCTGCTCCGCGACTGGCTGCACGTGATCCCGGGGGCGTAGCCCCGGGACGCGTGCGGACCCTCGCCTCCCTCGTCCTCGGCGCGACGCTCCTCCTCGGCGCCCTGGCACCGCTCCCCGCGCGCGCGATCCCGGGCGGGGCGCTCGCCGATTCCGCCGCCGTCGCCCGCGCCGCATGGCGCGACGCGCGGCGCGCGCTGGCCGCCCGCGACACGACGGCCGCCGCGACGTTCGCCGGCCGCGCGCACGCGGCGTGGCCCGCGCAATGGGTCTATGCGTACGGTCGCGCCTCGCTGGCGGCCTCCGCGGGCGACGCGCCGGGAGCCGCGGCCGCCCTCCGCGACCTCGCGGCGCTCGGCGCCGGTCCCGATCTCGATCGCGACGACGCGCTCGCGGCCCTCGCGGCCTCGCCGGCCGGACGCGCCGCCGGCGTCCCGGAGGCGCTCGACGCCGTGCGGGCGAATCGCGCGCCGATCGCGGCGAGCGCCGTGGCCTTCGCGTTCCCGAAGGCCGACTCCGCCTTCCACGCCGAGGGGATCGCGGCGGCCCCGGCGACGGGCCGCTTCTTCGTCACGAGCATCCGCGAACGACGCGTCGCCGTGGTGGCTCCCGGTGCCGCGCCGCGGACGTTCGCGGACGCCGGCGCCGAGAGCCTCCTCGCCGCGTTCGCCGCCGCCGCGGACGAGCGGCGCGCGCTCCTCTGGGTCGCGACGGCGGGCCTCCCGCGCATGGAGCGCCTCGCGCCGGGCGACAGCGGGCGGGGCGTCGTCTCGGCGCTCGATCTCGCGGGCGGAGGGCTGATCCTCCGGATCGAGCTGCCGCCCGCGGCCGAGGGCCACGTCCCGGGCGACGTCCAGGTGGCGCCCGACGGCTCCGTCTACGTGAGCGACAGCGCGCATCCCGCCATCTACCGGATCCGCGGCGGGAAGGTCGAGGAATTCGC
>JBLMXB010000040.1:0-5583 GCA_050257555.1 Hyphomicrobiales bacterium | reverse complement strand
CGCGTGCCGAGCGGGCTCCGGGGGCCGTGGACCACCGAGCGGGCGACGCCGTTCCCGTCGACGCTGAGCCGCGCGACCTTGCCTCCCATCTCGGTGTCGCCGAGGTCCGTGGCGTCGGTCGCGTAGTAGGAGAACGTCCCCATCGTGCCGCGAATATCGGGAACCCCGAGCCCCGAGATGAGTACGCCATTCTGAAGGGCCTCGGGGGGGAAGTTGATCGGCGCCTCGATCACCGCGGTCTTGATCCCCTTGCGCGACGCGTCCTGCCAGAACGTCGTCCCCTTCCGGTTGTTCACCACCTTCGGAGGCCGGATCGGGATGAAACCGAGGAGGAACTTCGGCCGCTCGACCGTCACCGTGGAGAAGTCGGGGAAGTACGTGTTCGGATCGCGGCGAAGGAAGTCGTAGATCCGCGTCTTCCCGGGGTTCATCCCCGTGGAGAAGCTCGACCAGGCGACCGGCGACTGCGCCGGGTTCGTCGTGGCGAGCGGGTGATAGGCGCCGTGCTCCTTCATCCACTGGAGATTCGGGAGCTTCCCCTCGGCCATGAGCCGGTCGACGACCAGGGGATCCATCCCGTCGAAGCCGAGCACGTAGACCCGCTCCCGGTTCTGGGCGGGAAGGGGAGAATCGGAGGCGACGACCAGGGCGAGGGCGACGAGGAGCGCGAGCGGCCCCAGGAAACGCATCAGAGGGAGCCTCGGGTGACGTTCGAACGGAAGCGATCGGATCCCCTTGATCGTACCACCCGATTTCCGAGGGTGTCAAACCGGCGGAACGGCGTATCCCCGCGCGGCGCCGGGGCTTGACGCTCCTTTCGCCCCGTTCCTATACTGCGGAGGGAAGCCTTGACCGTCACGCCGAATCCCCAGGGGAACGCGCCCATCCATCCTCGCTCGCGCCGGCATCCGATCGTCTTCACGGCCCGCTCCGCGCGGCCGCTCGCGCGCGCCGCGCGCGACCCGGTCGCGGTCGCGACGGCGATCGCGACGGGCGCGCTCCTGATCTCGCTCGCGCTCGCTCCCGAACAGGCATGGGCCGGCGTGAGCACCGTCGCGCAGGACCTCCACGGTGCCACGTTCGACGTGACGCCCGCGGCCGCGCGCTTCGACACGACGAACGCCGGCGGCGCGATCTATTCGCGGATCACGCTTCCGGGCGCGGTGGTCGTCGAGGCGCCGGGGCGCCCCGCCCTCCCGACGATCGACGTCCACGTCGCGGTCCCCGACGGCATGAGCCCGCGCCTCACGATCCAGTCGCAGCACTGGGACGACCGCGCGGCGCCGCCGCCGCTCCCCGTCGTGCGGGAGACGTTCGTCTCCGACGATCCGAAGACCGGTCCCGTCAGCGACTACCGCACGGAGCCGGAGGCCTCGATCTACCGGGGAGGCGCCGCCTACCCGACGAGCGCCGCGGAGATCGGCGCCGGCGCGCTCGTCGGATCGTGGTGGGTCGTGCCGGTGCGCGTCCATCCCGTGCGCTGGGATCCGCGCGCCGGGGCGTACCACGTCCTCCGCGCCATGACGGTGCGCGTCGACTTCGTCCCCGCGACGGATCAAGAGATGCGATTGCGCCCCGCGATGGCCCCTCGCGCCCAGGGAAAGGCCTGGGGCCGGGTGCAACGAAACCTCGTGCGGAACGCCGAATCCGCGCGCTCCTTCCCGGTCCGGCCGCGTTCGGGCGCCTTGGGCTCGTCCCGATTCGGCGCGGGATCGCTGGCCGGCACGGCGCTCCAGGCGAATCCCGCCTGGAAGCTCTCGATCGCGCAGACCGGCTGGGTCTCGGTCTCCTACGCCACGCTCGCCGCGAGCGGGTTCCCGTCCGGCATCGCCATCGCGAACGTGCGCGTGGAGGAGCGCGGCTACGACGACGTCGGCGACAGCGCGACGGCGACGCCGGTCCCGGTCGTGGCGCGGGACGCGAACGCGAACAACACGTTCGACGCCGGCGACGCGATCACGTTCTACGCGCGCGGTCTCCGGGACCGGTTCGGGGCCGGGAACCTGGAGCTCCGGTACACGACCGCGAACGTCTACTGGCTGACGTACGCCTCGGCGCCGGCTCCGACGCCGGCCAACGTGGACGGCACGATCACCGGCGGCGGCCTCGTGCCCCCGTCCTACCGGGACGTGATGCGCCTCGAGCAGAACAATTACGCCTTCACGACGCCCGCCAGCAGCGGGGCGGCGAGTCCGCCGGAAGCGATCGAGACGATGTACTGGACGAACGGCTTCGATCCGGACCTCTTCGATTTGCCCGTCACCGTCCCCGATCCGGACGCGACCCAGCCGTTCCGGGTCCGTTCGCGGTACCAGGGGAAGTTCGGGACCGTGCACCGTTTGAGCATCTACTTCGACTCCTCGGCCGGCGCGACCGACACGCTCGCCAACCAGGCGGTCTTCCTCGATCGGGGGATCTACTTCCTCGATACGGGCTTCACCGTGCCCGGCTCGTTCCTCTCGTCCGGATCGGGGCACTATCGTCACGTCGGCGACCGGCAGACCCCGAGCGGCTCCTACGTGGCGGGGAGCTTCTCGCTCCTCGACGTGGTGGAGATCACGTACAGCCGGCTCTACAGGGCGAGGAACAACGTGCTCCGGTTCACGTCCGGCGAGACGGGGGGCGTCGTGGAGCCGCACGTGTCGGGCTTCACGTCCAGTTCGATCGAGGTCTACGACGTGACCGATCCGCTCGCCCCGCTTCGCGTCACCGGAACCACCGTGGCTCCGTCCGGCGGGGGGTTCGAGGTCTCGTTCCAGACCGACGCGTCCGCCGGGCAGCGCACGTTCCTCGCCCTCGTCCCGGGCGCGGAGACCCCGTTGACGGGGTCGAGCGTCGCCGCCGACCTCCCGTCGGATCTCCGCACGCCGGGCGCGTTCCCCGCGGGGAGCGTGGCGCGCGCGATCATCATCGCGCCGCGGGCCTTCCTCACGCCGGCGAACCGGCTCGCCGACTATCGACGGAGCCAGGGCTACGTTGTCGAGGTCGCGGCCATCGAGGACGTCTACGACGAATTCAACGGCGGACTGAAATCGGCCCGCGCGATCCGCCGGTACGCGCGCCACGCCTACCTCACGTGGACGCCCGCGGTCGAGTTCCTGCTCCTCGCCGGCGACGGGAGCCTCGACTACCGGCACGACCTCGCCTCGAGCGGCACGGACTGGATCCCGACGTACCTGCGCTTCGAGCACATCGAGGGACCGAGCGGCCTCGAGCTGGTCGCGAACGACTCCTACTACGCGATGAATCTCGTGAACGCCGACGCCGGGCCGCAGGACTACGTGCCCTCCATCGCGCTCGGACGCATCCCCGCCCGGAGCGCCACCGACCTCGACCAGTACGTCACGAAGATCATCCGGTACGAGACGTTCGGCCCGAACGACACGTGGCGCGGGCGGCAGCTCCTCTTCTCCGACGACGAGTACTCGACGACGATCACGTTCAATCAGGGCTACTGTTTCCAGCCGGCCGAGTCGCAGTTCCTCCTCGCCAGCCAGGACTACGCCGACACCACCAGCGCGGGCGTTGGCGGCGTCGACCTTCAAAACGACTTCTTCGATCTGAGCACGTACACGGATCCGGTTCCCACGAGCGGGGGGTGCCGCAGCCTGGCCGCCGTCACGGCGCAGCTGACCACCGGCGGCGGGTACGACTCGCTGATCGCGGCCATCGACCGGGGCGGCCTGGTCTTCAACCTGGAGACGCACGCGAACCGGTACCTGATCGCGCACGAGAGCGTCCTCTGCTCGGAGAGCACGATCGGCTGCCCCGGGCCGAACTACCCCGACAAGATCGAGAACTACAACAAGCCGTATCTCTTCATGGTCTGGGGGTGCCACGCCAACCAGTTCTCCGACGGAGTCTTCCTCGGATCCAACACGACCGACAGCTCGCAGGCGATCGGCGAGGTCTGGACGATGCTTCCCGACCGGGGCGCCATCGCCGCGATCGGGAGCACGGCGTACGAGTTCCTGAACACCAACGCCGTCTACAACGCGGAGGTCGGCCGCGCGTTCTACTCGACGCCGCCGACGCCCGATCCGGCGCCGGGCGTTCCGCCCCAGGCGCGCTGGATCCTCGGCGAGGTGATGCTCGAGGCGGCGATCCGGGTGGCGCCCGATCCGTTCTACTACGCCTCGATGAACCTGACGACGAACATCATGGGCGACCCCATGCTCCGGATGGACGCGCTGCCGCCTCGGATCTTCCAGGTCACGCTCGACGGCGCGCCGATCGCGGACCAGGGCTCGCTGACGACCGACTCCCCGACGGACAGCCTGGCGATCGTCGCCGACATGCGGGACGAGGTCGGCATCGTGAGCGCGACCGTCGCGGAGCGGGATCTGGCGAGCGGGACGATCACGCCGGTCGACTCGACCCTCTACGCCGTCGCGTACGGCGACTCGAGCCGCCAGGCGTCCCTGACCGGCAAGGTCCGGCCGCATCTCGGGAACTACGACCTCCAGGTGCGCGCGACCGACCGGAACGGGCGCCTCCGGATCTTCTCGATGCAGGTCCGGACGCCGATCAAGTACTTCGCGAACGGCGTCGAGATCGTGAACAACGTCTTCGTGGCGAGCGGAGCGCTGCTGCGCGCCACGGTGACGTCGCCGATCCCGCTCACGGCGGACAGCCTCGAGCTGGTGCTCGACGGCGTCGTGATCGCGTCGTCGAAGACCCAGACCGACGCGACGGGCCGCGCCTGGACGCTCGAGAGCCTCTCCGGGGACCGGAGCGCGGGCGTGCACACGATCCAGGTCGCGTTCAACGGGCGCACGGCCGGGTTCGACCAGCGGACGTTCCAGATCTCGAGCGAGTTCACGCTCCGCGGCGTGGTGGTCGTGGACCAGCGGATGGTCGCGTCGGGCTGCGGCGGCTCCATCTTCCAGTACGAGCTGAGCGCCGACGCCCGGAGCGTCCGACTCGACCTGTACACGGTCGCCGGCCGCCGCGTCGACGCGATCGACCTGCCGGGCCAGGCGGGCTTCAACGTCTACTGCTGGGACGGGCGCGACTCGCGCGGGCACGAGACCGCGGTCGGGCTCTATCTCTTCCGCATCGAAGCCACGGACATGAACGGCCGCTCGCAGAAGCGCGATGGCCGCTTCATCCGGAGCCGGTGACCGACCGCCGCGCGGGCCGGGCCATCTTCCGCGAGCTCTCGCGGCTCGTGACCGAGCAGCGGAACGCGCGCTCGCGCCGTCTCGACGAGATGACGACCGCGCAGGTGCTCCGCCTGATGAACGCCGAGGACCGGCGCGTGCCGCTCGCGGTCGGACGCGAGATCCCGAAGATCGCGCGCGCCGTCGACCTGATCGCGCCGCGGCTCTTGGACGGGGGCCGGCTCGTCTACGTCGGCGCCGGGACAAGCGGCCGCCTCGGGGTGCTCGACGCCGCGGAGTGCCCGCCCACGTTCGGCACGCCCCGCACGATGGTGCAGGGGATCATCGCCGGCGGCCGCCGCGCGCTGGTCCGCTCGATCGAAGGGGCGGAGGACGACGCGAAGGCGGCGGCGCGGGAATTGAAGAAGCGCCGCGTCGGCCCGGGGGACGTCGTCGTCGGGATCATGGCGAGCCGGAGGAC
>JBLMXB010000039.1:0-2781 GCA_050257555.1 Hyphomicrobiales bacterium | reverse complement strand
GAGACGGGGGCGCGCCCGTTCCGCGGCGCGCGCGCCTCGCTCGCGATCGTCCGGAGCGGGAGCGTCTACTCGGGCCTCGCGCGCGGGTCGAGCGCCACCTGGTCGCTCGCGCTCCGCGGGGCCGCGAGCAGCATGGCCCCTGCCCTGAACCCCGTGGGCGGCCAGGCGCTCTCGATCGGCGCGGAGGAGGGCCGGCGCTCGGAGCGCTACCCCGGCTACGCGCCGGTGACGCGGCGGCTCTTCCGCGGCGACGTCTCGCTCGAGGCGGCGCGACGGCTCGCGCCGCGTCGCGCGCTCTACGCCTCGGCGCGCGCCGGCGAGACCGTGCTCCCGGGCGACGCGTTCCCGGCGGAGGAGCTCCGCTACGTCGGCGGCACCGAGGGGCTCCGCGGTCACGACGACCGCGCGTTCGGCGGGAACCGGATCGCGGCGTTCACGCTCGAGCACCGCTGGATCACCGACGACCGCGGCGGCCGGCTCTACCTCTTCGCCGACGCCGCGCGCCACGACCTCGACGCCACGCTCCAGGCGGGCACCGCGACGATCGTGCCGGGAGAGACGACGGGCGGCGCCGCCGCGTCGCTCGCGCGAACGGTGTTGAGCCGCGGGTGGGACTTCGGATACGGTGCCGGCCTCAGGACCCGCATGGCCTCCGGCCTGGTCGGCCTCGAGCTGGGCTTCGCGCCCGGCGAGCCGCTCCGGCGGGCCACGCTCCACGTCCGATACGCGAGCACCTGGTGATCCTCGAAAGGCCGATCCGATGACGACGGGAACGGGCGCCGCGCGGCGGGCCGAGAAGCTCCGGCGCGAGATCGAGCGGCACGACCACCTCTACTACGTCCTCGGCGAGCCCGAGATCACCGACCGCGCGTACGACGCGCTCCTCCGGGAGCTTCAAGACCTGGAGGAGGCCAACCCCGACCTGGTCACGCCCGACTCGCCGACGCAACGGGTCGCGCGCGGGCTCCTCTCCGGATTCCCGAGCGTCCGGCACACGCGGCCGATGCTCTCCCTCGACAACACGTACTCGATCGACGAGCTGGCCGAGTTCGACGGCCGTGTCCGGAAGCTACTGGGCGTCGAGACCGTGGAGTACGCGGTCGAGCCGAAGGTGGACGGCGTCGCCGTGGCGATTCGCTACGAGCGGGGCCGCTTCACGGTGGGGCTCACCCGCGGCGACGGCGTCGAGGGGGACGACATCACCGGGAACCTCCGGACGATCCGCTCGATCCCGCTCCGCCTCGACGGGAAGAACGTGCCCGACCGGCTCGAGGCCCGCGGCGAGGTCTACATGGAGACGGCCGGGTTCGAGCGGATGAACCGGCGCCGCGAGGAGGCGGGGGAGAAGCCGTTCATGAACCCCCGGAACGCCACGACCGGGAGCCTGAAGACACTCGACACCGCGGAGGTGGCGCGCCGTCCGCTCCAGATCTACGTCTACCAGATCGCCGACGCCGCGGAGACCCTCGGCGTCGAGACGCACCTCGAGGCCCTCGCCGCGGCGAAGCGGTTCGGCCTCCGCGTCAATCCCGACAACGCCGTCGCGCGCGGCTTCGACGCCGTGAAGCGGCTCTGCGAGAAGTGGGAGTCGAAGCGCGCGTCGCTCTCCTACGGCACCGACGGCCTCGTCGTGAAGGTGAACGCGCTGGCCGACTGGACCCGCCTCGGCGCCACGGCGCGAAGCCCCCGCTGGGGGATCGCGTACAAGTTCGGAACGAGCGAGGAGGAGACGACGCTGAAGAAGATCGAGCTCCAGGTCGGACGGACCGGCGTGGTGACGCCGGTGGCGATCCTGGAGCCCGTCACGCTCCTCGGCACCGTCGTGAGCCGCGCCACGCTCCACAACTTCGACGAGCTCGAGCGGAAGGACATCCGCGAGGGGGATCGTGTCGTGGTGGAGAAGGGGGGCGAGGTGATCCCGAAGGTCGTGCGGGTCGTCCCGAAGGGCGGCCGCCGCGGCCCCGCGTTCCCGGTCCCGAAGAAGTGTCCGGTCTGCGGCGATCCGCTGGTCCGCGACCCCGAGGAGGCCGCGATCCGCTGCGAGAACCTCTACTGCCCGGCGCAGGTGCGGCGGAGGATCGTCTACTGGGCGAGCCGCGGCGCGCTCGACATCGAGGGGCTCGGCTGGAAGACCGTCGACCTCCTGGTGGACCGGGAGTTGGTGGCCGATCCCACCGATCTCTACGACCTGACCGAGGAGCAGCTGGTCCCGCTCGAGCGGATGGCGGAGAAGTCGGCGTCGAACCTCGTGCGCGCGATCGAGGCGAGCAAGCGGGCGCCGCTCGAGCGGCTGATCACCGCGATCGGCGTTCGACGGGTCGGCAATTCGGTGGCGCGGCTCCTGGCCGAGCGCTACCGCTCGGTGCCCGCGCTCGCTGAAGCCACCGAAGAAGACCTCCAAGAAATCCCCGGCGTCGGCCCCGAGATCGCGAAGAGCGTCGTCGAGTTCTTCGCCTCGAAGGAGGGGAAGCGGCTCGTGAAGCGGCTCGCCGACCGGGGCGTGAAGGGGAAGCCGCCGGAGCGTCGCGAGACGCCGACCGAGGGCCCGTTCGCGGGGAAGACGTTCGTCCTCACGGGCACGATCTGGATCCCGCGCGAGGAGGCGGCCCGGCTCATCGCGCGCGCGGGCGGCAAGGTCTCGTCCTCGGTGAGCAAGAAGACCGACGCCGTGATCGCGGGCGAGGAAGCCGGCTCGAAGCTCGAGAAGGCGCGATCGCTAGGCGTTTCCGTATGGGACGAGGCGCGGTTCAGGAAGGCGCTCGCGGAGGCGGGGGTGGGGTA
>JBLMXB010000038.1:0-29409 GCA_050257555.1 Hyphomicrobiales bacterium | reverse complement strand
ACCGATTCCATTTCAACACGGCCGTCTCCGGCCTCATGCAGCTGGTGAACGCAGTCCAGGAATACCAGGCCGGCGGCGGAGATATGGACGCCGCGGAGGTCGCCGAGGCGGTGGATCTGGCTACCCGGATGCTGGGCCCCCTGGCCCCGCACACCGCCGAGGGCGCCTGGGAGCGCCTAGGACACGCGGAATCGATCGTCCTGGCCCCATGGCCCAAGCCCGACCCGAACGCCCTCCAGAAGGCCGTGGTGCGCCTCGTGGTCCAGGTGAACGGCAAGGTCCGTGGAAACGTGGAGGTTCCGGCCGGATCCCAGGACGACGCCATCCGGGCGGCCGCCCTGGCCGACCCCAGGGTGGCGAAGTTCACGGAGGGCAAGCAGGTCGCCCAGGTGATCATCGTCCCGGGCCGCCTCGTGAACGTGGTCGTCAAGGGCTAGGCCGCGCCGCGCCAGGACTGCCGCAACCCGGCTCCACGACGATCGTGGCAGGGCTCCAGGGCCACCGACTCACCGCGGCAGCCCAGGCCGGTGGGGCACAACGCAGTATTCATGTAAACTTCGCCACCCTCGCTCCGGAACCCAGGCTCCAGTCGAACCCCATGGCGAAGTTTACATAATACTCATTATACGACATTGCAGGGAGAAGACCGGGCCCGGCCGCCCGCCTTCCATCTTGGCGGGCCACCGGGCCCCTCAGCGCTCCTCCGACTCCGATCCGAGCGCCGACTTCCCGGCCAGGTCCCCGAGCCGGTCCCGGACCTGCTGCGTCAGGGTCGTCAGCTTCTCGAGCACGTACGTGCCGTGACGGGTGTTCTCCTCGATCGCGAGGATCACCTGGATCGACTGCGCGAGCCAGAGCAGGTTCACGAAGATGAGCCCGCCCGAGATCGCGTACGTGACCCACTCCTGGACCTCGCCGGGATCGCGGGCCAGGACCGCCCGCACCAGCCCGACCGGGGTCACGACCAGGACGATCGCGAGCACGATCCAGGCGCCGACGGTCATCACCGTCGCGAGCCGCCGCAGGAGCCAGAAGCGCTTCTCGGGAATCCAGGCCATCAGAGCGGCATCCGCTCGACCGCGTCGCCCAGGTACGGGAGCCGGGCCGTCTCGCCGTTCGCCGCTTTGACGGCGCCGTAGACCGTGGCGGCCAGGAAGCCGACCCCGACCACGAACTTCACGAGCGCCCCGAGCAGGAACCCGAGGACCGGGATCCGGCCGATCGACGCGTCGTAGATCGCGATCGCGATCCAGGCGACGATCTCCGCGAGGAACAGGAGGAGGCCCTGGCGGGCGTGGAAGGCGACGTACCGGTTCCGGGGCGCGGCGAAGAGGCCGACGAAGCAGAGCGCCGGCAGATAGGCGACGGCGGCCAGGAGCCGCCCGGTCTCGATCTCCGCCTCGGGAATCGAGGCGTACGGCGACTCGCGGTTCACGCCGGAGCGATAGCACGCGTCCCTCGAGGCGTCAAGGGCCGCCCCGACGACGCCGCGGGGCGACGCGCTCACGTCGCCGACCAGAGGAGGAGCCGGAAGTGCTCGGCGGGAATCCGCGTGAGGAAGGCGCCCGACGCGGGCGCGACGTCGACCGGCTCGCCGTTCCGCTCGACCGCGAGGCGCCAGGCCACGGACCCGCCCGGTCCCGATCCGACGCGGGCGAGGGGCAGTCGGAGCTCGGTGATCGCCTCCGACGCGTGCCGACCCCCGTCGTCGTCCGCCGTGGGGGCCTCGGCGCCGGACCCGGCCAGCTTCCCCGGCTCCCCTTCCGCGGTCTCCACCGTCCAGACCGGCTCCCCCGCGGCGCCTCGGGCGATCGGACAGCGCGCGACGAGCCCGCGCTCCGGGAAGATCACGGCGAGCGTGGTGCCGGCGCGCTCCGCCTGCGGGGTCCAGTCGATCCGGACGTAGAGCGCCCGCTCGTCGAACCCGTGCCGCACGCGGCCGATCGAGCCGGACACGCGATGCATGGCGCCGTCGGCGCCGAACGGCTCGTAGCCGTCCGCGCCGCGCCACTCGAAGAAGTCGGTTTCCCGGCCGTCGATCGTCGGCCGCAGGTACGCGAGGCCCCCCGGCGGATGCGTCGCGGCCTCGACCCCGCGGAGGCTCGAGCCCAGGAGCGGCGGCGCCGCCGCGCCGATCGCCTCGTAGACGGCGACGAGCCGCTCGCGGAAGAGCGCGTCGAACTCGTCCAGGAACGCGCTCGGATGGTCGTCGCCGTACCACCACCACCAGTCGCTCGCCTCCGCCGCGTAGAGCGAATCCCAGGCGCCGCCGGCCGCGGACCCGCCCCGGGCGGCGAGCGCCGCGCGCGCCTCGCGGAGCGCGCCCCACGCGCGGTTCTTCTCGGGGTGCCCGATCCAGATCGCGAGATCGTCCCGGATCCACGAGCCGACCGGCACGGAGGGCAGGGTCTCGGTCGCAGGCGCGCGCGCGAGCGCCTCGCTGACCGTGAGCGCCTCCACGTCCTTCGCGGCCTCGAGCCGCTCGTAGAGCGCCGTCAGGAAGGGGCGGCCGTCCTGCTCGTACGCCTCCCAGCAGTTCTCGCCGTCGAGGATCACGGTCACGATCGGCGGCGTCTCGCCCGGCGCGGAGGCGCCGGCCCGCCGCACGCGGTCGAGGAAGTCGTCGGCCGCGTGCTCGGGATCCCAGTGCCGGTAGACGAACCCGATCTGGTCGGAGAGGCGCCGGTCGCGGAAGACCATCGAGAGCGGACCCGCCGCGGTCTCGACGCGGTACGCGCGGTAGAGCGCGCCCGGCGCCGGGCCCGCGGCCGCCGCGCCGCCGCGCGCGCGGAGCGCCCGGGCCAGCACGGTCTCGTCCGACGCGGCCCACGCGAAGCCGGCCCCGCGGATCAGCGCGAGCGCCGCGTCGCTCACGGCGCCCTCCGGGGGCCACGTGCCGCGCGGGGCCGCGCCGAACCGCCGCTCGTGCGAGGCCCGCGCCTGGGCGAGCTGCGCCGCCGCGTCCTCCGGCGCGCGGAAGGCGGGCGTCGGGAGCGGCATGGCCGGCGCGACCGCGCGCGGGGCGTCGGTGTCGACCAGGAGCGGGAGGATCGGGTGGTGATGCGCGGACGTCGTGATCTCGATCTGCCCCCGCGCCGCCGCCTCCCGGTGGACCGGGACGATCGAGCCGCAGAGGGAGACGCCCCAGTCGAGCAGCGCCCCCTTCTCCTCCTCCGTGAAGCCCCGTCCCTTCCGGAGGAGCGAGCGGACCGGCTCTTCGCCGGCGTACGACGGATCCACCCACGCGAGATGGAACCACGTCTGGAGGTCGCGCCACTCCCCTTCCGTGAGCGGAGGGCCCTCCCCCGCCTTCACGCGCGCCGCGCGGTCGCGGAGCTCGCGATACCGGGGGTGCGGGAGGAGCATCCGCTCCTCGTTCACGTAGAAGAACCCGCGCAGGATCGCGGACCGCGCGCCCGCGTCGAGCGAGCCGGCCGGCATCCGGGCGAGGTCGAGCCAGTCGTCGCCGGCGCCGTCCGCGGCCGCCTCGAGCTGGTCGAGGAGCACCGGGGTCAGGTTGAACGTGGCGTGGACGCGCGGGGTCGCGGCGAGGATCTCGACCATGTCCCGGTAGTCCTTCGTGGCGTGGAGCCGGACCCAGGGAAGGCGCGCGCGCCCCGTGCGGGGATCGCGGTAGCTCGGCTGGTGCATGTGCCAGACCAGAGCCAGGAGAGTGGAGCGTGCCGCCACGCGGCCGGTCCTCGTCAGTTCGCGGCGGGGTTCGACCGCTCCATCTGGAGCTCGCCCAGGTGCATGTTGGCCGCGTCGTGCACCGGGATCTCGGCCGTCGGCAGGGCCACGATCTTCCGGTAGAGGTCGATCGCCTTGTCGACCTGCCCCGCGCGCGTCAGGCTGCGCGCCTCGGAGAGCATCGCCCGGCCCCGCTGGTTGTCGCTCGTGCCGAGCTCGGCCGCCTTCGCGTACGCGTCGGCCGCCTTCACGAACTCCCCCGCGTCCTCGTACGCCGTGCCGAGGCCCAGGTAGCCGGCGCGCGCCATGACGCGGTCGCCGCCCACCTTGTCGATGTACTTCTGGTACCAGGTGGCGGCCTCCGCCGGATTCTTCTGGCCCATGGAGGCGTCCCCGAGCATGAGGAGGGCGTCCCGCGCGGAGCCTGTGCCCGGCGCGTTGTCGATCAGCTCCTTCAGCATCGGGCCGGCCGTCGCGTAGTCCCCCTGCTGGAGCGTGATCATGGCGCGGAAGAGGTCGCCGCGGGCCTTCTCCTCGGCCTGCGAGCGGGTGCGGAGCACGAAGAAGACGAGGAGGCCGACGAGGACGACGGCGCCCGCCACGATCAGGATCGTGCGCCCGTGCTGCTCCCAGACCTCGGTCGCGCGAAACGCCGCGGTGACGAGCGGGTCCTCCTTCATCTGCCGCTTGGTCATCTTCTGGTGCTTCGCAAGATGGGCCGCCATGGCTCCTTTCTCCGTTCGAGGACGAGTCTTACAGTCTACCCGGATCGTACTCCGGTGTCAAACCGCGTCGCCGTCGCGGGGTTCCGGGAGGAGCACGACGAGCGCGGCCGCGACGAGGCGCGCCTCGGTGTCGAGCGACCGCTGCCGGATCGCCGCGGCGAGCTTCCGCTCCCAATCCTCCTTGAGCTGGAGCATCCGTCCCGCCTCCCGATCCTCGGAGTGGCGCCGCCGCCCGGAGCGCTCCTCGGCGATCAGCGACCGGAAGTGCACGCTCAGCGTGCGCATCTCGCGGTGGAGCTCGCGGCGGGCACGGTCCTCGTACGGCTTGAGCCGGGTCCGGATCCTCCGCTCGAGCTGGCGGAGCGCGCGGGCCCACGCCTGCGCGAGCCGCTCCGGATCGGGCGGCGGGAGCGCGCGTGCCTCCTCGGCGGTCGGCGCCCGGAGCGCCCCGTCCCGCGGGGCGCGGACGCCCCCGATCGGCCCGATCGGGAGCGTCTGGACGAGGAGCTCCTCGGGGAGATCGTCGCTCCCGTACCGGATGCGCCAGTAGAGCCGGACCCACTGCCGCTCCCCCGGCGACGCGGCCTTCGGGATCGGGCCGGTCGCCACGAGCCGCGCCACTTCCCCCTTCGACCGCCCGAGGAGGAGGATCCGCTCGGCGAGGGTCGGATCGGCCTCCATGCCGCGCGCGCCCCGCCCCGCGGGCGCGGTCACGAGCCGGACCCGGTCCCGTCCCAGCTCGCGGGCGAGCGCCGCCGGCAGCGACGCCTCCCAGACGCCGTTCCTCCGGGTGACCGAGGCGCCGTGCGCCTCGAGGATCGCGGCCAGGATCTCGGGGAGATCGGCCCCGCGGGGCCGCCGGCTACGACCCGCCATCGGAGAGCCCGTCGAGGAGGCGGCGGTCGAGGTCCTCGACCGCCTCGTAGCGCTTGCGCCCGACGAGGAGCGCGGCGCCCAGCTTCCCGAACTCGCGCTCGAGGTCCTTCTCGCCGCGCGCGTTCGCCCAGATCCGGAAGACCGCGTCCTCGAACGTGCCGGCCTCGGCGTACGGCCCGAGCACGACGTCGAGGTCCCCGATCACGGTGCGGAAGAGGTTGATCTTCTCGTGGACGATGTCGAGCACGTAGCTCTCGACCGTGCCGCGCGCCGTGAAGTTGAAGACGTGCACGTCGTGCGTCTGGCCGAGGCGGTGGAGGCGGCCGATCCGCTGCTCGATCCGCATCGGGTTCCACGGGAGGTCGTAGTTCACCAGGAGGTGGCAGAACTGGAGATTTCGCCCTTCCCCGCCGGCCTCGGTGCTGACGAGCACGCGGGAGCGTTCGCGGAACTGCGCGATGGCCGCCTCCTTCTCCCGGAGCGTGAGCGCGCCGTGGAAGACGCTCACCTTCACGCCCATCGCCCGGAGCGACCGCGCGAGGAACTCGAGCGACGCGCGGAACTGCGTAAAGACCACGAACTTGTCGCGCGACCCCGCGAGGATCTTCCGGATCCCCTCGAACTTCGCATTCGCCTCGATCGCGCGCGCGGCCTGGACCAGCGCCGCGAGCTCGGACCGCGTCGCCCCCGACTCCCGCGCGAGCAGCTTCGAGAGGGTCGGCACGGCCGCGAAGGAGCTCGAGCCGATCTCCTTCTGCAGCGTGAGCAGCGTCAGCTTGATCGCGCCGCGCCGCGTCTCCCGCGATCCCTGGACGAGGCGGCGGACGAGACGGGTCACGCTCTCGTAGAGGCCCCGCTCGGCGTCGCTCAGGTCGAACAGGATGTTCGTGACCTCGCGCTTCGGGAAGCGGATCGACGTGCTCGCGCGCGTGGTCCGGATCATCGTCTCCGAGAGGAGCGTGGCGAGGCGCCCGGTGTTCTGCGGCATCCGGCGGTCCCCGCGGCGCATGAACTCGCGGCCGAACGTCCGGTACGTCCCGAGGAGGCCGGGCCTGAGCAGCTGCACCAGGTTGTACAGCTCGTGCAGGTCGTTCTGCACCGGGGTCGCCGTGAGGAGGAGGAGGTAGCGGGGCGCGAGCCGGTCGAGGAACTTCCACGCGAGCGTCTTCTGGTTCTTGAGCCGGTGCGCCTCGTCCACGACCACGAGGTCGTACGAAGCCGCCGCCACCTTGTCGCGGTGCCGGAGGAGCTTCGCCGTGTCCATCGACGCGAGGAGGAGCGGCTCCTCCCACCACGCGGTGCCGTGCTTCAGGATCGCGAACTCGAGGTCGAACTTCCGCCGAAGCTCCTGGTCCCACTGCTCGACGAGCGACGCAGGCACCAGGATCAGGGCGCGCTGGACGAGGCCCCGGAGCAGGTACTCCTTGAGCACGAGCCCCGCCTCGATCGTCTTCCCGAGCCCGACCTCGTCCGCGAGGAGCGCGCGGCCGCGCATCCGCCTAAGCACCGTGATGCACGCCTGCACCTGGTGGTCGTACTTCTGCACGTCGTGGAGGCGATCGAGGCAGAGGAGCCGGCCGAAGCCACGGTGGAGCGCGTACCGCTCGACGTCGAGGCGGAGCGCGTGGTCGCGCGGCGCGTCGTACGGGCCGGCGAGGAGCCGCTGGAAGAGCTCCTCGGCCCCGGGCGCGACCCGGAACTGCCCGCGGGTCGGCATCTCGAGGCCGAGCCGGAGCGAGAGCGCGGTCGGCGCCGCGGCGGACGACGCGGCGGCGCGCGCCGTCGTCCCCCGCGCCGCCTCGAGCGGATAGAGCGACGTGAGCCTTCGGATGCCGTCGGTGAAGGCGATCTCGAGCACCTCGAAGCCGTCGCGCTCGCGCACCTCGACGATCAGCCCCTCACCGAACGCCCGGTGGACCACGCGGTCCCCCACCCGGAACGCGGGCGAGCGCGGATGGCCCCCTTCGCGGCTCACCGGAGCTCCCATGTCTCCCCCTCCACCGGGATCCGCGCGACCATCCCGCCGGGAAGGCCGGCGCGGAGCGCCTCCGCCCGCTCGAGGTCGGCGTGGACGATCGCGAGCCCGCGCTTCGGCGCGCACGCCGCGGCCTGCGCCACGAGCGCGTCGTGGTCGGCATGCGCGCTGAAGCCGTTCAGCACCTCGACGTGCGCCCGTACGTCGTACGGCTCCCCGAAGATCCGGACCCCCGGATGGCGCTCGACCAGGCGCCGCCCGAGCGTCCCCTCGGCCTGGTAGCCGACGATCACGATCACGTGGCGCGGGTCCTCGATCGTCTGCTTCAGGTGATGGAGGATCCGTCCCGCCTCGCACATGCCCGACGCCGAGATCGTGACGAACGTCCCCGGCTTGTCGTTCAGCTTCATCGAGTCCTCGGCGCTCCGGATCAGGGTGACGCGGCGGAGCCCCAGCGGGTCGCCCCCGCCGCGGAGCGCCGCCTGCGTCTCGTCGTCGTAGACCTCCGGGTGCCGCTGCACGATCTCCTGGACGTCGGCGGCGAGCGGGCTGTCGACGTAGATCGGCATGTCCGGGATCCGCTCGGACGCGATCAGGCGGTCGAGCGCGCAGACGATCTCCTGCGTGCGGCCGACCGCGAACGCCGGCACCACGATCCGGCCGCCGCGCTCCACGGCCCCGCGCACGACGGCCTCGAGCGCGTCGAGCAGCGACCGCTCGTCCGGGTGCCGCTTCCCGCCGTACGTCCCCTCGATCACGAGGTGGTCCGCCTCGGGGAGCGGCGCGGGATCGCGGATGATCGCGCGGCCCGGCCGGCCGAGGTCGCCCGAGAAGACCAGCCGGCCCGACCGGCCGTCGTCCTGCCAGTCGAGCGCCACGTGCGCCGAGCCGGCGATGTGTCCCGCCTCGTGCAGGGTCGCGCGCGTTCCGGGGAGCGGTTCGAACGGCTCCTCGAGATCGTGCGGCACGAACTGCGCGAGCGCCTGCTCCACGTCCACCGTGTCATATAGCGGCACGTGCGGCTTCTTCCGTCCCCGCACCCGACGGTTCAGCCAGTCGGCGTCCTTCCGCTGGATGTGCGCGGCGTCGAGGAGCATGGCCCGGCAGAGATCGACGGTCGTCCTCGTCGCGTGGATCGGACCGTCGAAGCCCCCCTTCACGAGCAGCGGGATCGCGCCGCTGTGGTCGATGTGCGCGTGCGACAGGATCATCGCGTCCACCGAGCCGGGCGCGAAGGGGAGCGCGCGATTCCGCGCCTCCGACTCCGCCCGGCGGCCCTGGAAGAGCCCGCAGTCGAGCAGCAGCGTCCCGGCGCGGCCGGACACCAGGTGCTTCGAGCCGGTCACGGTGCGCGCCGCCCCCCAGAACGTCACCCGCAAGCCGGCTAGTCCCCGGGGTAGACGTGGATGCCGGCGGAGAGCTGCGTCATCGACGTGAATTCCGAGTTCGAGACCAGCGCGAACTGGCGGAGCGCCATGTCGAACGAGAAGCGCTCGCGGATGAAGCGCTCGAATCCGGCGCCGACGACCGCGAACATGCCCTCGTTCACGCGGCTGGTCTGGTCCTGCGTGAAGATCACGTCCGGCGTGGCGAAGCCGATCCCGCCGAGGAAGTACGGCGTCACCTCCCGCTCGCGATGGATGAAGAACGTGGCCTCCATGTCCACGGTCGTGATCACGACGTGGCTGTCGGCGAAGTCCCCCTGCACGTTGAGCGGCGGCTGGATGCTCCCGTACCGCTGGTGCTCGAAGTTGAACCCGAGCGCCGTCGACGGCGACATCATGTACCGGAACCGGAACGCGTACCCCGGGCCGTGGTCGAACCCGTCCGCGATCCGGGAATTCCCCCGGTCGATCCCGTACTGCGCCTGGAGCCCGAGGCTGATCGTGTTCGGCCTCTGGCGCCTGAGGAGCGGGGTCGCCCTCTGCGGCACGGGCGCCGGCTGCTTCTTCGCGGCCCCCGCCCGGTCGAGGCGGAGCGCGATCCAGTCGGGGCCGGTCGGCGCCCGATGGATCCACGTCGCGGGCGGGACCGACGCCACCGCGCGCGTCGCGGGGGTACACCAGCCGAGGAGCGCCAGCGCCGCGCCCAGACCCGCCAACACCGATCGACACCGCATCATCACTTCCCTCCGATCCCGGCGCGGGCGCTCAGGCCCTGGGGTGGAACTTGGCGTGCACCTGCCGCAGGTAGGCGCGGTCGAGGTGCGTGTAGATCTGGGTCGTCTCGATGGAACGATGCCCGAGGAACTCCTGCACGACGCGGAGATCGCACCCCCCCTCGAGCAGGTGCGTCGCGCAGGAGTGGCGCAGGGTGTGCGGCGAGATGCTCTGCGCGATCCCCGCCGCGCGCGCGTGGCCCTGGAGCAGCTTCCAATATCCCATCCGGCTGAACGGCCGCCCCAGCCGCGTCACGAAGACGGCGCGTTCGCTCCGGTCGGTCGTGAGGAGCGGACGCGACGCCTCGAGATACCGGTCGAGCGCGGCCGCCGCCTTCCGTCCGAACGGCACGATCCGCTCCCGCTGCCGCTTCCCCGTGCAGCGGACCAACCCCTCGTCCCGGTCCACCTCCTCGAGCGTCAGGTGGACGAGCTCGCTCGCGCGGAGGCCCGTCGCGTACGCCAGCTCGAGCATCGCGCGATCCCGCACCGCGAGCGGCGTCTCGCCCCGCGGCGCCCGGAGGAGCGATGCCACCTGCTCCGGCGAGAGCACGTCGGGGAGCGGCCGCGGACGACGCGGCGGCCGCACGGGGAGCGCGGGATTGTCCCCCGCCAGACCCCGCCGGCGCAAGAACTCGTGGAACGCGCGGAGCGAGGCGATCTTCCGCGCGACGGTGGAGGCCGACCAGCCGGGCGCGCCGACGTACGCCTCGACGTCCCGCGGCGTCACCGACGCCGCGTCCCGGATCCGCCGTCCGCCGAGGTAGCGGTCGTATTGGGCCAGGTCGCGCGCGTACGCGCGCACCGTGTTCTCGCTCAGGCGCCGCTCGAGCGCCAGGTGGTCCTTGAACTGCACGAGCAGCGGGCCGAGCACGCTCGGCGGCGCTTGCGACCGGGCGGTCATCCGAAGAGCCCCAGCCGCTTCCGCGGGCGGAGCGTCAGCTCGAACTGCCCCCGCTCGAGCTCGAGGAGGAACCGTTTCCACGCGAGGCCCGAGCTGAAGCCGCCGAGCGACCGATCGGAGTGGACGACCCGGTGGCACGGGATCACGATCGGGATCGGGTTCGCGCCGAGTGCGTTCCCGACCGCGCGCACCGCCTTCGGCGCGCCGGCGCTGGCCGCGATCGTCGCGTACGACGCGACGGCGCCGTGGCGGACGCGGCGCGTCGCCTCCCAGACGCGGCGCATGAACGGCGTCCCGCGGCCGAGATCGAGCGGGAGATCGAACGGCGTCCGGTCGCCGGCCAGGTACGCCTCGACCGCGCGCTTCGCGGGATCGGTCCAGCGGGGACGGCGGACGTACTTCTCGTCCCTCGCGCGCGCCTCGCGGCGGGACGGCGCCTCGGCCTTCCCGAGACGGATCTCGCGGACCCCGCGCTCGGTCGCCAGGATCCAGATCTTCCCCATCGGCGACCGGAGCGAGGTGACCGCGATCTCCTCGAGCGGCTTCCGGGCCCGCGGGCTCACGCGCTTCCCTCCGCGCCGGACGGGGCGCCCACGCTCTCGACGATGCGCGCCGCCATCCGGGGACCGATGCCCGGCACGGCGGCGATCGACTCGACCGGCTGGCGCCGGATCCGCGCCACCGAGCCGAAGCGCTCGAGCAGGAGCGCCCGTCGCTTGGGACCGAGCCCCGGCACGCGGTCGAGCGCGGAATCGCGGGCGGCCCGCGCCCGCAGCGTGCGGTGGTACGTGATCGCGAAGCGATGCGCCTCGTCCCGGAGCCGCTGGAGGAGCCGGAGCCCCGCCGAACGCCGCGGGAGACGGAGCGGTACTGCCCGCCCTTCGAGGATCAGCTCCTCGAACCGCTTCGCGAGACCCAGGAACGGAACGCGCTCGAGCGGCGTGTTCCGGGACGCGAGCCGTGCGGCGCCGAGCTGCCCCGCGCCGCCGTCGATCACGATCAGGTCGGCGGCCGGGAGGTCGCCCGTCGCCACGCGCGCGGCGTGCCGGTCGACCGCCTCGGCGATGGAGGCGAAGTCGTCCTGGCCGCGCACCGCGCGGATCCGGTACCGCCGGTACTCGCTCTTCGCCGGCCGGCCGTCCACGAACGTGACCATCGACGCCACGACGTGCGTCCCGAAGAGGTTCGAGACGTCGAAGCAGCGGATCCGGCGCGGCGGGCCGGGGAGCCCGAGCGCGCGCTCGAGATCGAGCGCCTCGTCGCCGGACCGACCCTCGAGGCCCCGCGAGCCGGCGTCCCCCTCCTGGGCCAGGTCGAGCGCGGCGTTCCGCCGCGCCATCCGCGTGAGGGCGCTCTCCGCCGGGCCGCGCGGCGCTCGGAGCCGGACCGGCGCGCCAGCGTGCCGGGCGAGGAACCCCTCGAGCAGCTCCCGCTCCGCGGCGTCGACGTCGGCCACCAGCGTGCCCGGGACGAGATCCGCCGTGGCGTAGTAGAGCGGCACGAAGGCGCGGAGGAGGTCGCCGTCCGACGCATGCCGCGCCCCGCGCACGCGGCGCGCGTCGCGCGAGAGGACCCGCCGCTCGCGCACCTTGAGCACGATCACCGTCGCCTCGTCGCCCCGCCGCGACCAGCCGAGGAAGTCGACCGCGTCGCCGCCGACGTCGACGACCCGCTGGCGTGCGAGGATCGCCTCCAGGCGCCGGGTCTGGTCGCGGAGCCGCGCGGCGCGCTCGTATTCGCGACGCCCGGCCGCGTCCTCGAGCAGGCCCCGGAGCCGCTCCACGACGCGCTCCCGCCGTCCCGAGAGGAATTCGCAGAACTGGTCCACCATCGCGCGGTACTCTTCGCGGTCCTGCTTGCCGATGCAGGGCCCCGTGCAGCGGCCGATGTGGAAGTCGAGGCACTCCTTCTTCGCGGCGATGTGCGCATCGATGTCGCGGCAGGAGCGCATCGGGAAGATCGACTGCGTGGTCCGGAGGAGCGCGCGGAGCCCCTTCACCTCGGTGTACGGCCCGTAGTAGCGCGCGCCGTCCCGCTCGACCCGGCGGACGAGCGTCATGCGCGGGTACGGCTCCTGCCACGAGATCCGGACGTACGGGTAGCGCTTGTCGTCCTTGAGCCGGATGTTGTACGGGGGCTGCTTCTCCCGCACGAGCGTCGCCTCGAGCAGGAGCGCGTCGATCTCCGACTCGACGGCGATCGTCTCGACGTCGGTGACGCGGCGGACGAGGGCGACCTGCTTCGGGCCGACCAGCTCGGGCTGCTGGAAGTGGGAGCGGACGCGCTGATCGAGACGCTTCGCCTTGCCGACGTACAGCACCTCGCCCTTCCGCCCGCGGAAGACGTAGACGCCCGGCTGGGCCGGGAGCGCGGCGATCTGCTGGTCGAGGGTCGTGGTGTTCATGGCGTTCGCGGGGGGAGGGCCGGCGCCGGCATGACCGCGCCCGTTTCGGAGGACGGGTGCCATTCGAGCCAGTATATCACGCGGCCCCTTGCGATTGACAGCGAGGGGCCGTTCCGCTACGATGGCACGCTCGTAGTGCGTTCGACGTCCATCATCGGCGGAGGAAGGAATGCCGCATCACAAGTCGGCCGTGAAGCGCATCCGGATCACGAAGCGCGACCGCAAGCACAACGTCGCCGTTCGGTCCGAATTGAAGACGGTTCTGAAGAAAATGGAGGAAGCGCCTGCGGATAAAGAGCTTGCAAGCAAGGCTTCTTCCCTGCTCGATCGCGCCGTGAAGAAGGGCGTGATCAAGAAGGCGGTCGCGAACCGCCGGAAGTCCCGCCTCGCCCTGGCCGCGAACCGCGCCCGGGCCAAGGCCTCCGCCTAACTCCCGAGCCCTCCCCCCGCGCGCGTCAGGAGAGCGCTTCGAGCGCCTTCCGGACGCGCGCCGCGCATTCCTCCGCCGCGCCGTCCGCCGGGATCCGGTCCGTCTGGCCGCTCTTCCGGTCGCGCCACTCCACGATTCCCTGCGCGAGCCCCTTCTCCCCGATCGTGACCCGGTACGGGACGCCGACCAGGTCGGCGTCCTTGAACTTCGCGCCGGGCCGCTCGTCGCGGTCGTCGTAGAGGACCTCGACGCCGCGCGCCTCCAGCTCGGCCGCGAGCCGCTCGGCCCGCTCCCTCGTCGTCGCGTCCTTCACGTTCACCGGGAGCACGTGCACGTGGAACGGCGCGATCGAGATCGGCCAGACGATGCCGTTCTCGTCGTGCGACTGCTCGATCACCGCGGCCACCGTGCGGGTGATCCCGATCCCGTACGTCCCCATCACGATCGTCCGCTCGTTCCCGTCGGCGTCGAGGTAGCGCGCCTTCATCGGCTCGGAGTAGCGGAGCCCGAGCTTGAAGATGTGGCCGACCTCGATCCCGCGCGAGACCGTGAACGCGTCGCCGCAGCGCGGGCAGCGGTCTCCCTTCCGCGCGCTCGCGAGGTCCGCCCGCTCGGACGCCTTCAGGTCGCGCCCGAGGCGCACGCCCACGAGATGCACGTCCTTCCTGTTCCCGCCGGTCACGTAGTTCCGCCCCGCCTGCACGGAGTGGTCGACGATCGTGCGGAGCCGCCCTTCCAATCCGACGGGGCCGGTGAAGCCGAGCGGGCCGCCGGTCAGCTGCTCGATCTCCGCGGCCGACGCGAGCCGCACCGGGGCCCCGCCCAGGTACCGTCCGAGCTTCGCCTCGTTCAGCTCCCGGTCGCCCGGGACGACCGCCAGGACCGCGTCGGCGCCGGCCCAGAAGACGAGCGTCTTGAGGAGCCGGTCCTCGGCGACGCCGAGGAACGCCGCGACCTCCTCGACCGTCTTCTTCCCCGGCGTCGCGCGCTCCTCGAGCGCGGCGGCCGCCTCCTCCTGTGCCGTCTCGATCGCGAACTTCGCGCTCTCCGACGACGCCGCGTACCCGCAGGCGGAGGAGAAGACCTCCGACTCCCCGGAGTCGGCCGTGACCATGAATTCGTGGTTCACGTCGCCGCCGATCGCGCCCGAATCCGCCTCCACCACGACGAACGTGAGGCCGCACCGGCGGAAGATCGCGCTGTACGCGCGGTGCATCGCCTCGTACCCCGCCTCGAGCGACGTCTCGTCGGCGTGGAACGAGTACCCGTCCTTCATCAGGAACTCGCGCGCGCGCATGAGCCCGAACCGCGGGCGGATCTCGTCCCGGAACTTCACGCCGATCTGATAGAGGTTGAGCGGGAGATCGCGGTAGGAGCGGACGTGGCTCCGGACCAGGTCGACGACCGCTTCCTCGTTCGTCGGCCCGAGGGCGTAGTCCCGGTCGTGCCGATCGCGCTGGCGGAAGAGCTCCTTCCCGTACTTCTCCCAGCGTCCCGACTCGACCCAGAGCTCCGACGGCATGAGGATCGGGAGCGAGATCTCCAGCGCCCCCTCGCGGTCCAGCTCCTCGCGGACGATCGCCATCACCTTCTTCGCGACCCGCCACCCGAGCGGAAGGACGCTGTAGATGCCGGCCGCGTGCTTGCGCAGCATCCCCGCCCGCACGAGCAGCCGGTGGCTCACCAGCTCGGCGTCGGCCGGATCTTCCTTCAGGGTCGGGATGAACGAGGCGGAGAGACGCATGCGGGGGAGACTCCTTGGGCTCAGGTGAGGGTGTCGTCGATCGTGTAGCAGCCGGCCGGCCGGCCGTGGAGGAACCGCGCGGCGCGGAGCGCGCCGAGCGCGAACACGCGGCGCGCCTCCACGCGGTGGACGAGCGTGACGGTCTCCCCCTCCCCGCTCAGCACGACCTCGTGCGTCCCCGGAACGGTGCCGGCGCGGATCGAGTGGAAGCGCGCGTTCCGGTCGGCGCGCCGTGACGTCCCGATCGGTCCGAGGGTGGCGGCGAGGGAGAGGGCCGTGCCGCTCGGAGCGTCCTTCTTGCCGGCGTGGTGGTGCTCCAGGATGTCGGCGTCGAACGCGGTGCGGGCCGCCTTCGGCAGCGCGCGCAGGAACGCGCCGACCACGGCGATGCCGAGACTCAGGTTCGGCGCGCGAAGCACGGCCGCCGTCTTCCCCAGCGCGCGAACCCGCTCCTCGGCTCTGGGCTCGAGCCCCGTCGTGGCCGAGACCAGCGCGCGCGGCGACCGCTCGAGGGCGTCGAGGAGCCGCTCCGTCCCCGCGGCGAGCGAGACGTCGATCACCACGAGGTCGGCCGGGAGGGAGGCGAGACCGTTCGGCTTCTGGAGCGCGTCCGGCGCGAGCCAGCGGCAGCCGTCCGGGAAGGCTCCGTCCGCCCGCACCGGCGCCACGCACGCGCGGAGCGCGAGATCGCTGGCGGACGAGTCGGCGAGCGCCTCGCGGATGGCGTGCCCCATCCGGCCCGAGGCACCGTAGAGGAGGATCGGAATCGACATGGCTCCGCCCCCCTTACCGCGCGGCCCGCGCGGGCGCGGCGAGGCCGAGCCGCTCGAGCGTCGCCTCGATCTGGCGCGCGGTCTCCGGGCGCACCGCGACCAGCGGCAGGCGCAGCTCGCCCGGCGCGAGCCCGAGCGTCTCGAGCGCGTGCTTCAGGGGCGCCGGGTTCGTCTCGAGGAAGAGCGCGCGGAAGAGCGGATGGAGCCGCCGGTGGATCGCGGCGGCGTCCGCGGCGCGCCCGGCCCGCGCGTGCTCCGTCATCGCGACGAGGTCGCCCGGGACGACGTGCCCCGCGACCGACACGAGCCCCCGCGCGCCGACGGCGAGGAGCGGCAGGTAGAGCGAGTCGTCGCCGGCGAGCACGGCGATGTCCGAGCGGGCGACGATCGCGGTCGCCTGGTCCACCGAGCCGCTCGCTTCCTTGATCGCGGCGATGCGCGGGTGCTCGGCGAGCCGCACCACCGTCTCCGGGAGGACGTTCGTCCCGGTGCGCGACGGGACGTTGTACAGCACGATCGGGCGGTCGATCGCGTCCGCGACCGCGCGATAGTGCGCCACGATCCCCTCCTGCGTCGGGCGGCAGGAGTACGGGGTGATCACCATGACGGCGTCGGCCCCGAGGCGGATCGCCTCGCGGGAGAGATCGATCGTCTCCTCCGTCGAGGCGGTCCCGGTTCCGGCGACGACGGCGGCGCCCGATCCGGCCGCTTCGCGCACCGTGCGGATCGCGAGGGCGCGCTCCTCGCGCGTCAGGGACGTCGCCTCGCCCGTGCAGCCGCACGGGTAGAACGCCCGAACGCCGGCGGCGGCGAGCCGCGACGTCAGGGCGGCGAGCGCGCCGGCGTCGAGCGCGCCTCCGCGGAACGGCGTGATCAGGGCGACGCCGACGCCCTGGAAGATGTCTCGCGTGTCGCTCATGGTCCTTCTCCCTTCTCGGGGGGCCCCGTTTCCGGCTTCCCGCCGTCGAGCGGCCGGAAGTCGAACGTGAACCCGCCCTGCTCCTCCTCGGCCACCACCGTCACCGGCTCCTCCCGCCGCACCTCGAGGCGCGCGGGCGTGCCGTCGGGGCCCGGAATGCGCGCCGCGCTCAGCCGGAAGGTTCCCGCGGGGACGCGGAGCGTGAACGGGCCCGGTCCGACTCGATCGACGCGACGGACGACCGTCGAATCGGTCGTGCCCCTCGCCTCGACGCGGTACCGCGCGGTCGAATCGCTCGCGGCGATCGTCCCGGAGAGGATCGCGGGGGCGCGCGGGTCGACCGCCGTGAAGTTGATACTATCCGCGACGGCGTGTTCGGGTGTCAATCGGATCGCCTCCGAATACGGGATCAGGAGGTCGGTCTGCTCGTCGAACGCGTTGTTCCCGTTCCGGTCGTAGAAGACGAAGAGGCGGTAGTCCTGCTCCAGCGCCAGGCCGCGGAAGTCGTACACGGCCGCCGTGTCGGTCTCGGCCGCGTAGAGCGGCTCGAACTCCGTGGTGTCGGGCCGCGTGCCGAGCGAGTCCGGGAAGATCAGGATCGGCACCCCCTTTCTCGGGAGCGTCTTCGCTTGGAGCCGTCCCGAGATCCGCCCCGGCGCGAGCGAGTCGCCGGTGGCGAACCGGATCGCGACCGGATTGCCGAGCATGACGCCGTGCTCGTCCCGCGCGCGCCCGCTCAGGAGGATCTGGTACGTCGTGTTCTCGCGCAGGGGATCGGCCCACGAGACGCGGACGAGGCGCCCGCTCCACTTCGTCGTGAGACGCGGCTCCGGCGGGAAGAGGCGGATCGCGTCGCGCACCGACGCGTGGTCCATCGGCTCGGAGAAGAGGATCGTCACGACCACGTCGCGGGGCACTTGGACCGACGAGTCGGCCGGCGTGAAGGCGAGGGCCCGGGGCGGCGTCGTGTCCACCGGGCCCCCGGGCGGGAAGACCGACTTCGCGCACCCCGCCGCGACCAGCGCGGCCGCCGCGAGCGCGAGGGCGGCGCGCCCCCCGGCGCGGATCACCGCCGTCCGCGGCTCCGGGCGCGCTTCCGCGCGGGCGCCTTCGCTCGCGCCGGCGCGGACTTCTTGCGTGCCGGCGCGGCTTTCTTCCGTGACGTCGCCCGGCTCGCGGCGGCCCGCGTCGCGGCGGCCCTGCCCGCCCGCCCCGCTCCGGCCCCGCGCCCCGTCACCATGAGATCGTAGAGGACCGCCTTCTGCACGTGGAGCCGGTTCTCGGCCTGCGGGAAGACCGCGGCGTGCGGCCCTTCCATCACCTCGTCGGTGATCTCCTCCCCGCGGTGCGCCGGCAGGCAGTGGAGCACGATCGCGTTCGGCTTCGCGCGCTCGAGCGTCGCCGCGTTCACCTGGTATCCGCGGAAGGCGACGAGCCGCTTCTCCCGCTCCGCCTCCTGCCCCATGCTCGCCCAGACGTCGGTGTAGAGCACGTCGGCGCCCTCGGCGGCCGCCTCCGGCGAGCGGAGCACCTCGACCCGGCCGCGGCCCGAGGAGCGGACCTGCGCGACCAGGTTCGGATCGGGATCGTACCCCTCGGGGCAGGCGATCCGGACCGTGAGGCCGTACAGGGACGCCGCCTCGATCCAGGAGTTCGCGACGTTGTTCCCGTCGCCGATGAACGCCACGGTGGCGCGGTCGAGGTCGAGGCCGTGCTCGAGCATCGTCAGGAGGTCGGCGAGGATCTGGCACGGATGGAGCCAGTCGGTCAGGCCGTTCACCACCGGGATCGTCGCGTGCCGCGCGAGGCCGACCGCGATCTGGTGGTCGAACGTTCGGATCATGATCCCGTCCACGTACCCGGAGAGGACGCGCGCCACGTCCTGCACCGGCTCGCGGGAGCCCATGCCGATCTCCTTGTCGGTGATGAAGATCGAAGCGCCCCCGAGCTGCGTCATCGCGACCTCGAAGGAGACCCGCGTGCGGAGGCTCGGCTTGTGGAAGAGGAGCCCCAGCGTCTTCTGCTGGAGCTCGCGGTGCGCTCGCCCGGCCTTGAGGTCGGCCTTCAGACGGACCGCCGTCCGGAAGATCCGGTCGGCGTCGGCGCGCGTGAGATCGGCGAAGGACAAGAGGTCTCGCTTCATGCGTGGCGCTCCTTGTGGATCGACGGGGACCCCCGGCTCACGCGCGCGGGTGCGCGCGGTCGTACGCCTCCTTGAGGCGCCGCCGGGTGACGTGGGTATAGACCTGGGTGGTGCGGAGATTCTGGTGTCCGAGGAGCTCCTGGACGGCGCGGAGATCGGCCCCGCGCTCGAGGAGATGCGTCGCGAAGGAATGCCGGAGCGCGTGCGGGTGCGTCGCGGCGGCGGGTCCGAGGCGCGCGAGCAGCCCCTGGACGTCGCGCTGCAGCGTACGCGGGGCGACCCCCGCGCCGCGCGGCCCAGGGAGGAGTGGCGCCGTCGCGGCCGGCTCGCCGCCGATCGCCTTCCAGTAGCGCCGGAGCGCCGTGAGCGCGCGGCCCCCGAGGGGGACGACGCGTTCCCGGCTCCCCTTCCCGAGGACCCGGACGAGCATCCGGCGGTCGTCCGCGCGTCCCCGCGGGAGCGCGGCCAGCTCGCTCAGCCGGAGCCCCGAGCCGTACAGGAGCTCGGCCACCGCGAGCGCGCGGAGCCCGCGCGCGTCGTCGTCCGGCACGGCCGTCGCGATCGCGTCGAGGAGCCCGTTCAACGCCGCTTCCGCGTGCGCGGCGGGGAGCGGCTGCGGCACGGTCACGCGCGGGAAGGCCGCGCGGAGCGCCGCCACGGGACGTCCGCGGCGCTCCAGGAAGCGGAGGTACGCGCGGAGGGCGGCCAGGGAGCGGGCGAGCGTCCGGGCGGAGATCCGCTTCCGGCCCGCGGTCCGCTCCAGCGACCGCGCGGCGGCGTACGCGCTCAGGAGCTCGGGGGTGAGGTCGTCGAGCGTCGGCGCGCGCTTCGTCCGACCCGCCGCGAACGCGCGGAAACGCTCGAGCTCGTCGGCGTACGCGCGCCGGGTGTGCGCCGCGTACTGCCGCTCGGCCAGATGGCCGAGGAACTCAGCGATCGACCGTTCCACTCAGCGGCTCGCCGGCGTCGCTCTCGACGCGGGTCTTGCACTTGGGGCACTGGAGGTAGTCCCCCTTCGTCTTGTTCCGCTTCTGGACGAGGATCGGCGAATCGCACGACGGGCAGTGCTGCTTGACCGGCTGGTCCCAGATCCCGTACGTGCACTCCGGATATCGGCTGCAGCCGTAGAAGAGCTTCCCGCGCCGCGTCCGCCGCTCGACCAGCTCCCCCTCGCCGCACTGCGGGCACTTGATCCCGAGCGTGAACGGGCGGGTCCCCTTGCAGTCGGGGTACCGAGAGCAGGCGAGGAACTTGCCGAAGCGGCCCGTGCGGACCCGCATCGGCCCGCCGCACTGCGGACAGGGCTGCGTCGGCGCCTCGGCGGGGATCCCCTCCTCCTCGAGCGGGAGCGTCGTCTTGCACTCCGGATAGCGCGGGCAGGCGAGGAACGGCCCCGAGCGGCCGAACTTCTTGATCATCTTCGAGCCGCACTTCGGGCACGCCACGTCCGTCTCCTGGACGAGCGACGCGCGCACCTCCTCCTGTTTCGACTCGGCCTTCTGGAGATCGGCCTGGAACGGGCCGTAGAACTCGTCCACCACCTCGATCCAGGGGTCCTTGCCGGTCTCGACGTGGTCGAGGCGCTGCTCGAGCTTCGCCGTGAACTCCACGTCGAACACGTCGGCGAACGTGCTCGCGAGGAGCTTCCAGACCGTCATGCCGAGCTCGGTCGGCATCAGCTTCCCGCGATCGCGCTGGACGTAGTCGCGGGTGAGGATCGTCCCGACGATCGTCGCGTACGTGCTCGGGCGGCCGATCCCCTTCTCCTCGAGCGTCTTCACGAGCGTCGCCTCCGTGTAGTGGGGCGGCGGCTCCGTGAAATGCTGCTCCGGATGGATCCCGGTCTGCCGGAGCGCCTCGCCGGTCGCGAGCGACGGGAGCTTGCTGGTCTCGGCACCCGAGTCCTCGATCAGGGTGGTCTGGTACGCGCGGGCGAACCCGTCGAACTTCACGCGGCTCCCCGAGGCGCGGAGGAGGAACGGCCCCGCCGTGATGTCGGCGGTCGTCGTGAGGACGAGGGCCGGATTCATCTGCGACGCGACGAACCGCTGCCAGATCAGCTCGTAGACCTTGTACTGGTCGGCGTCGAGGTGCCGCTTCATCGACGCCGGCGTGCGGGCGACCGACGTCGGACGGACCGCCTCGTGCGCGTCCTGCGACGTCTCGCGCGACCGGTAGACGCGCGGCTCCGCCGGCAGGTACGCGTCGCCGTACTGGGCCGCGATGAAGCCGCGGACCTCGCCGAGCGCGTCGGGCGACACGCGCGTCGAGTCGGTTCGCATGTACGTGATGAGCCCGGTGGCCCCCTCCGCGCCGAGATCGATCCCCTCGTAGAGCTGCTGCGCGATCACCATCGTCCGCTGCGCGCTGTAGCGGTGGCGGCGGAACGCCTCCTGCTGGAGGGTGCTGGTGATGAACGGCGGGAGCGGGTTCCGCTTCTTCTCCTGGGTGCGGAGCCCCGAGACCGCGAACGATTGCTTCGAGAGGAGCGCCGCCTCGGCCTTCGCGACGGCCTCCTCGCCGATCGCGAGCTTCTCGCCGTCCTTCTTCTGGACGCGCGCGCGGAACGTCTCGCCGCGCGGCGTGACGAGGTCGGCGTCGAGGGTCCAGTACTCGCGCGGCACGAACGCGCGGATCTCCTCTTCGCGCTCGCAGATGAGCCGGAGCGCGACCGACTGCACGCGCCCCGCCGAGAGCCCGTACCGGATCGTCTTCCAGAGATAGGGGCTCACCTTGTACCCGACCAGGCGGTCGAGGACCCGGCGCGCCTGCTGCGCCTGCACCTTCGCCATGTCGATGGTCCGGGGGTGCTCGAGCGCCTCGGTGACCCCGCGCTTCGTGATCTCGTAGAACGCGAGCCGCCGGACGCGCTCGGAGTCGTCGCCGAGGGTCTCGGCCAGGTGCCAGGCGATCGCTTCCCCTTCACGGTCGGGGTCGGGCGCCAGGTAGACCGTGTCGGCTCGGCGCGCCGCGATCTTCAGGTCCTTGACGATCTTCCCCTTCCCCTTGATCAGCACGTACGACGGGGCGAACCCCTGCTCGACGTCCACGCCGAGCTTCGACTTCGGGAGGTCGCGGACGTGGCCGTTGCTCGCCTTCACCTCGAACCCGGGACCGAGGTAGCGCGCGATCGTGCGCGCCTTGGCCGGCGACTCCACGATGACGAGGCTCCGGCCGTTCTTCGAGGCGCGCACGGGGCGGGCGGCGGGCTTCTCTCTCGGGGCCGCCGGCTCCTTCGCCTTCGCCGCGGCCTTCTTCCGGACGGGAGCCTTCTTCGCCACGGGAGCCTTCTTCGCCACGGGAGCCTTCTTCGCCGCGGGAGCCTTCTTCGCGGCGGGGGTCTCGTTCGCCGCCGTGGACTTCTTCGTCGTGCGTGATCGGGTCGGGCTCACCGTGCTCCTCAATGGACCTGGGTAGGATTCGCGGGGTCGAAGTCGACCCCGTGCTCGTCGTCGAACCATCGGATGAGCACGGACGTCGCCAGCTCCTCCGCCTTCGCCTCGCTGTCGAGGCCCGGGCCCTCCTCGCGGGCCCGATCCATGATCTCCTCGAACTGCTCCGGCGTCACCTTGCCCGACTCGACGAGCCGGAACAGGTACCGGTACGCCGGATTCGGCAGGAGCGCGCGCTCGGGCCCCGTCGGCACGCGCACGCTGGGGCGCGCGCCCGGCGCGTCGTCGGAGTAGTCCTCCCGCGCGAACGGCTCGAGGGCGGTGAAGATCAGCTCGAACGCCTGGTTCACGACGTCGGGGTCGTACCGGCCCGAGTCGAGCACCTGCGTCAGTTCGAGGAGCGCGTCCTCGTTCCCGTCGACGTACGACTTCAGCTGCTCGACGATCAGCACCATCATTTCACGAACGCCGTCGTCCATCCGTCGTCTCCTCCCGTCAGGCTCCGTGGCACTTCTTGTATTTCTTCCCGCTGCCGCACGGGCAGGGGTCGTTCCGTCCCACCTTCGGCTCGGCCGTCAGCGGCGCCGGCTTCCCCGGGGCGGGGGCCGCGCCCTCGCGCGGCGCCGTCGGGGCCGCCGTGCCGAACGCCGTGACCGGCGCGTGCGTCGCCTGCTGCGGCCGGGCGGCCGGCGCGCGGCCTCCGGCACCCACGCCCGCCAGCTCCGGCTCGGGCCGGCGCACCGGCGTTCCCGCCGGAGGCGGGGGCGGCGCGGACGGCATCGGCGCGAGGGTGGCCCGGAAGAGCATCCGGACCGTCTCTTCGCGGATCGAGCGCATCAGCGACTCGAACATGTCGAACGCCTCGCGCTTGTACTCGAGCAGCGGATCGCGCTGGCCGTACGCCCGGAGCCCGATCCCCTCCCGCATGTGGTCCATCTCGCGCAGGTGGTCCATCCAGTTCTCGTCGATCACGTGGAGATAGACCATCCGCTCGAGCTCCCGCATCGCGTCGGGGGTGATCTCCTCCTCCTTCGCGTCGTACGCCTTCGCAAAGACCTCGGTGAGATAGTCCTCGAGGTGCTCGCGCGACGGGATCCGCCCCTCGGCGTCGGGCGGCGGGATCGGCCGGAGCAGGATCTGGCTCGCGTCGTTCAGGAGCCGCTTCACGTCCTCCTCGTCGAACCGCTCGGCCCCCGCGAAGGTCTGGACGCGCTCCGCGACCGCGTCGCCGATCATCTCGAGGATCGTCTCCCGGAGGTTCGCCTCCTCGAGGGCGCGGAGCCGCTGCGCGTAGACCACGGTCCGCTGGCGGTTCATGACGTCGTCGTACTCGAGCAGGTGCTTTCGGATGTCGAAGTTGTGCTCCTCGACCCGGCGCTGCGCGCGCTCGATCGCCTTGGTGACGAGCCCGTGCTCGATCACCTCGCCCTCCTGGACGCCGAGCTTCTCCATGATGCCGGCGATCCGGTCGGAGCCGAAGAGCCGCATCAGGTCGTCCTCGAGGGAGAGGTAGAAGCGCGAGTCGCCGGGGTCGCCTTGGCGCCCGCTCCGCCCGCGGAGCTGCCGGTCGATCCGGCGGCTCTCGTGCCGCTCGGTGCCGATGATGTGGAGGCCGCAGGTGATCTCCTCCTTGCACGGCGCGAACTGGCGCCAGACCCCGTTCCGGAGCTCCGCCTTCTCGCCCACGAAGCAGGCGCGGTCGCACCGGATCACGCCCTTCTCGAGCTTGATGTCGGTGCCGCGGCCGGCCATGTTCGTCGCGATCGTGACCGAGCCCCGATGGCCCGCCGTCGCGACGATCTCCGCCTCCTGCTGGTGGTACTTGGCGTTCAGGACGTTGTGCGGGATCCCCTTCCGCTTGAGGAGCCGGCTCAGCGTCTCCGACGCCTCGACGCTGATCGTGCCGACCAGCACGGGCACGCCCATCTGGTGCATTTCCGCGATCTCGTCGACCACCGCGTTGTACTTCTCGCGTCGCGTCTTGAAGATGAGGTCGTTCGAGTCGACGCGCCGCACGGGACGGTTCGTCGGGATCACGCAGACGTCGCGCTTGTACGTGTGGAAGAACTCCTGCGCCTCGGTCTCCGCCGTGCCGGTCATGCCGGCCAGCTTGTCGTAGAGGCGGAAGTAGTTCTGGATCGTGATCGTGGCGAGGGTCTGCGTCTCCCCCTCGACCTTCACGTTCTCCTTCGCTTCGATCGCCTGGTGGAGCCCGTCGGAGTACCGCCGGCCCGGCATGAGGCGGCCGGTGAACTCGTCGACGATCAGGATCTTCCCCTCCTGGATGACGTACTCGACGTCCTTCTCGTAGAGGGCGTACGCCTTGAGGAGCTGGAGCACGTTGTGGACGCGCTCGCTCCGCTCGCCGTGCACGCGCTCGAGCGCCCGCTTCCGCGCCACCTTCTCGGCGGGACCGAGCGCCTCGTCCTCGTCGATCGCCCCCATCTCGAGGGAGAGGTCCGGGAGGAGGAAGAGGTTCTTGTCGCGCTGGCTCGCCAGGTCGCGCCCCTTCTCCGAGAGGTCCACCGAGTGCGTCTTCTCGTCGATCGCGTAATAGAGGTCCTCGTCCACCTCGTTCAGGCGCTTGTCGCGGAGGTAGTCGAGCTCGACCCGCTGGATGCTCCGGTTGAGCCCCGGATTCTCCGAGAGGAGCTTCTGGAACCGCTTGTTCTTCGGCGCGCCCCGCTTGACCTGGAGGAGCTTCAGGCCCGCCTCGTACTCCTTCTCCGGATCGGAGAGCATCGACTCGGCCTCGGCCAGGATCTTGTTCGCGACCTGGAGCTGGGCCCGGACGACGCGCTCCACGTCCGGCTTCATCTCCTCGTACTTCTGGAGCGAGTGCTCCACCGGCCCCGAGATGATGAGCGGGGTCCGCGCCTCGTCGATGAGGACCGAGTCGACCTCGTCGACGATCGCGTAGTGGTGGCCGCGCTGGACCCGGTGGTCGCGGTGCCGCGCCATGTTGTCGCGCAGGTAGTCGAACCCGAACTCGTTGTTCGTCCCGTACGTGACGTCGCACCCGTACGCCGCGCGGCGCTGCGCGAAGTCCATGCTGTTCTGGATGCAGCCGACCGTGAGCCCGTGGAACTCGAAGATCTTCCCCATCCACTCGCTGTCGCGGCGGGCCAGGTAGTCGTTTACCGTGACGAGGTGGACGCCCTCGCCGGTGAGCGCGTTCAGGTAGATCGGGAGCGTCGCGACGAGCGTCTTCCCCTCGCCGGTCGCCATCTCGGCGATCTTCCCCTCGTGGAGGACGATCGCGCCGAGGAGCTGCACGTCGAACGGGACCATGTCCCACGTGACCGGCAGGCCGACGACGTTCCACGACTTCCCGACGAGCCGGCGGCAGGTCTCCTTCACGACCGCGAACGCCTCGGGGAGGATGTCGTCGAGCGTCTCCCCCTCCGCGAGCCGGCCTCGGAATTCGGCCGTCTTCGCGATCAGCGCCTCGTCGGGGAGATCGCGCAGGCGCTCGAATTCGGCGTTGATCTGGGTCACGGTCGGCCACATGCGCTTGATGTCGCGCTCGTGCTTCGTGCCCATCAGGCGGGTGATCAGATCCAGCACGCTTGTTCCTCTCCCGGCCGGGCGGTGCCCACCCGGCCGCGCGGCCCGGCGGGGACGTCCCTCCAGATATGGCGAAACCCCAGGAGCATCGCGCCGCCGGGGTCCCGAGTCTCGTTGTGAATTTGTAACCGTATGGCTACGTTAACGTTACGCGTCCCCGCTTGCGTGTCCCGGTCGCTCGAAAGCCGCGGGCAGCATAGGCGCCGGTCCCCGGGGTGTCAAGCCGGAATCACCTATCTAAGTAGAAAGACCGTGACGATTGGATGCCGGTTCCCGGAAGCGGGGTTCGACGGGCCGAGGCCGGGTTTCGCGCGCCTCACCGGAGCAGGAGGTCCATCGCGAATCCGGCGGAGAGCGGGATCCGGAAGTTGTCGTCGAGCGGGATCGGCAGGAGCTCGAAGACCGTCGCGACGACGGCGCCGACAAGCGCGACGTGGAACGGCACTTCCGGAAGGAAGCGCGTGATCGCGAAGCAGACGACGAGGCACGCCATGCTCCCCTCGAGCGACTTCCCGAAGAGGCGCACGCGGCCGAACGACTTCCCCACGATCGCGGCCACCGTGTCCCCGACGATCAGGAAGGAGAGCGCGAGCACCGCGACCGGCTTCGTGAAGAGGTGGATCGAGAGGAGGCAGGCGATCAGGAGGTACGTCGAGCCCAGGAGCGACGCGTCCTCGTGGTTCCGGAGCAGCTCGCCGAAGAAGTGCCGGAACAGGTTCCGCGTGCGGGGATGGTTGATCCGGAAGATCTCGATCGCCAGCGAGAGGATCACCGACGCGAGGAGCGCCCGCTCCCACTCGCGCGTCCAGGAGTCGGGGGTGAGGTAGAAGCCCACCGGAATCGCGAGCGACGCGAGATGGATCGCCTTCCGCTTCAGCTCCGCAGCCAGGAGCACGCGGCCTTCGTCCTCCTCAGGGTGCCGGGGGCGCGTCCCCCGCTTCGTAGAGCGCCTCGTACCGCCGCCAGTTCGCGTAGACCTGCTTCACGTAGTCGCGCGTCTCGCGATACGGAATCAGCTCCACCCACTCGTCGTCGATCCGGCTCCGGTCCCGGAGCCAGCGGCGCACGGCGTCCTCGCCCGCATTGTAGGCCGCGGAGACCGCGCGCGGGTCCTTTAGTTCGGCGGCGAGCGCGCGCAGGTACCGCGCGCCGAGGCGCACGTTCACGTCGGCGTGGACGAGCGAGTCCCCGGTGACGGCGTGCCCCGCCCACTTCGACGCCGTGGACGGCAGGAGCTGGAGCAGCCCCAGCGCCCCGGCGCGGGAGCGGACCGCGCGGTCGTACGCGCTCTCCTGGCGCATGACCGCCCAGAGGAACGCCGGATCCACCGTGTCGCTCCGCGCCGCGCCGAAGACCTCGAGCGCGTACGCGGGCGGATACTGCCAGCGGTCGCGGTCGACGCCGTTCGAGGACGGCGGCGCCGCGCGGAAGACGCCGTGTTCCTCGAGCGCGTCGAGGCAGACACGGTCGTCGCGGGTGTCGCCGCGCGCGCAGTCGCGCAGGGACTGGAGCGCGAGCGGCAGGAGATCGACGGCCTCGAGGAGCCGGACCCGGAGCGGCGACTCGAGGCCCGTCCCCGCCTTCACCGGATCGGGGCGCTCGGCGCGGAACGGCAGCGAGTCGGCGGGCCAGAACCCCGCGTCCCGGAGCGTCTCCGCCGCGCGGAGCCCTTCGTACGACCACGGAGCGAGCGTCCATGCCTCGTGGAAGGCCGCGCGCGCGGCGACGGAGTCGCCCTGCGCGAGCGCCACGCGCCCCAGCCAGAACTGGGCCTCCCCCGTCGGGGCGCCGGGCGCGGCCAGGAAGGCCCGCGCCGAATCGGGCACCCCGGCGCGGATCCAGCAGAGGCCCCCGTGAACGCGCACGCCGCCCGCGAGCGTCCGGTTCGTGACGAGCGGCTTCGCCCACGCGTAGATCGCGGCCGCCTCCCGCGGCGTCTTCCGGTCCTCCCACTCCCGCGCCCGTTCCCAGGCGGCGACGCCCCCCGACGCGCCGCCGGGGTCGAGCGTGGCCGCGAGGACGAACGCGCTGTCCATCGCCGCGAAGCGACCGGCGCCGCGCTGGGCGCGGCCGAGGCCGAGGGCGTAGCGCGCGCGGTCGGCGGGTGGCGGTCCGCTCCGCGCGAGGAGGCGTCCGTACGCGGCCGCCGCGTCGTCGTTCCGCTTCGCGCGCAGGAGGAGCGACGCGCGCGTCTCCTCGCGGGTCAGCCCCGACGTCGAGTCCGGGGCGGCGCGCCGGCGCGCATCGAGCAGCGCGAGCCCCCGCGACGGCTCGCCGAGATCGCCCAGGACGCCCGCCAGCGCGATCCACGCGTCCTCGGCGATCGAGTCCACCCGCGCGCCCCGGAGCCAGTCGCTCGCGCGCACCGCCATGGCGTGACGGTCCGCGGTCGGGAGTCCACGCGGCGTGGCGAGGCCCACGAGCCGGACGACCGCGGCGAGCGTGTCCCGCTCCCCCGCGCGCGCGTCGGCCGCGAGGAGCGCGGCATCGCCGCCGGTCTCCTCCTCGGGGGCGATCACGCCGAGGGCGAGGCGCGGCATCGAGGCCCCGAGCAGCTCGCGCGCAAGGCGGAGGCGCCCCTCGCGCCGGGCCGCGGGCGAGGGATCGCCGGCGAGGAGCCCCCAGAGCGCGGCGCGCGCGGCGCGGCGGTTCCCCGTCGAGTCGGCGAGCGCGTTCGCGACGAGGAGGGCGGCTTCGTCCGACTCGGCCGGCGTCGCGGCGCGCATCGACGCCCGCGTCGCGCCGCGCGCGGGGCGGCGGTCGGGGGGCCACCGGAGAAGGGCGAGGCCCGAATCGGGGGCCCCGCGGGCCCCCATCTCGTGCGCGCGGAGCGGCGTCAGCGTCGCGTCGTCGCGCAGCGGGCCCTCGAGGAGCGCGTGCCCGAGCGCGGTCCGTCCCGCTTCGAGCGCGTCGAGCGTGGCGACACGGAGCGTCCCCTCGCGCGCCGCGGGGCGCGCGCCGTCGGCGAGCCAGGACGCGAGGGCGTCGAGGTAGCTCGTCTCCGCGTCGGCCTCGCTCCGTAGCGCCGCGACGATCCCGTCGAGGGAGCCGCGCCACCGGGCCACGCGGCGGGCGGCGCGCGCCTCGGTGAAGCGCTCGCGGAGCGAGACCCAGCGCGGCTCGTGGGAGGGGACGGCGCGGACGACGGCCGACCGCGGCGCGGACGCGGGGGGGTCGGCGCGGGCCGCGGGCGCCATCGTCCCGCCGAGGACCACGGCAAGCGCGGCGAGCGCGCGACCGCCCCCGAAGGGAGGACGCCGCGAAGGAACGGGAACGCGACGGCGCGTCGCGGGCGCCGTCACCTGAGGAGCACGAGGCGGACGCTCTCGGAATGCCCCAGGATGTCGATCTTCGCGAAGTAGATTCCGGAGCCCGCGTTCGCGCCCGACGGCAGGTGCGCGTCCCACGTGGCATCGAACTCGCTCGGGACGAGCGAATTCTCGGAGGCGACGACGCTCGCCACCTGGCGGCCGCGGACGTCGAAGATCCGGACGACCGGCCGGAGGCCGGGGTGCTCCAGTCCGTCGGCCGCGCTGAACCGGAAGTGCATCGGACCGTACCCCGCGCCGTTCATCCAGTACGGGTTCGGCCCGGCGCGGAGGTTCAGACGCCGTGGCGTCGGCCCCGTCGCGATCCGGCCTTCCACCTTCACGTCGTCCACGTACCAGCCCTCGTAGTACCGGAGCTGCGCGCCGTTCTGGTCGAGGGG
>JBLMXB010000037.1:0-9623 GCA_050257555.1 Hyphomicrobiales bacterium | reverse complement strand
GAGCACCTTCTTGCCCTGTTCGTGGGGGAAGACGATGAGCCCCGCGAGGACCTCGGGGCCGACCGGATGGAGCTTGAACTCGAACGACGTGACGATGCCGAAGTTGCCGCCGCCGCCGCGGAGCCCCCAGAAGAGGTCGGCGTTCTCCTTCGCGCTCGCGCGGAGGAGCTTCCCCTCGGCGGTCACCACGTCGGCGGAGAGCAGGTTGTCGGCCGTGAGACCGTACCGCCGGCTCAGCCAGCCGAATCCGCCGCCGAGCGTGAGGCCGGCGATCCCCGTCGTGGAGTTGATCCCGACCGGGACGGCGAGCCCGAAGGCCTGGGTCTCGTGGTCGACGTCGCCCAGGAGGGCGCCGCCCGCCACCGTCGCCCGCTTCGTCGCGGGGTCGACCCGCACGGACCGCATCCGCGACAGATCGATGAGCATCCCGTCGTCGCAGACGGCGTTCCCGGCGATGTTGTGCCCGCCGCCGCGGACGGCGACGCGCAGGTTGTGCTTCCGCGCGAAGGAGACCGCGGCCATGACGTCCGCGGTCCCCTCGCAACGGGCGATGCATGCCGGCCGCCGGTCGATCATCGCGTTCCAGATGCGGCGGGCCGACTCGTATTCCGAATCACCGGACCGAAGCACGGCGCCGCGCATGGCGCCGCGGAGCGCGTCGAGGTCGCTCTCGTCGATGGTCTTCTTGGTTCCGTTCGCGTCGAGGACCTGGACTTCGCTCATTCGCAATCCTCCTTACCGGTTCAGGCGGGTGGGCGGGGCGCTCCGTATTCCAGCGCGCTGGCGAGGAGCTCGCGCTGCAGCTCGAGCGCCGGCGGCATCCGGTCCCCGATCTTCTTGAAGAAATCGCCCTGCATGGCGATCTCCTCCTTCCATTCCTCCACGCGGACGGCGGTCGCCTCGCGGAAGGATTCGCTATCGATGTGCATCCCCGAGAGATCGAGATCTCCCTCGCGCGGCACCCAGCCGACGGGGGTCTCGCGGCCGCCGACGTGGCCGAGGGCCCGGTCGACGATCCACTTGAGGACGCGCATGTTCTCGCCGTAGCCCGGCCAGACGAACTTGCCGTCCGAGCCCTTGCGGAACCAGTTCACCATGAAGATCTTGGGCGGGAACGGGATCTGCGAGCGCATCTCGAGCCAGTGATGGAAGTAGTCCCCCATGTTGTAGCCGCAGAAGGGGAGCATCGCCATCGGGTCGCGACGCACGACGCCGACCTGTCCGGTCGCGGCCGCGGTCGTCTCCGAGCCCATCGTGGCGCCCATGTACGTCCCGTGCACCCAGTTGAACGACTGGAGGACCAGCGGGACCGTGGTCGCGCGGCGTCCGCCGAAGATGATGGCCGAGATCGGCACGCCTTCGGGGTCGTTCACGTGGCGGGAGAGCGCGAGGTTGTTCTCCATCGGCGCCGTGAAGCGGCTGTTCGGATGCGCCGCCTTCTCGCCCGACTTGGGATCGTGCGGCTTCCCGAGCCAGTTCGTCAGGTTGGCCGGCGGCTCGTCGGTGAGCCCCTCCCACCAGACGTCGCCGTCCTCCGTCAGCGCGACGTTCGTGAAGATCGTGTCGCGCTCCGTGATGCGCATCGCCGTCGGATTCGACTTCGGACTCGTGCCCGGGGCGACGCCGAAGTAGCCGGCCTCGGGGTTGATGGCCCAGAGCCGGCCGTCCGAGCCGACCCGCATCCACGCGATGTCGTCGCCGACCGTCCAGACCTTCCAGCCGTTGAAGCGGCGCGGCGGGATCAGCATCGCGAAGTTCGTCTTGCCGCAGGCGCTCGGGAAGGCCGCCGCGACGTACGTCGTCTGACCCTCGGGGCTCTCGACGCCGAGGATCAGCATGTGCTCGGCGAGCCAGCCCTCCTTGCGGCCGAGGTACGACGCGATCCGGAGCGCGAGGCACTTCTTGCCGAGGAGCACGTTGCCGCCGTAGCCGCTTCCGATCGACCAGACCGTGTTGTCCTGGGGGAAGTGGCAGATGTAGCGGCGGTCGGGGTTCACGTCGAGCGTCGAGTGGAGGCCCCGGTTGAACTCGTCCGAGTCGCCCAGCATCTCGAGCGCCGCCTTCCCCATGCGGGTCATGATGCCCATGGAGAGCGCGACGTAGACGCTGTCGGTGATCTCGATGCCGATCTTGGAGAACGGGGAGCCGAGCGGACCCATCACGTAGGGGACGACGTACATCGTCCGGCCGCGCATCGCGCCCGCGAACAGCTTCCCGACCTTGGCGTACGCCTCGTCCGGCGCCATCCAGTTGTTGGTCGGGCCCGCCTCTTCCTTCGTCGGCGTGCAGATGAACGTGAGGTGCTCGACCCGCGCCACGTCGTTCGGATTGGAGCGGTGGAGATAGCACCCCGGACGCTTCTTCTGGTTCAGCGGAATGAGGATGCCCGCCTGGACGGCGACCTCGGTCATCCGCTGCTTCTCCTCCTTCGAGCCGTCGCACCAGACGACCTGGTCGGGCTGGCACATCTTGACCATGTCCCGGACCCAGTCGAGGAGCGCGCGGTTCTTGGTCATCGTGGTGCCCCACGCGACCTGATCTTGTTGTGCATTGGGATTCATCGTTATCTCCCTCAGAGGACGTGGCGCCAGACCACAGTGGAGGGTGACGGGACGCCTCAGTATAGCGCATCCGCCGCCGTCCGCCAGGGTCGCCTCGGCCCGCCCGCGGTACTACGATCGGAGCCCCTCGAAGAGATCGCGCTCCCTTTGGCGGCCGCCGTTCACGATGCTGAACACCCGGTAGAACTCCTGGGATCCCCAGAGGTTGCGGTGGTGCTCCGCGGAGATCGAGGCGAGGTTCTTGTAGCCCGGGAGCTGCGTCCGGTGGCATTGCACCGCGGCCCAGACGGTCTCCCAGACCGCCTCCGTGTCGATCTCGGTCGTGATCTGCCACTCCGGCCAGGCCACCGCCTGGCGCTCCACGCCGTCCACCTTCGAGCGGAGCACCTTGAACGCGGCCTCGTACGGCGCCCATTTCCGCTGCGTCCACGCCATGTAGTAGAGCTTCGAGACCGCGTGGGGCGGGAGCCCCGATGCGTCGCCGTCCGGCGCGGCCGCGCGCACGACCGCCGCCGCGGTGAACTGCGAGATCGCGATGTGGTCGGGGTGGCCGTAGCCGCCGTCGGGCGCGAACGTGAGGACGACGTGCGGCCGGACGCGGCGGAGGACCGCGGCGATGGCCCCGGCCGCCTCCACCGGATCGGCCCGGTCGAGCTCGCCGTCGACGTAGTCGAGGAGCGTCACCTCGCGCACCCCGAGGATCGCGGCCGCGGCGCGGACCTCGGCCTCCCGCGTGCGCGCCACCACGTCCTCTGGCGGGCGCTCCTCCGCGAGCCCGTACCGACCCTTCTGGCCGCGCGTCGCCGTGATCAGGTACGTCTCGATCCCTTCGCGGGCGTACCGGGCGAGCGTGCCCCCGACGCCGAGCGACTCGTCATCCGGGTGGGCGACCGACGCGAGGAGGCGCAGGGGGGCGCTCACGCCGCCGCCTCGGGCACGGCCTCGAGCACGATCCGGAAGTGGTCGAGGAGCTCCCGCTCGAAGCAGACCGTGTTCGCGCTGATGCCGGAGGCGAACGCGTTCCGGAACTCGGCGCTCGTCAGGTAGCGGGGCACGAGCGAGAGCTTGACCCAGAGCTTGGGCCAGGAGAATCGGGCGAAGCGGAGCCGCCACTGCCGGATCGTCTCGATGTAGTCGAGGCGTCCGCTCTCGGCCGAGACGACGCGGAAGTGGGGCGCGGCCGTCCGCTCGATCTGCGCGAGGCCGTACGGGAGCCACGAGCCGGGGAAGAGCGCGCCCATGAGCGCGAGCACGTGCGCGTCCGATCCGCGCGGCGCATGGAGGTCGATCGCCTCGGCGGGGATCATGTTCCGCCCGAACACCATCGTCTGGAGGTAGAAGCGCCCCCCGGCGGGGAGGAGCGCCCGAGCGCCGCGGAAGAACGCGGCGTAGAGCGCCTCCTGGCCGCCCGCGCGGTACGTCTCGGGGGGGCAGAAGTGCTCGAACGCGCCGACACTCACCAGGGCGTCGAAGGGACCGAACGCCTCCGGCGTCACGGCGCGGCAGTCCATCACGTGGACGTCGAGGCCGTTCCGCCGGCAGGCGGCCGCCTGGCCGCTCGAGAGCGTCACGCCCGTCGCGCGCGCCCCACGCTCCTCCGCGTAGCGGAGGAAGGGACCCCACCCGCACCCCAGATCGAGCACGCGGTCGCCGGGCGAGAGTCGCACGCCTCGGGCGATGTACTCGTGCTTCCGCCGCTGCGCGTCTTCGAGGGAGAGGGAGAAGTCGCCGTCGTACTTCGCACCGCTGAAGTCGGCGACCTCGCCCAGGCTCAGGCGGAAGAGCCGGTCGATCTGGGTGTACGTGAAATCGAGGTCGGCGGCGGTGGCCATGGTGCCTCCGGCTGGGGACGGACGGCATCGCGCCGGGCGCGACGGGACCCCGTCAGGCTACGGGAAGTCGCGGATTCCCGCCAGGGGGCGTTCGCCGGGGCCGACGCGGCGCCGGCGGCGGGGAACAGAATGCGCTCGCGGTCCCGGTCCCGGCCGCCGATACTCTCCTCGTGCGCCTGACCCCCACCGATCCGACCGTCTCCGGAGTCGCGACGTCGGCCCCGATCCGGGTCGTCCGCCCGTGACGCTCGCGCGCTGGGTCTTCCGGATCGCCGGGATCTACGGCCTGATCGTCACCGCGCCGATGTTCTTCATCGAGCGCCGCGTCAGCGCGGCCGGACCCCCGATCGTCCACCCCGATCTCTACTACGGCTTCGCCGGCGTCGTGCTGGCGTGGCAGTTCGTATTCCTGCTCATCGCGTCCGATCCGCCGCGCTTCCGGCCGCTCATGCCGGTCGCGTGGGTCGAGAAGCTGGCGTACGCGATCCCGGTCCCGCTGCTCGTCGCCCAGCGTCGGGTCACGCCCGGCCTCCTCCCGTTCGCGATCATCGACGGGATCCTCTTCGTCCTCTTCGTGCTCGCGTTCTTCGCGACCCCCCGCGCGGGCGGGCGGCCGTGACGAGGCTCTTCGTGCTGATCGGCGCGACGGCCGGCGGCTGGCTCGGCTGGTGGCTGGGCGACCGCTTCGGCTTCTTCGCCGCGTTCCTCGTCAGCGTGCTCGGGACCGCGATCGGCGTGTACGGCGCCAGGCGCCTCGCCGGCTCGATGTTCGGCTGATCCTCCGCTAACGGGCCGTCCCGCTCTCCGGGGACGGCGCGCTCGCCGGCGCTACCGCCGCGCCCGCCCCGCCCGTGACCGGAAGCCTCCCGTCGATCTCGTCGATCCGCGCGTTCACCGCCGCGATCGCCGCGTGGAGTCCGGTCGACCGGGACGACAGCGAATCGCCGAGGGCGGCGAGCCGCCCGCCGAGGGACGCGTCGCTCTTCTGGAGCGCCGCCTGTTCGCGCTCCAGCGTCGAGACGCGGCTCTGCGTCTCGTCGATCCGGTTCCCGATCACCGTGTGCACGTCGCCCAGGTGGCGCGTCCGCGCCTCGACGGCCGCGATCCGTGCCCGCACGCCGGCGACCGCGGCCGACGCCTCCGTGGTGATGCGGTCCGCCGCGGTCCGGGCGCGCACCAGCGCCGTCACCCGCGACAGGCTGTCGGCGAACGAGGCGCGCTCCGCGTCGACCCGCGCGCGAAGGACGCGCGCGGTCCCCGCGGCGGCGAACACCGCCCCCGCCATCGCGAGCAGCAGGGCCGCGGCGATCCAGGTCGCCGCGATGCCCCACCGCGCCTTCCGTTCCAGACGTTCGAGGTCGGTCTCGGTCAGCGTGACCGGCCGATCCTCCCGTGGTTCCTTCTCGTCACTGAGATGGCGTCGCATGACGTGCTCCTTCCCGGGCAGGGCGCCCGACGGTTTCCGGCGTCGAGGCGGGAAGGCGACGGTCGAACGACCGATCGATGGGGGAACGAAGCTGGGGGCGGGTTCCCGGCGGTGGGGCCGCTCCGCGCGGGCGCGTCGGACGGCGCCGCGGCCGGGGCGCCGGCATGCGGCGCCCCCGTCGTCCGCGACGAGCCGTCCTCGCGCCGGCGACGCGTCTCCTTCGCCGCGCGATGGACTCGATCAGCGGGTCCAGTACCACGAGTCTACCGCCGCCGGTCGGCGGCGGCAACCGGGGCGATGCTACCGGCCCCCGTGGTCGATCACGTGGATGTACGGCCCGAGGAAGATCGGGATCGCGGCGATCATCGCGCTCTGCTTCTTCCTCGTGCTCGCCAGCACCTCCTGTTGCGTGGTCACGGTCTTGTCGATCGAGTCGACCTTGCGCTCGAGCTTCGCCACGCGCGTGTCGAATCCGCCCGCGGTCGCCTTCGCCGACGTCTCGAGGGCGCCGAGACGGGCGTCGCGATCGGCCTGCGCCGCGTCGATGCCGCTCCGCCAGAGCCCGAGGTTGGCGACGTGGCCCGCCTGCTGCTCGACGCGGGCGGCGAGCGCCTCCTGGCCGCTCGCGAGCGCCTGCTGCCGCGCCGCCAGCGCGCCGATCTGTCCGCGGAGCCGGTCGGCGGACGGCTCGGTGGCGCTCATCGCCGTCGAGGCGATGCGGCTCTCCGCGGTCCGCTCGGCCAGCTGCTCGGTGAGCGCCTGCACGTTCGCGGTGAGCGCGGCCTCGCGTGCCCGCGCCGCGTTCTCGACGCCGCGGATCGCGAATTCGGATCTCACGAAGACGCCGATCAGGAGCACGACCGCCGCCAGGGCGATCCACGCTCCGATCACGCCCCACCGGGCGCGCGCTTCGAGGAGATCGAGGTCGTATTCGGTGAGTGTGGCGGGATGGTCTTCCCGCTCGTCATGCCGCTCCAGCAGGTACGGTCTCATGGGAGCCCCCTTCCGGACCACCAGGGTCCTCTGAAAGCGGCTCGGAGACTCCGGTCGCGCCCGGGGCACGATCGGTCCGGCATCGCTGATCCGTCTGGCGGGGGTGGTCGCCATGGGTCGCGTCGACGCGACCCCCGGCCCGTGGTGCGCGGGGACTTCGAGGGGTGACCGCGGGTCGGGAGCCCCGCGTCGGCGTTCGGTCTCCGACGCCGCGCGATGGACTCTCGACTGGGTCCGCTTCCAATGGTAGTCCCACGATCGGACGCGTGCCAGCGCAATCCATGAGGCGGCGGGGCTCGCCTCGGCTCGGGGCTTGGCTTGGTTCTTGCCCTCATCGTCCTGGCGGGCCGGCCCGGTGCGGGTCCGCGGCCGAACGACCGCGCCCTCGGCCGCCGTCCCGAGAATACGAGGGCCACGGCGACGAGAGGGGAATCCCGTCGGCGGACGAAGCCGAACCGATCGACGCGGCGCCCGAAGCGCGGGCGGCGAACGAGGCGACCCGCATTGCGTTTTGCGAACGTACATCCGGAGATCCTGACCCCATGACCCCACGTCCGCGCGTCCCGCTCCGCCAGCTCCTCGGGATTCCGATGAACGTGCTCCTCTTCCTCTTCCTGATGGTGCTGGGGTGGGGGAGCGTCGGCGGCTTCTTCGCCCATCCGGTCCGGGTCGGTGTCGTGGTGATCCACCTCCTCATGATGCCGGTCATGACGCTCTACACCGCCGGACGGAGCCGGGGACTCAAGCACGCGCCCGACTGGAAGCCGTTCTTCCCGCTCCTCGTCTTCCACTCGCTCTTCACCGCGTACGCGATGCCGTATCTCGACGTCCGCGGCATCGCGGTCCTGCCGGGCGGCGATGCGCTCCGCTGGATCGGGCTCGGCTTCCTCGCGGCCGGGGCGGCGCTCCGGGTCTGGCCGATGCTCGAGCTGCGCGAGCGCTTCGCGTCGGTCGTCGCGCTCCAGGAAGGGCACCGGCTCGAGACGGACGGCGCGTACGCCCTGGTGCGCCATCCGAGCTACGTCGGCATCCTGCTCATGGACGTGGGATTCGCGGGCGTCTTCCGGAGCGGCATCGCGGTGCTCCTCCTCCCGGTCGTCTTCTGGATGTTCTCCCGGCGCATGGACGTGGAGGAGCGGTTCCTCTGCGATCAGTTCGGCGATCGGTACCGCGCGTACATGGGGCGGACGCGGCGCCTGCTCCCCGGCCTCTACTGAAGAGGCGGCGGCCCGCGCGTCCGGCCCGCACGTCCGGCCCGCGGATGCGGGACCCGCACCCGTGGCGTGCCGGATCCGCGCGTCACCCTCCGACGGACCCCGCCCGACTCACGATTCCGCATGGAGATAGCGCTGGCACGCGCTCTGCAAAATCCTCCTCGCCGACCCCGGGGATCTTCCCCGCGCAGCGAACCCATGGAGGGCGGCGCCCGCCGGCACGGGGCGGCCGCCCGCGAAGGAGTCCCGTGCGATGGAGGAACGATCGAAGCGCGCCCACCGGAACTCGAACGGCCGCATGCGGTTCTATTGGGGGACGGCAGCCGCGACCTTGATCGCGGCGGCCGCCCTCGCGGCCGGACCCGCGAGAGCGAAGGAGAAGAAGCCGCAGCCCGACCTATCGGGAACGTGGATCCTGAATCCAAAGCAGAGCGATGACATGGCCGCGAAGCTCCGCGCGGGCATGGAAGCGAGAAGGGAGCGGATGGGCGGCGGCGGCTATGGCGGCCGCGGTGGCGGCGGCTACGGCGGTCGCGGTGGCGGCGGCTACGGCGGTCGCGGTGGTGGCGGCGGCGGCTGGGGCGGCCCGCGCGGCGGGTTCATGCAGTCGGTCCTGCGGCAGCCCGACACGCTCGAGGTGAACGAATCGGGCGTGCAGATCCAGATGATCGAGCCGGGGCGGATTCCCGTAGTACTCTACCCGGACGGAAAGGATCACACGCGGGAGGTCGGCGAGGACGCGAGCGTCACCGACCACGCGTCCTGGAAGAGCGGCGCGCTCGTGGTGGAGACGAAGTTCGGCCGGGGCGGCAAGGTGACCGAGGCGTACGCGCTCTCGAAGGACGGCGCCACGCTGACGATCGACGCGAAGATGGAGCCGCCCCGAGGCGGCGATACGATCGAGGTGAAGAGCGTCTATGAGAAGGCGCCGTAGCGGGCGGTGCGGCATCGAGCGGACGACGGCGGGTCGGGGCGCGCGGCGCGCGCTCCGACGGCTCGCCTGGGGTGCGCTCGTGTTCCTCCTCCTCGCCGGGCCGCGTCCCGCGGCGGCGCTCGATCCCGGCTCGCCACACGGCGCGAGCGACGCCGCCGTTCCCCCCTCCTCGCTGCCCGGCATCTGGCGCATCGACTGGGCGAAGAGCGACCCGCGCCCCCGCGTGGACGGCTCGTGGATCCCGAGCGGAACGCTCCCGGGACGCGGGTCGCGCGACGAGGGCTCCGACACCGCACCGCGCCGCGGGCGTCGCCGCTTCCTCGACGCCGAGCCCGGAGCGCCCTACGCCCAGCCGTTGGCGGCGCAGACCATCATCATCTTCCAGCACGGCGCGCACCTCGAGATCAGCGAGGACGGCCGCGCCGCGCAGCCGGTCGACCTCGGCGCGATCGCGGTGAACGCCAGCGCGTCGCCGCTCTCCTCGATCCGCGAGGGACGCTGGGAGAACCCGAACCTGATCCTGACGCGGAGCATTCCCGGGGGCGGGATCATGACGCAGACCTTCACGCTCGCCACCGACGGGAACGTCCTCGAGCTCTCCGCCCGGATCCAGCGCCAGCCGGACGAGGCGCCGCTCCTGATCCACCGGGTCTACAACAAGTT
>JBLMXB010000036.1:0-4492 GCA_050257555.1 Hyphomicrobiales bacterium | reverse complement strand
AGACCGCGCGCCGGCTCGGCTTCCCCCACTACGTGCTCGATCTCGAGGACGCGTTCCGCGAGCACGTGATCGAGGACTTCGTCGGCGAATACCTGCGGGGCCGGACGCCGAACCCGTGCGTGCAGTGCAACAACTGGCTCAAGTTCGGCGAGCTGCTCCGCCGCGCCCGGGCGCTCGGATGCGACTACGTCGCCACCGGGCACTACGCGCGCCGGGGCTTCGACGCGTCCGGCCGCGCGACGCTGCTCCGGGCCGCCGACCCGGCGAAGGACCAGTCGTACGTCCTCTGGGGCCTCGCGCAGGAGGCGATCGCCGCGTCGCTCTTCCCGCTCGGCCACCTCGCGAAGGGGGAGGTGCGGGCGATCGCGCGCGATCTCGGTCTCGCGGTCGCGGACAAGCGGGAGAGCCAGGACATCTGCTTCGTCGAGGGGAAGCGCTACCAGGACTTCCTCCGCGAGCGCTTCCCGGAGCGGGTCGCGGCGGCTCCGGCCGGCGCGGTGACCGACGCGGCGGGCCGGGAGCTGGCGCGCCACGACGGAGTCCACGCGTTCACGGTCGGCCAGCGGCGCGGCGTGCCCGTCGCCGCGGGGGAGCGGCGCTACGTGACGCGGATCGACGCCGAGACCGCCACGGTCGTCGTGGACCGGGACGAGGCGCTCTACCGGCGCGGCGCCCGGATCGCGCGCGTGAGCTACAGCGCCGGCGCGGCTCCCGACGGGCCGGTCGCGGGCCGCGCGAAGATCCGCTACCTCCACGAGCCCGCCCCCGCCGTGCTGACCCCGGCGGGCCCGGACGTCGCCGACGTCCTCTTCGACGCGCCCCAGCGCGCCCTGACCCCCGGCCAGTCGCTCGTCCTCTACGACGGCGACCGGCTCGTGGCGGGAGGCGTGATCGAGCGGGCCTCCTGACGTGACCGCGCCGGCCCAGGGGAACCGGCTCCGTCACGAGAAGAGCCCGTACCTCCTCCAGCACGCGTTCAACCCCGTCGACTGGTATCCCTGGGGCGAGGAGGCGTTCGCGAAGGCGCGCGACGAGGACAAGCCGATCTTCCTCTCGATCGGCTACGCGACCTGCCACTGGTGCCACGTGATGGAGCGCGAGTCGTTCGAGCGGCGCGACGTCGCGGAGCTCCTGAACGACCGGTACGTGCCGATCAAGGTCGATCGCGAGGAGCGGCCCGACGTCGACCACATCTATATGACCGTCTGCCAGGCGCTGACCGGGAGCGGCGGCTGGCCGCTGACCGTGATCCTCACGCCCGACCGTCGTCCCTTCTTCGCCGGCACGTACTTCCCGCCGGAAGGGCGCTTCGGGCGGCCCGGCCTCATCGACGTCCTCTTCCAGATCGGAGCCGCCTGGGAATCCCAGCGGCACCGCATCGAGGCCTCGGCTTCGGAGATCGTGGCCGCCATCCGCGGCGAGTTCGAGGGCCGGCCGGGCGAGCGCCCGGAGCCCGCGATCCTGACGCAGGCGTTCGAGCACCTGCTCCAGCGGTTCGACGACGACTTCGCGGGATTCGGCCCGGCGCCCAAGTTCCCGACCGCGCACCAGCTCTCGTTCCTGGTCCGCTACGCGAACCGGACCGGCGACGGGCGCGCGCTCGAGATGGCGATCCGGACGCTCCGCGCGATCCGGCGCGGCGGCATCTACGACCAGGTCGGCTTCGGCGTCCACCGCTATTCGACCGACCGCGAGTGGCTGGTGCCGCACTTCGAGAAGATGCTGTACGACCAGGCGCTCCTCCTCCTCGCGCTGGTCGAGACGTACGGCGCGACGCGGGACGGGTTCGCGGCGTCGGCCGCGCGCGAGATCGCGGCGTACGTGCTCCGCGACCTGACGGACCCGGAAGGTGGCTTCCGCTCCGCGGAGGACGCCGACAGCGAGGGGCACGAGGGGAAGTTCTACGTCTGGACCGAGGCCGAGCTCGAGGAGGTCCTCGGGCCGGAGGATGCGCCGCTCTTCGGCCGCGTGCACGGCGTGGAGCCGAAGGGGAACTGGGTCGATCCGGCGACCGGCGTCCTCGGCGGGACGAACATCCTCCATCTGCCGGCCGATCCGGCCGCCGTCGGGCGCGAGTTCGCGCTCGAGCCGGAGGCGCTGGCGACCCGGCTCGACGCCGCGCGACGCCGCCTGCTCGACGCGCGCTCGCGGCGGACGCGGCCCCTCTGCGACGACAAGATCCTCACCGCCTGGAACGGTCTCATGATCGCCGCGCTCGCGCGCGCCGCCGCCGTGCTCGACGAGCCGGCCCTCGCGACCGCGGCGGCCCGGGCCGCCGACTTCGTCGACGCGCGCCTCGTCCGGGGCGACGGGCGGCTCCTCGCGCGCTGGCGGGACGGCGAGGCCGCGCACGTAGGCTACCTCGACGACTACGCGTTCCTCGCGTGGGGGCAGATCGAGCTGTACGAGGCGACGTTCGATCCGCGGCGCCTCGAGCGCGCGACCGCGCTCGTCGCCGACATGGAGCGCCTCTTCTGGGACGCGGAGAACGGCGGCTTCTTCTTCACCGGGGAGGACGGCGAGCCGCTCCTCGCGCGCGCGAAGGAGACGTACGACGGCGCGCTCCCGTCGGGCAATTCGGTGGCGGCGCTCGTGCTGCTCCGGCTGGCGCGCATGACCGGCCGCGTCGAGCACGAGCGGCGCGCCGAGGCGCTCTTCCGGGCCTTCGCGGGGTCGGTGGCCCGGGCGCCCGCGGCGCACACGCAGCTCCTCCTGGCGCTCGACTTCGCGTACGGACCGACGCGCGAGATCGTCGTCGCGGGCCGCGCCGGGGCGCCCGACACGAACGCGCTCCTCGCGGCGATCCGCCGGAAGCACCTCCCGCGGACCGTCCTCCTCCTGCGCGAGCCCGGCGAGTCGGGACGCGCGCTCACGCGGCTCGCGCCGTTCACCGAGGCGCAGACCCCGCGCGGCGACGCCGCGGCCGCGTACGTCTGCGAGAATTTCGCGTGCGCCGCGCCCGTGACCGACCCGGCGGCGCTCGACGCCCTCCTCGACGCGGCTACCTCGTAGGGCTCCTCGCTCCGCCTACCAACGGACCACGAACGACCCGTCGCGCCCGGCGTCACTATCGTGGAAGGCGCCCCCCGGGGGCGGCCTGGGGCGGCGGCGCGTCCAGGGCGGGCGCGGTCCCGCCCGGGAGAACCAGGGAGTCCACCCATGAAGACCACGCTCGCGACGATCGCGGCGGCGCTCGTATTCCTCGCGCCTCCGGTGACGGGTCAGCCGGGCGGCGCGCCTCCTCGCACGCCACCGCCGACGCCGGACCGGATGGTGCTCCAGCAGCGCCGCCAGGAAACGGTGCAGTCGCTCCAGGAGCTCACGAACCAGGTGCGGAAGATGAACGAGGCGATGCAGCGCGACAAGGTGCCGCAGAGCTACCAGCGGATGGGGGCGCAGATGCAGGAGGCGTGCGCGCGGCTGGGCGACGTCCAGCGGCTGATGGCCGTCCACGAATCGAAGCTCGAGGGCGACGTGAAGCCGGGCCGCCTCGAGGCGATCGATCGGGTCGAGGAGCGGTTCCGCGTCATGGCGCGGGAGATGGAGGAGGCGCAGCACACGCTCCGCTATCTGGCGACCATGAAGGAGCGGAAGTGCGATCCCCTGCCCGCCGACGAGGCGGAGATGGTCCGGGCCCGGAACCAGGAGCTGGCCGAGCACGTCGTCCGCGTGAACGAGCGGCTCCGGTCGCTCGGGGAGTGGAGCGACGCGACGGACGCGCCGGTGAACGCGCGGGAGACCGTGCGGACCATGGCGCAGCTCCAGGAGCGGCTCCGGACGATGGCGGAGGCGTGCGACAACATGCGGAACGACTCGACCCTGAACGGGGACCGCGAGCGGCTCCGCGAGATGGACCGCCTCCACGACCGGCTCCACGTCACGCTGCGGGAGATGGAGGAGTCGGCGGAAGCGCTGCCGCAGGCGTTCGAATGACGCGGGCCCGCGCCGGCGCGCTCGTGGTCGGCGCGGCGCTCGTCGTCGGCGCGACGCTCCTCACGGCCGGGGTCGCGGGCGCGTCGCTCCGCTACGAGGCGACGATCTCCGCGGCCACCGGCCGCTACTTCTTCGACGAGCGGACGAACACGTTCGCGCTGACGCCGGGCGCCACGCTCGACGCGTCGCGCTGGTCGCTCCGCGCGACGTGGCCGCTCCTCCTCCAGAACACCACGCTCGTCACGACGTCGGGCGGGGGCGGCGTGCCGAGCGGCGGCCCGATCTCCGGCGCGGTCGCCGACAGCGGCGGGGGCGGGCGGCGCGGCATGGGGGCGCCGCGCGCGGGCGGGATGCGCGTGCCGGTTCCCGCGTCGAGCGTTCCGGGCTACGAGGTGGCCCTCGGCGATCCGATCGCGACCGTGGCCTGGAAGGCGCTGACCGGCCCCCGGAGCTACGCGTCGCTCGGCGCCTCCGTCAAGGCCCCCGTCGCCGACGTCGGCGACTTCGGAACCGGCGAGTGGGACGTCGGCGCGGCGGCGAGCCTCGGGCGCGCGGTCGG
>JBLMXB010000035.1:0-6459 GCA_050257555.1 Hyphomicrobiales bacterium | reverse complement strand
TGATGACCTGGAGCCCGGTGCCGATCATGCCGACGCCCGGCGCGGTGGGGCTCATCATCGAGACGATCGCGCGGGAGGAGCGGATCAATGTGATCGGCGTGGACATCGGCGGCGCGACCACGGACGTCTTCTCGGTCTTCCAGGGCGTCTTCAATCGCACGGTGAGCGCGAACCTCGGCATGAGCTACAGCGTGTCGAACGTCCTCGCGGAAGCGGGCCTCGCGAACATCCTCCGCTGGGTGCCGTTCGAGATCGGCGAGCCGGACCTCCGGAACCGGATCAAGAACAAGATGATCCGGCCCACGACGATCCCGCAGTCGCTCCAGGAGCTGATCATCGAGCAGGCGATCTCGCGCGAGGCGCTCCGCCTCGCGTTCGAGCAGCACAAGCAGCTCGCGGTCGGATTGAAGGGCGTGCAGCAGGAGCGCACGATCTCGGACACGTTCGAGCAGACCGCGAGCGGCGAGTCGCTCGTGCGGCTCGACCACCTCGACCTCCTGGTCGGGAGCGGCGGCGTCCTCTCGCACGCGCCGCGGCGCGCGCAGGCGGCGCTCATGCTGCTCGACGCGTTCCTGCCGGAGCACGTCACGGAGCTCGCGGTCGACTCCATCTTCATGATGCCGCAGCTCGGCGTGCTGTCGACGGTCCACCCGCTGGCGGCGAAACAGGTGTTCGAGAAGGACTGCCTGATCCGCCTCGGGTCGAGCGTCGCGCCGGTCGGCCCCGGCAAGGACGGGCAGACGATGCTCCGTGTCGAGCTCACGCACGAGGACGGGAAGAAGGAGGAGCTCTCCATCCCGTACGGCTACCTGAAGCTGGTCCCGCTCCCGGAGGGCCAGACCGCGCAGGCGGTGCTCCGGCCGGAGAAGGCGTTCGACGTCGGCGACGGCAAGGGGCGCGAGCGGACCGTGACGCTCCGGGGCGGCGTCGTCGGCGCGATCTTCGATTGCCGCGGCCGCCGGCCGTTCGGCCTCCCCGAGGACCGGACGAAGCGGATCGCGAAACTGAACGAATGGAACGAGGCGCTGGGAATCTATCCCGCCGAGGCGAAGGACATTCTCCGGCGGGACGCCGCCCTCTCGGCAAGGAGCTGACGCGTGGCCCACTCGTATACGCCAGGACTCAAGGTCACCGCGTTCGCGACGCTGCACCGCGAGCGCAAGCTGCCGCTGGCCGGCACCGTGCTCGTGAAGCGCGGCGACAAGGTCACGGCCGAGACGGTCGTCGCCCGAACCGAGCTGCCCGGCAACGTGCAGACGGTGAACGCCGCGAACATCCTCGGCGTGCTGCCCGAGGACGTGAACGAGTGCCTCGTGAAGGCGGTGGGCTCGCCGGTCAAGAAGGGGGAGCCGTTCGCCGAGTCGAAGTCGTTCTTCGGGCTCTTCCGCTCCAAGTGCCTCTCGCCGATCGACGGCACCCTCGAGAACGTCTCGAGCGTGACGGGACAGGCGCTCCTTCGCGAGCCACCGATCCCGGTCGAGGTCGACGCGTACGTCGACGGCACGATTTCCGAAGTGCATCCGAACCAGGGCGTGACCGTGGAGACGTGCGGCACGTTCATCCAGGGGATCTTCGGCGTCGGCGGCGAGACGTCGGGGCAGCTCCACGTGGCCGTCGCCTCGCCGGGCGAGATCCTCACGGAGGCGATGGTCACGGAGGCGGCGCGGGGCAAGGTCGTGGTCGGGGGCGCGCACGTCACCACGAAGACCCTCCGGCATGCCGTGGCGATGGGCGTGAAGGCGATCGTGGTCGGCGGCTTCGACGACCACGACCTGCGCGAGTTCCTCGGCTACGACCTCGGAGTGGCGATCACCGGATCCGAGGAGAAGGGCCTCACGCTCGTCGTGACCGAGGGGTTCGGGGAGATCCCGATGGCCGGCCGGACGTTCGAACTCCTGAAGGGCTGTGAAGGACGGAAGGTCTCGGTCAGCGGCGCGACGCAGATCCGCGCCGGCGTGCTCCGGCCCGAGATCATCGCGCCGCGCCTCGAGGAGGCGGGCCGGGCCGACGCGAAGCGAGACGGCAGCCAGGAGGGGGGCCTCGTCGTGGGAAGCCAGATCCGGGTCATCCGCCAGCCCTACTTCGGCAAGCTCGGCAAGGTGACGGCGCTCCCGCCCGAGCTGATCGCGCTCGAGACCGAGGCAAAGGTCCGCGTGCTCGAGGTCGACTTCGGCGAGGAGCGGGTCATGCTCCCCCGGGCCAACGTGGAGATGATCGAGTCGTAATCGATCGATGACAAGGGATCGGTCCTTGACAGGGGAGGGCGCGGCCCGTACCGTCCCTCCGTCGTTCGGACCGGCACGGAGACGGAGGATCGCGAACCGAGTGGGCATCCACCACCTCGAACCCCCATCGGCAGCGCCCGCCCCGAGGGGGGCGCGCCCCTGAAGCCCTCTCTCCGGCTCCGCGCGATCGGGCTCCCGCTCCTCCTCGGGGCGGCCCTCTGCCTCCCGGCCTCGGCGGGCGCGTTCCCGCTCCAGGCGACCGACACGCCCAACGACGGCGGCGGCAGCATCACGCTCACCTGGACCACCCCCGCGACCCCACCGGCGTCCTGGACGCTCGTGCGGCGGGAGCGCGGCGGAATGTTCGCCCCCATCGGCACGGTCGAGGGGGCCGTCACGCGCTTCGTCGACGAGAGTCCCCAGCTCCAGAACGGCACCCCGTACGAGTACCAGCTCGTCGCGCAGCCGGCCGATCCCGCGCTCGACTCCGACGTGTCGGACGCGGCGATCCCGTCCCCGGACTGGATCGACACGACCAAGATCAACGTCCTCGTCGTCACCTCGATCTTCTTCATCGTCCTCTTCTTCTACATCAACCAGGCGCATCGCGGGGTCCGGTGGAAGTTCCGGACGATCCCGGGCCTCGCGGCGATCGAGGAAGCGATCGGCCGCGCGACCGAGATGGGGAAGGGGATCCTCTACATCCCCGGGATCCAGGACATCGACGACATCCAGACGATCGCGAGCATGATCCTCCTGGGCCAGGTCGCGCGCACCGCGGCCAAGTACGAGACGCGGCTCGACGTGCCGACGAACTCCCCGGCCGTCTTCACGGTCGCCGAGGAGGTCGTGAAGTCGGGCTACCAGGACGTCGGCCGCGCGGACGCGTACCAGTCCGACCAGGTCCGCTACCTGACGTCGGAGCAGTTCGCGTACGTGGCCGCGGTGAACGGCATGATGCTCCGGGAGCGGCCGGCCGCGAACCTCCTCCTCGGCGCGTTCTTCGCCGAGTCGCTCCTCCTGGCCGAGACGGGGCACTTCGTCGGCGCGATCCAGATCGCCGGCACGGCGAACGTCCACCAGATGCCGTTCTTCGTGGTGGCGTGCGACTACACGCTGATCGGCGAGGAGTACTACGCGGCGAGCGCGCTCCTGTCCAACGAGCCGATCCTCCTGGGGAGCCTCAAGGCGGCCGACACGGTGAAGGTCATGCTGATCTCCGTGCTGGTCCTGGGCTGCCTCCTCTACACCCTGGGCAACCCGGTCCTGAGCCAGTGGTTCTCGACGCAATGAGGGGGGCCGCGTGAAGCGCGAAGTCCCCGTCATCATCACCCTGCTGACGGGCATCTTCTGCCTGATCGGCTTCTTCGTGCCGCATCCGGCGATCCGGACGTTCTACGACTCGATCCAGCAGTGGGTGATCGTGATCGTCGGCGCGACGTACGTGCTCGGCGTCGCGAACGTGCTGCGCATCAACGTGCAGCAGGTCTCGCAGCGCCAGCAGGACTGGCCGTACAAGATCGTGCTCCTCCTCGGGCTCTTCGCGATGATGATCATCGGCTTCTCGGAGGGGAACCACTACCTCGACGACACGTCGAAGTTCTCCTGGATGTACCGGAACGTCTACACGGCGATGTCGGCGACGATGTTCGCCCTGCTCGCGTTCTTCATCGCGTCGGCGGCGTTCCGGGCCTTCCGGATCCGCACGTTCGAGGCCCTCCTCCTGGCGATCGCCGCCTTCATCCTCATGATCGGCCGCGTTCCGATCGGGAACGCGATCCATCCGTGGATCCCGATCACGGCGGACTGGCTGATGGAGATCCCGCAGAACGCCGCGAAGCGGGGCATCCTGATCGGCGCCGCGCTCGGCGTGATGGCGACCGGCATCCGCATCATCCTCGGGATCGAGAAGACGTACGGCGGCGGGGAGGGCGGCGGATGAGCCTCGACCTCTCGGCGCTCCGCGGCCTCGACCGGCGGTGGATCTTCCTCGCGGTCGCCGTCCTGACGATCTTCCCGCTCGCGTTCGGGTTCCACATCGCGCCGGTGAAGCCGAGCGGGCCCTCGGTCGCGTTCTACGACGCGATCCAGAAGCTGCCGGAGGGCTCGACCGTGCTGGTCGCGGGGGACTACGACCCGGGCACGATCGCCGAGAACTATCCGATGCACCTCGCGGCGATCCGGCAGCTCATGAGCCGGAACATCAAGATCGTCGGCGTGGAGCTCTATCCGGGCGGCCCGCCGCTCGCCGACCAGGTCATGCACATCGCGGCGCGCGAGTACCACAAGGTGGAAGGCGTCGACTACGTGAACCTCGGCTACAAGTCGGGGAACGAGGTCGTGATGTCGCAGATGGGGAGCAGCATCCGGCGCACGTTCCCGGTCGACCGGCGCGGCATCCCCGTCGATTCCCTCCCGGTGATGAACGGCATCGAGAACTACGAGCAGTTCGCCATGCTGGTCTCCATCAGCGCCGGCTATCCCGGGACGAAGGAGTGGGTGCAGCAGGTGCAGTCGCGGTACCACCTGCCGATGGTGGCCGGGGTCACCGCCGTCAGCGCCCCCGAGTACTACCCGTACCTCCAGGCGGGACAGCTGCTCGGACTGCTCGGGGGCATGGCCGGCGCGGCGGAATACGAGGTGCTGATCGGGCACAAGGCGCTCGCCACGCGCGGCATGGACGCCCAGTCGCTGGCCCACGTGTTCATCGCGCTCATGATCGTGCTCGGGAACCTGGCGTTCCTCGGGGCCGACAAGGACCGGAGGAGGGGCTAGGCGCATGCACGTCAGCACCGACATCAGCGTCTGGGTCGGAGCCCTCCTCACGCTGGGGATCTTCTCGTTCCTCTACAAGGACAACCCGGTCTACAAGTTCTGCGAGCATCTGTTCGTCGGCGTGTCCGCCGGGTACTGGGTCGTCCTCACGTACTACTCGTCCATCAAGCCGAACCTGCTCGACCCGCTCTTCGGGTCGTTCTCGACGCAGTACATCCTGATCGTCCCGCTGATCCTCTGCCTCTTCCTCTTCTCGCGGTTCTTCCCGAGGGGGGAGTGGCTCTCGCGGTGGTCGATCGCGGTGATCCTCGGCGTCTACCCGGCGATCCGAATCACCGGGTTCGGCCAGAGCGATTTCGTCCAGCAGATCAGCGCGAGCATCCTGCCGCTCTGGGTGCCGGGGCAGGTCGGCACGAGCATCAACAACATCCTGCTGGTCGCGGGGCTCCTCGCGACGCTGATCTTCTTCTTCTTCTCGAAGGAGCACAAAGGGACGATGGGCGGCGTGGCCAAGGTCGGCGTCTACTTCCTGATGGTCAGCTTCGGCGCCTCCTACGGCTACACGGTCATGGCGCGCGTCTCGCTCCTGATCGGCCGCGTCCAGTTCCTGCTCGACAACTGGCTCGGCATCGTCCGCTTCTAGGCGCGCCGTGCGGGCGCTCCTGACCGCCGCGCTCCTCCCCCGCGTCGTCCTCCCCGGCCGCGACCAGATGGCGATCGACCACGCGCTGCTCGGGTGGGCGGGCGCCGGTCCCGACCGGCTCGCCCTCCGCGTCTACGGCTGGGCGCATCCCACGCTGAGCCTCGGGCGGGCCGAGCCGTTCCCCGAAGGCTGGAACGAGGACGCGCTCCGCGCGGAGGGGATCGACGTCGTGCAGCGCCCGACCGGCGGCGACGCGGTGCTCCACGACGACGAGGTGACGTTCGCGGTCGCGGCCTCCGTGCCGGGGCCGTGGGCGGCGGGCCCGCGCGCCTTCGCGCTCGCCGTGGCGGACGGCGTGGCGGCGGGGCTCCGCGCGGCCGGCATCCCCGCGACGGTGGTGGGCCGGGGCGAGGAGGACGGCCCCGCGGGCCGGCCGGGCGCGCGCCCCTGCTTCGCGCGCGCGGCGGTCGGCGAGGTGCGGGTCGGCGATCGGAAGGCGGCGGGCATCGCCTCCCGTTTCGCGCCGCGCGCGGCGCTCAGCCACGGCTCCATCCCGCTCTCCCCGCGTCACCGCGACGTGGCCCGGTTCCGGACCGCGCGCCTCGAGGCGGAGGCGATGCTCCGCGACCACACCCGCTCGGCCGGCGAGGCGCTCGGCCGCGCGGTGGCCCCCGGGGAGATCGAGGGGCCGCTCCTCGAGGCGCTCGGGAGGCGCTTCGGCGTCCGCCTCGAGGCGGCCTCCTTCGCGGACCTGGGCGTCCCGATCTCCTGAGCGCCGAAGGGGTGTGGTAGGCTCCCCCCATGGCGAAGGGGAAC
>JBLMXB010000034.1:0-9802 GCA_050257555.1 Hyphomicrobiales bacterium | reverse complement strand
CCCCGCGGAGCGCGAGCGACCAGGTGGCGCTCGACCCGCGCGCGAGGCCCGAGTAGACGCTCCCGCTCCGGACGATCGCGAGCGAGGCGCGCGCGCCGCGGAACGGGCGCGCCCCCGTCTCGAGCGACCAGCGCGTGTGCGTGTAGAGCGAGTCGGCGACCTGCGCCTCGAGCGAGAGCCCGGCGTCGATCGGCTTCCCGAAGAGCGCGGGCTCGCGATACGTGACCGCGTAGTCGTCGCGCCCTCCGCCCGGGCCGTACCAGCGGATCCCCGCGGAGCGGCCGGTGCCGCCGATGTTCCCGAGCGCGAGATCCAACTGGCCCGTGACGCCGCCCTCCCGCGCCACGCCGATCGCGCCCTCGAAGCGGCTCAGGCGCGACTCCTCGACCGGGATGACGACGCGGGCGCCGCCGGGGCTCTCCCCCGGCACGAGGCGCGGATCGCCGACGGTCGTGAAGAGGCCGCTCTGGACGAGCCGGTCGCGCGCGTCGGCGAGCACGGCGGGGGTCACCGCCGAGCCCGGCCTGAGCCCCGAGAGCGCGGTCGCCGCCGAGGTCCGTGTGCTCGTCGCCCCGGCCAGCTCGAGCGACTCGACGGTCGTGCGCGGCCCGGGGACGACGCGGAGATGGACGCGCGTCGCGCCCCCTTCGGTCGTCACCGAATCGACGCCGACCTCCGCCGCGTACCGGCCGCGGTCGATCAGCGCGTCGCGCACGGCGGAGACGCCGGCCGCGATCGCGTCCACGGTCCGGATGCCACGGCTCGCGCGGGCGAACGCGGCGTCGAGCGCGTCCGCGTCGCGCGCGACGATGCCGTCGTCGTCCCCGGACGCGGCGAGCACGGGGACGAGGGGGCGCGAGTCCGTCGCGCGCGTGTCCGTCGCGCGCGGCTCCGTCGCCTGCGATTCCGGCGCGAAGACCGCGAGACGCGCCACGCCCGGCTGCGTGCCGGGCCCGGGCCGGAGCACGAGGCGCACCTCCCGGTCGAGGAAGCCGCGGTCGGCGAGCCGATCGCGGAGCCCCTGCGCGAGCGCGCTCAACGCGCCGGCGTCGTAGAGGCGTGCCGAGTCGCCCGGCGCGAGGGCGAGGAGTGGACGGAGCGAATCGGGCACGCCGTCGAAGCGGAGCGCGTAGGCGCCGTCACCGGGAACCGCCGACGAAGACGACGGAGACGCCGCGGCGAGTGCGCCTCCCGGCGTGATCCCGATCCCGACCGCGACCGCGATCGCCCACGACCGCGCAATCACGCTCGCCGCCCGGCGACCCGACCCGATTTCCGCATTACGCCGCGCCATCAGAAGTAGCTCCGGAGCTCGAGCCGGCCGACGTACGTGAGCGGCCCCCGCTCGACCTGATCGCCGTTCACGTGGAGCGACAGGGAGAGCCGCTCGCCCATCCGGCACTCGCTCCCGAGGTCGTAGTCGATGCGCCTCCCGAGCGGCGCGACGAGGTAGCGGCCCGCCGGCGCGTACGGGCCGTGGATGTCGAGGCGCCCGTAGGAGGCGCGCGCGTCGAAGCGGAGCCGCTCGGTCGCGCAGCGCGCGGTCGGCCCGACCGACCAGGCGTCCTGGTAGCCGCCGCGCGTCAGGTCCGCGTCCCGGCGGTGGCGTCCGAGGAGCGACACCGTCCACGCGCGATCGAGCGTCCGCGCGACCTCGAGCTCGTAGCCGCGACCGCGGACGATCGAGGAATAATCGCCCGCGCCGTCGGTCCGCTCCGACGTCTGCGTGTTCCGCGAGAGGTCGGCGGTCGCCGTGGCGCGGAGCCGGAGCGGGAGCGGAGCCCGGACCCGGAGCCGTCCGTCGCGTCCGTCGCCGCGGCTCTGCAGTCCCGCCAGCTCCCCGTTCACGGTGCGGCTCACCCCGGCCTCGGCGTGCGCGTCGAACCGCGAGCCGATCGGGGCGAAGTCGAACGACTGGCGCGCGGTCATGGTCCCGTTCAGCGTGGAGGCCGGATCGAGGTAGTCGCCGAAGCGGAACGCGCGCTCGACGCGGCCCAGGGGCAGCGTGGAGAGCGTCTCGAGGCGGAGCGTCGTGCTCCCGCCGAACGCGCGCCACGCGGAGCGCTTCCCGCCGTACGTCTGCACGCGCCCCGGCGCGGCGTCGATCCGGAGCTGGACCGTGGCGCGGGAGCGCGTGCTCGGATCGCCGGTCGCGGTGACCATCTCGTAGCCGCCGCCCAGGAGCGGGTTCCCGTACGCGTCGTACGAGCCCGCGCCCGACGCGACCGCCACGAGCTGCCGCGTGACGACCGGCTCCCGGAGCTGCGTCACGTCGTACCGGAGCTCGGAGCTGAGCCCGCCGCCCGGCCGCCCCCCGGTCAGGACGAGCTGCGCGAGGTCCGCCGCCTGGTCCCCCGCGATCCGCGCGACGCGACGCCGGCTGAAGGAGGCGTCGAGACCGAGGGCGTCACCGGCCCGCGCGGTAACGCCGCCGTCCAGCGTCCGCGCGTCGGAGACGTCGAGCGCGCCCGCCGTGACCGCCTCGTCGCGCCGCACGCCGTACGACGACCGGAGCCGGAGCGACTCGCTCGGTCGAACGCCGACTCCGGCCGTCCAGAGGCGGCTCCGGCGCACGCTCGCGCTGTCGCCGTCCTGCCCCGTGATCCGCTCCTCGCCCGCCGAGAAGCGCGGCAGGACGCGCCCGTGCTCCCGCGCGAGGTCGAGCGACCACCGGGACCGGAACCCGTCCCCGGTCGGCGACGCGTTCCGCGCCTCCTCCCAGCGGAGCGTTCCCGGGAAGAGCGTGCGGAGGTCGAGCGCGGCCGCGCGGCGCGACGCGCGGAAGCCGCCTGCGAGCGAGCGGATGCCGACGTCGCCCCGCACGCCGAGCGCCTTCACCGGGTCGAACTGGAGCGTCATCTCGTGGCGCCGCTCGCCGACGGTCGAGGCGCCCTGGTTCCAGCGGTCCCCCTCGAACGACCCGTCGAGGCGGTCCATCGGCGCGAAGCGGTCGTCCTCGATCCGCGACGTGAGGCCGGCGCGCACGCTCCCGAGCCGCGCGCCGAGGATCCGGACCGGCCGCGGATCGAGCGAGAGCGCGAGACGTCCCGCCGCGCCGCCGTTGTCCCCGTCGGAGAGCGAGCTCAAGGTGTTCTTGTCGAACGACGAATGCGCGACCTCCGCCTCCACGCCGAGCGCGCCGAATATCCGGGTGGTGCCGCCGACGTCGAGGAGGACCCGCTGGGTCGGCGGCGTGAGCGTGCGGCCCGGCACGTAGTCGCCGAGCGAGGGGCCGACGTAGCGGTAGAAGCGGGTGCCGTCGGCGGCCAGCGTGTCGGCGTACGCGCCCCGCCCCGCGCCGGCCGACGCGAAGTCGACCTCGTAGTCGCCGCGCCCCGGTCCGAGCCAGACCCAGTGCGCGCGCGACGGGTCCGACGCGTCCCAGGCGTAGGAGCCGTTCCCCGCGCCGACGTTCCGGATCCCGCTCGGGAGCGGCGCGTCGGTCGCGTCCCCCGCCTGGCCGAGCGCGTGCCGGTCCTCGGGCGTGAGCGAGGCGCCGAGCGGGCTCTTCGCGTCGTCCCCCTCGCGGAGGTACGTGGCGTACCAGCCTCCGCCGGCGCGCATCGCGCCGCGGGTCGAGGCCGCGTACAGGTTCCGGCGGTAGCTCGTGGTCGCCGCCTCGAAGTCGACCGCGATCCGGCTCTGCGCGGTGATCACGCGGCGGACCGTGAACGTGATCGTCCCCGCGCCGTAGTCCATGACGTAGTCGGCGTCGGCCCCGCGGCGGAGCTTCACGCCGTCGATCCAGACCGTCTCCGTGCCGGCCACGACGCCCGCGGCCTCCGCGCTCACGCCGCTCGGCGTGAGGTCGTACGGCCCCTGCTTCCCGTCCTCGCCGCGGAACTCGAGCGACCGCCGCTCCCCCTTCGCGCTCGCGGCCGCGACGTCCCAGCTCGTCCCGCGCACGTGCGCCTCGCCTCGGACTCCCTCGAGCGCGCGGGTGACCCGCGCGAACGTCCCCGGCAGGCCCTCGAGCCGGAAGTCGCCCATCGTCGCCTCCCCCTGCGGCGCGCGTACCGAGAGCGAGACCCGGTCCAGGTCCTGGAGCTCGCGCGTGCTCCCGTCGGGCTGGAACGGGAGCCGCTGATCGCTCAGCGTCGCGGCGATCTCCACGTCTCCGGCCATCCGTCCCCGGAGCGTGAGGTCGAGCGCCTGCGCCAACGACGCGTCACGTCCCCGCCCCATCTCGACGCTCAGCGATTTCGTGCCGCTCACGACGATCGCGTCGTCGGAGGGGGGATCGCCGCCCGCGGCGCCGGTCGCGGCGCGCGCGGGATCGAGACCCTCCCGGCGCAGCAACGTCGGCGAGGAGGCCGCCTGCTGCCGAAGCGCGGCGAGCGGCGCGATCGCCGAGAGGGCGAGGAGGCTCGGCGCCTTCCCCACCGGATAGACGAGGACGATCGAGTCGGGCGCCGCGCCCTCGCCGCCGGGCGTCACGGTGCCGACCGGGGCGCCCCGGGCTCCCGGCGGCGGGAGCGACATCGCGATCACGCCGGCCGCGACCGCCGAGGCGATCGCCGCGCGACGGCGCCGGCCCGCGCGCCTCACGGCGCGGGTCCCCGCTCGACGGCCAGGATCTGCACCTCGCCGCGGTCGGGATCGGCGACCGCGATCCGATCGAGACGGCTCCAGGCGATCGCCGCCGGCCGCCACGGCGAGGCCGGCCCGCCGAGCGCGCGGTCGAGGACGCGCCGGCCGTCGGGCGCGACGACCGAGACCCGATCGTTCGCGGCGTCGCCCGCGAAGACATAGCCGTCGCGGTCGACGGCGAGTGCGGTCACGACCGGCGCGGGGCCGCCCGAGTCGGCCAGCGCGGTCGACGTGGCGAGCGCGCCGCTCGCGCGGAAGCGCCGGAGGAGCCCCGAGGCCGCGTCGGCGATCCAGGCGTCGCCCGACGGCGCGATCGCGGCGGCCGCGGGGAGCCCCACCGAGTCCTCTGGCGCGAGGAAGCGTCCCGCTCCCGCGGGTGCGAGCGCGTCGTCGAGGCGCACGAGGTCGCGGGCGCGCGGCGCGAGGAGCCAGAGGCGCGAGAATGAATCGAGCAGGATCGACGCGCCGGCCGCGCGCGCGTCGTCGGCGATCGAGGGATCGAAGTCGTGGGAGGCGAGGAGCGCGCCCCGCTTGTCGTACGCGAGCACGGAGCCCGCCGCGCGGTCGAGGACGAGCACGGAGCCGCGCGCGTCGATGGCGAGGTCGGTCGGCTGGACGAGGCGGGCGGCGTCCGCGCCGGCCAGCTCCACCTCGTGGAGGAACGCCCCGTCGCCGCCGAGCTTCACGACGCGGCGGCGCGTGGCGTCGAGCACGTAGAGGGAGCCGTCCGCGTCGTACGCGACCCCCGAGGGCCGTCCGATCCCCCAGCCGTCGAGCGTGGCGCGATCGAGCACGATCACGGTGCGGAGCGCCGCTGGAGGTCCCGCGGGGCGCTCGAGGAGCGCGGGGGCGCCGAGAGCGCGCGGCGGGGCGCCGGGGCGCGCGAGCGCGAGCGCGAGGAGGAACGCGACGACGAATCGGGAGGACGGACCGCTCATGGTTTTGGCGAAGCGGCGAAGCGCGCGGCCGGATGCGGAGGGGCGGAAGGGACCTAGAAGGTGCGCGTCAGAACCAGTCTCCCGCTCCCGTCGGACGCGGTGTCGGTGGCGAGGCGGAACCCTCCGTCCTCGAGCCGCGCCGCGGCGTCTCGCGACAGCCTCCGATGGATCACCTGGGTGTCGATGACGCTCACGATCCGGTTCAGGATCGCGGCGGCGAACGAGTACTTCGCGCGGTCGAACGCGCGCCGGCTCGACTCGCGGGTGTCGTGGTACGTCTGCTGCAGGGCGGCCGAGGACCAGGCCCAGGCGCGATCGCCCGTCGGCAGGCGCTGCGCGACCCACGCGTCCTGCGCCGCCGGATCGTCCGGGAAGTTGTCGCGCGCCTCGCGCCTCAATTCGTCCTCGTACGCGCTCGCGCCGGTGCCGCTCGACGTCGCGTACTTCCCGACCAGCCGCCAGTAGTCGTCCGTTCCGCTCGAGACGCCGACGCCCGCGTTGAGCTGCGCCTGCTCGATGTAGTCGTTCCGCCGGAGGTGCCCCGCGACCTGGAACCAGGCGTAGTGCGTCCAGATCAGCCCCTCGGTGATGAAAAAGCCGGTCGCCCGTCCCTTCGCGCCGAGCGAGAGCTCGCCCGCGCCCGGGAGGAGGAGCGAGAGGAGGATCGCCTTCTTGCGGCCCGGGATCGTCCCCGGCTCGCGCGCGGCCGACGCCTCGCCGCCGCGCTCGAACGCGAGCGGCGACGCCTCGGCGGCTGCCGCGGCGGCGCCTTCGGCGATGGCGCTCCCGTAGAGGTGCGCGAGCGGCGCGAAGTCGCCGGGGACGACGGCGCCGGAGGCGGCCGTCTCGAAGACCGGCGCGGCGGCGGCGGACGGCGCGAGCAGCGGCGCGGCGGCGGCGGACGGCGCGAGGAGCGGCGAGGCCATGGCCCCCGGAGCGGTCAGGATCCCCACGAGCGCGACCACGACGGCCAGCGACGTGCGGGGCTCGAGGCTAGAGCTTCTTCCGGATCTCGAAGCCAAAGGCGTTGTCCTTGGAGAAGGGTTTCGTGCGGATCTTCAGGCGAAGCTGCGTCGTGTCGTCGAGGTCGGCGCGGCCGCGGTTCTTCATGAGCCGGAGCACGTCGACCGAGCTCACGATGCGGTTCACGAACGACCCGGTGACCGCGTACTTCGCGTTCGTCAGGAAGTTGTTCGAGTCGTTCCGGATGCCGCGGTTGTAGTCGCGGTTGGCCGGATCGTCCCAGCCTCCCGAGTACGTGCTCAACTTCACGATGTCCTCGTAGTAGTGCTGCTTGTTGTGCTGGTAGAAATACTGGATCAGGCTGTCGGCGTCGGGCGGCGGCGATCCCCCGTACGAGGCGACCCACCGCGTGTAGCTCCAGTGCTCGTCCGCGTGCGCCTCGTACTGCCGCTCCTTCGACTTGCCGAGCTCATGATAGTGGAAGTACGTCACCCACGCGACCGCCTCGAGGCCGAGGTGGATCCATCCGCGCTTGTTCCCCGCGTAGAGATGCCCCGCGCCCGGCACCGCCAGGTCCATGAGGAACGCCTTCGCGGCCGACTTGTGCGCCTGCTCGGCGGGCGTCGGGAGCTGCATCTCGTGCTCGGCTGCCGGTGGTGCGGGGGCCGGGCTCGCGGCGTCGCCCGAATCGGCGATGGCGCGCTGCGCGAGCAGGATCTGGTCCGGGGGGAGCGGCTGGTAGTCGAGGATCGACGACGCGCGCGCGGCGGGCGCCAGGGCGAGGCAGCAGAGGGCGACGAGGATCCCGGTGGGGGCCGATCGGCGAGAAGTCAGGAAACGGGTTCCTTCAACCGGTCTGAAGTGGTGCGCGAACAATGGTTTATTGTACCTCGCCCGGTCTCAATGGACAACCGCGAACTTCTGGAACGCCACGTCGCTCGACCCGCCGCGCTTGACCTCGAGGCGCACGAGATAGACGCCGCTCGCGAGCCCCTGGAGCGGCACCCGCGCCACGTTCTGCGTCGGAGCCGGCGACCCTTGCATGCGCCGCACCAGGTTCCCGAGCGGATCGAGGATCTCGATCGTGACCGATCCGACGCCGTCCCCCAGCGTGTACGCGACGCCGACGTCGCTCCCCCGCGCGGGGTTCGGATAGCAGTAGAACGACCCCTTCGCGAGCGCCGACGCCGATGCCGCCGGCGGCGCCAGGTCGGGATCGTCGAGGACCGACGTCCGGCGCCGGTTGCCGCCGTAGCCGATCCAGGGGGTCTTGGCCGAGATGCCGTCGGTCGTGAAGAGCGCGCTGTCGGCGCGGGCCCCGACCTGGAACGCGTTCCAGAGGCCGTCGCCGCCTCCGACCACGACGTGGAGCCACGCGGTGCCGGGCGGGTCGGGCGCGTGGTTCGCGTCGTCGAGGGAGAGGAGGAGCGGGGAGAGGTCGCTCCCCGGCTGGCTCGCGATCGGCCATCCGGGAATCGCCTTTCCGTCCGCGCCGAGGCCCACGAGCACGCCGCTCGACAGGGCGACGAGGAGATCGGAGCGGCCGTCCCCGTTCAGGTCGCCGACCGCGGGCGATCCGCCGGTGCCGGTAGCCGTGGCCCCGTATCGCGCCGCGAGCGGGACCGGCCACCCCTGCGGCTCGATCCCGTTCCGGTTCCACCGGTGCGCGTTCCCCTGATCGTCGACCGCGAAGACCTCCGGGTAGCCGTCCCCGTCCAGGTCGCCCGCGGCGACCGCTCCGGGGATCGTGCCGGGGATCGTCACCGGCCAGCCCGGAAGCTCGTCCCCGTTCACGTCGAAGCAGTGGACGGTGCCCTGCGCCCCGTCCGACACCACGATCTCGAGGTTCCCGTCGGACGCGCGGTCGAGGTCGGCGCCGAGGACCGTCGGCGCGAAGCCGAAGTTCCCGACCGGCCACGTGCGGTTGGTGCCGCCCGGATCCTTGCCGTTCTGGCTGACGAGCCGCATGTCGCCGTTCTGGAGCGCGTACGCCACGAGGTATCCGCCGGCCCCGGTGAAGCGTCCCACCGCCAGGTTGCCGACCACCGGTGATACGACCGGGGCGCCGCCGACGCGAAGCGTGTCGCTGAGGGCGGTGACGAGCGGCGCGAAGGAGACGCTGTCGGCCGGCGTGATCTCGTAGATCCGCCCGTCGTTCGCGCCGACCAGCACGCCGCCCGAAGGCGCGAGGACCGGGGCCGTCGTGGCCAGGACGCCCGTGCCGAGCGACGGCGGCCACCCGCCGAGCGGAATCGAGCTCGTCGAGTCGCGCGGGGCGGGGCGGAACGCGTAGACGTTTCCGTCCTCCCCCGTCGCGACGACCGCGGACCCGTGCGCCGCCGTCGGATTCCTGTGGAAGAGGCTGTCGGCGAAGAGCAGGGCGCCGTGGACCGGCGCGGGCAGCGACGCGAAGAGCCCTCCCGCGTTCGAGGCGTAGTAGGGATCGCCCGTGGACGTCCACGCCACGATCAGGCTGTCCGAGGAGCCGACCACGTTCCGCCGGCCGTCGTGGAGGAGGCTCCCGTACGTCGGCGGGCTCGCGGCGAGGCCGAAGCCGGTGAAGACCGGCCATCCGAGCGCGCGCCACTCCGACAGCACGTCGAGGTCCATGTCGAGGCCGGGCGGGCTCTTCACGGTGATCGCGATGTGGCTCTGCCCGCCGTCGTTCGTCGCCGTGGACGGGCTCGTGTCGGGCGCGAGGCGCACGTGGTTCCCGACGAAATACGGGTCGTACGGGCTCCCGAAGAAGTAGCGCGAATTCGGGTCCCCGATGTCGTCGATCCCGTCCGCCTCCATCACCTTCACGCCGCGCCGTTTGGGATTCGAGTTGATGCCGCCGTCGGGGTTGAAATTCGGCCCGAAGATCACGGTGTCGTCGATGTGCCAGACGAGGATCCCCTGCCCCGGGAGGAGGAAGTCGTACTCCTTGTCGCCGAGCGAGTCGCTCGGGTCGGCGCTCGAGAGGCCCGGGCCCAGGAGCACGTTCGTCGTGCTGTCGCGGTCGAGGTAGATCGTGTTGTCGCCGTTCAGGTCGTACTCCCGGTTCTCGATCAGGTAGTACTCGTCCCCGCCGAGCGGCACGTAGAGGATCCGGTCGGTCAGCTCGGTGGCGCGGAGGGTCGTGGATGTCGCGCGGCCGGGATCGACGAGGTCGAGCCGGTCGGGCCAGAGCTGGGTCTTGCACCAGGGGTCGAGGCTGGTCGGGAGCACGCCGGTCGCGTCGACGATCGCGCCGGTCTTGGAATCCTGGACCTGGGTCCCGAGCAGGTAACCGGAGTCCATGTTGCTCCAGATGCCGATGGCCGGGAAGA
>JBLMXB010000033.1:0-16013 GCA_050257555.1 Hyphomicrobiales bacterium | reverse complement strand
CTCGAGGCCGAGGCGCAGCGCCGGCAGCAGGAGCTCGACGTGACCGTCGAGGTCCAGCAGGCCTGGCTCTCCCTGAACGAGGCGGTCCAGCGGATCGCGGTCTCGAAGGACGGCCTCGCCTCCGCCGAGGAGGACTACAAGTTCTCGAAGGGCCGGTACGATCTCGGCGCGGGCACGTACCTCGACCTCCTGAACGCGGAAGTGAACCTGGAGCAGGCCCGGCGGAGCTACGTCGAGGCGCTGGCCGACGCCCGGGTCGCGCAGGCAGACCTGGAGCGCGCGATCGGAGAACGTCGCTACTAGGGCCGGGACCGGCCGAAAGGAGCTCATGAAGGGGCGCACGCGGAATCTCGTCCTGATCGGCGTCGGGGTGGTCCTGGTCGCCGCCGTCGTCATCGGGAACCTCACGCGCGCCGCCGGGGGGCGGGCCGCGGTCCAGGCGGCCGCCGTGAAGCGCGCGACGATCACGTCGACCGTGCGCGCGCCCGGGCGCATCCAGCCGGAGACGCAGGTCAAGCTCTCGGCGACCGTGCCGGGGGAGGTGGTGCGCCTCCCGGTGAAGGAGGGGGACCACGTCCGGAAGGGGCAGTTCCTGCTCCAGCTCGACGACACGCAGTACCGCGCGCGCGTCGGGGAGTCACGCGCGGCGCTCGCTTCCGCGCGATCGAGCCTCCGGCGCGCCGAGGCGACGTTCGCGCAGTCGGACGCCTCCCTCAAGCGGAAGGAGGCCCTCTTCGCGCAGAAGCTCGTCTCCCCGGAGGAGCTCGAGACGGCCCGCACGCAGCGCGACACCGACAAGGCGAGCGTCGACGCGGCCCGCGAGGAGGAGAACCGGGCGGAGTCGACGCTCCGCGGCGCCGAGGACAACCTGACCAAGACCCGCTTCGTCAGCCCGATCGACGGCGTCGTGACCCAGCTCTCCATCGAGCGGGGCGAGATCGTCGTGACCGGAACGATGAACAATCCGGGGACCGTGATCATGACGATCTCCGACATGAGCGCGATGAAGGCGGAGGCCGACGTGGACGAGACCGACGTCACGTCGGTCCGGATGGCGCAGACGGCCACCATCAAGGTGGACGCCTTCCCGGACACCTCCTTCGCCGGGCACGTGGTCGAGATCGCGAACTCGCCGAAGATCGAGGACCTCGGCACGCAGGAGCAGCAGACGAACTTCGAGGTCGACGTCATGCTCGACCATCCTCCGGCGGCGCTCCGCCCCGGCATGACGTGCGACGTCGAGATCAAGACCGCGACGAAGGACAGCGTGCTCACGGTGCCGATCCAGGCGGTCGTGCTGCGCACGCCCGAGGAGTTGAAGCCGGCCGCGAAGGGACGGGCGCGGAAGCGCGCCGCCGCCGACACGGTCGCCACGAGCGGTACGAAGGACCAGGAGATCAAGGGCGTGTTCGTGATCGTGGACGGGAAGGCGAAGTTCCGGACCGTCACGACGGGCATCTCGAGCGACACCGACTACGAGGTGGCGGGGGAGCTGAAGCCGGGCGAGAAGGTCGTGACCGGGCCCTTCCGCGTGCTCCGGACCCTCAAGCCGGACGCGAACGTGAAGATCGAGGAGCCGAAGAAGCCGAAGGGCGAGGAGAAGCGATGAGCCCGGAGGCGGCGAACGGCGCCCTGATCGACATCCGCGACGTCCGGAAGATCTACATCATGGGCACGAACGAGGTGCGCGCGCTCGACGGCGTCTCGATCGGGATCGGCCGCGGCGAGTACGTCGCGGTCATGGGGCCCTCGGGCTCCGGGAAGTCGACGCTGATGAACGTGATCGGCTGTCTCGACACGCCGACCAGCGGCTCGTACAAGCTCCGCGGCCAGGAGATCCGCGAGCGGGACGACGACGAGCTCGCGCGGATCCGGAACCAGGAGATCGGATTCATCTTCCAGACGTTCAACCTGCTGCCGCGCGCGGACGCCCTCCACAACGTGGAGCTGCCGCTGATCTACGCGGGCCGCCCCGCGCGGGAGCGCCGGGAGCGGGCCCGGGAGCTGCTCGAGCTGGTCGGCCTCGGCGACCGCATGCACCACCGGCCGAACGAGCTCTCGGGCGGCCAGCGCCAGCGCGTCGCCATCGCGCGCGCGCTCGTCAACCGTCCCTCGCTGGTCCTGGCCGACGAGCCGACGGGGAACCTCGACACGCGGACCGGCACGGAGATCATGGGGCTCCTGGACGAGATCCACGGCCAGGGGAACACCGTGATCGTCGTGACGCACGAGGAGGAGATCGCCGCGCACGCCCAGCGCGCGATCCGGCTCCGCGACGGGCTGGTCGAGAGCGACGCTCCGACCGCGAGGGGCGCCGCGACCTCTTCGGGGGGCGGCGCGCCGGTCGGATGAGCCCCCGCGGCGGCTCCCGGCGCGAGTTCTGGATCGCGCAGGGGGAGAACCTCAAGATCGCGCTCGACGCCCTCCGCGCGAACAAGCTCCGCTCCACCCTCACGGTGCTCGGCAACGTGGTCGCCGTGATGTCGGTGATCATGGTCGTGGCCGTCATCGACGGCGTGAACACGTACGTCAGCGACAAGATCCTCGAGCAGGGCCTGCAGGTCATCACGATCGACAAGTTCGGGCTCATCACGAGCGACGAGGCGTTCCAGGAGGCCGAGAAGCGCCGGGACCTGACGCTCGAGGACGCCCAGGCGCTCGAGTCGCGGATGCGGCTCGCGACGCGCGTCGTCGCGCAGGCGGAGGCGCTGAAGCACGTGCGGTCGGGGAAGGTGGACCTGTCGAACGTGCGCGTGCTCGGCACGACCGCCGGCTACGAGGACGTCGGCAAGTTCGAGCTGGCGGAGGGGCGGCAACTCGACCAGTCGGACGTCGACCGGCGGCGCGGCGTGTGCGTGATCGGGTCCGAGCTGGCGAACCAGTTCTTCCCGCGGGTCGATCCGATCGGCGGGACCGTGAAGGCGGGCGGGTACGCCCTGACGGTCGTCGGCGTCCTGAAGGAACGGGGCAACGTCCTCGGCCAGAGCCAGGACAACATCCTGATCACGTCGCTCGGGCAGTTCCAGAAGATGTATGGATCCCACCGGTCGCTCTCCATCCTGGTCAAGGGGCCCGACGGACTCCCGCTCGAGCGCCTCGAGGACGAGGCGCGGGTCGTGCTGCGCGCGCAGCGCCACGTGCCGCTCGGGAAGCCCGACGACTTCGCGATCTCGACCGCGGAGACGTACCAGTCGCTCTACCAGTCGCTGACGAGCGGCATCTTCGCGGGCACGATCGCGCTCGTGGCGATCTCGCTGGTCGTCGGCGGCATCGTGATCATGAACATCATGCTGGTCGCGGTCACCGAGCGGACGCGGGAGATCGGCATCCGGAAGTCGCTCGGCGCGCGCCGCTCGGACCTCGTCAGTCAGTTCCTGAGCGAGGCGATCGTCCTCTCGACGTTCGGCGGCGTCCTCGGCGTGGCCCTGGGCGTCGGCTTCGCCCTCACGATCCGCGCGGTCACGCCGCTCCCGGCGGCGATCCAGCCGTGGTCGGTGCTGATCAGCCTCCTGGTCGCCTCCTCGGTCGGCCTCTTCTTCGGCGTCTACCCGGCGACGCGCGCGGCGAAGCTCGACCCGATCGTCGCGCTTCGGCAGGAGTAGCCCATGGCGATCGAGGTCCGGGAAGGCGTCCAGATCGCGTTCGGGGCGATCCGCGCCAACAAGCTCCGCTCCTTCCTGACCGTCCTCGGCGTGATCATCGGGATCACGACGATCATGGCGATGGTCTCGATCATCGAGGGGCTGAACAAGAGCATGAAGGCGCAGCTCGCCTCGATCGGGACGGACGTGCTCTACATCCGCCCGTTCGCGCCCGGCGTCTTCGTCGGCGGCTTCCCCGACTCGCTCCGCCACCGTCCCTGGTTCACCCCCGAGGACGCGGAGGCGATCCGGCGGAACTGCCCGGCCGTGCTGGCCGTGTCGCCGCTCAACTTCACGCAGGTCTCCATGCGGTACCAGAACCAGGAGACCCGGTCGACGACGATCGTCGGCGCCGATGTGGAATTCCTCACCACGAACAACTACGCCGTCTCGAGCGGACGGGCGTTCACCGTGGGGGAGGTGGAGCACCGCGCCCCCGTCTGCCTCCTGGGGCTCGACCAGGTGGAGGCCCTTTTCCCGCACGGGAGCTCCGTCGGCAAATCGATCTACATCGGCGGCCGACCGTTCACGGTCGTCGGCGAGCTGGAGCGGCGGGGGAAGTTCATCGGCATGAGCCTCGACGACATCGTGATCGCGCCGTACACGAGCGTCGACAAGAACTTCGGCCCGCGGCTCCGGATGGTGCTGAACGCGAAGCCGGTCTCGCCCGAGCTCCTCGACACGGCGCGGGAGCAGATCATCGAGGTGCTGCGGCGCCAGCGGCGGCTCACGTACGCCCAGCCGGACAACTTCGCGGTCTTCACCGACCAGGCGCTCGCCGATCTCTACAAGCAGATCACCGGCGCGTTCTACCTGGTGATGGTCGTGATCAGCTCGATCGGGCTCCTGGTCGGCGGGATCGGCGTCATGAACATCATGCTGGTCTCGGTGACGGAGCGGACGCGCGAGATCGGGCTGCGGAAGGCGATCGGGGCGCGCCCTCGGGACGTGCTCTGGCAGTTCCTGGTCGAGGCGATGACGCTGACCGGGACCGGGGGCGTGATCGGCGTGTCGGTCGGACTCTTCCTCGGCTGGCTGATCCACGCGCTCACGCCGCTCTCGTTCGCCGTGCCGCTCTGGGGGATCCTGCTCGCCTTCGGCTCGGCCACGTCGATCGGGCTCTTCTTCGGGATCTACCCGGCCGCCAAGGCGGCGCGGCTCGATCCCGTCGAGGCGCTCCGCTACGAGTAGCGGGCGCCGCGGCGGTCGCCGCGCGCCCTGCGCCCCCCGGCTTGACACCCGCGGAACGCGCGCCTACGCTCCGCGCGTCCATGGATCGGCCCCCTCGTCCCCTGTCGCGCCCCCGGCGCCGCGCGCGGTTCCTCTTGCCCGGCCCCGTCGCTCCCGCGCTCCTCGTGACGCTCGTCGCCATCGCCGGCTGCGGCGGCGGCCCCGCCGCGCGCCGCGCGTCCACGCTCGATCGCATCATCGACACGCGCGTGCTCCGGGTCGGCCTCAACCCGGGCTACGCCCCGTTCGAGATGCTCGACCCCTCCGGCGCGATGATCGGGTTCGACATCGACATGGCCCGCCACGTCGCCCGCCTCGTGGGGGACGACGTGAAGGTCGAGTTCGTGAAGAGCGACTGGGACCCGATCATCGCGAACCTGAACGCGGGGAAGTTCGACGTCATCATGAGCGGCATGACGCGGACGCCGCAGCGGGCGCTCCGCTGCGCGTTCACCGATCCCTACTTCACGACCGGCCAGACGCTCCTCGTGAACCGCCGGATGCACCCGCCGGGGTCGATCCCGGACGTGTCCGTCCTCGACCGTCCCGGCGTCGTGATCTCCACGCGACTCGGGACGACCGGGGAGATCGTGGCCCGGAAGCTCTTCCATCGGGCGACGATCCGGACCATGGACTCCGAGGCGGACGCCGCGCTCGAGGTGGAGGCGGGGCGCGCCGACGTCATGGTCTTCGACCAGCCGTACGTCGCGATCCGGGCGAAGCAGTCGGCGGGACGGACCTGGGCGCGGCTCGAACCGTTCACGCACGAGGAATTGGCGATGGCGGTCCGGCGCGACGACCTCGAGCTCCGCGACTGGCTGAACCTCGCGATCCAGGACCTGAGGGCGAGCGGCGCCTGGGACAGCCTGTACACCAAGTGGTTCGTCACGATGCCGTGGCTCCCCGCCGGCGCCGATTCCGCCGCGGCCGCGTCGTCCGCGACGACGCCCTGACCGCGCGTGTACACCTGGCACTGGGAAGCGCTCCCGACGTACCTCCCGCTTCTCTGGGCCGCGACGCTCCGCACGCTCTCGATCTCCGCCGTCTCGATCGTCGGCGGCACCGCGCTCGGCGCCGTCGCCGGGCTGAGCCGGGTCCAGCCGTGGCGGCCCCTCCGGCTCCTCGGCGGGCTCTACGTCGAGGGGCTCCGGAACGTCCCGCTGATGCTGGTCCTCTACCTCCTCTACTTCGGCGTCGGCGCGTTCCTCCCGATCTCCTCGTTCGCCGCGGCCGTGATCGGCCTCTCGGTCTTCGAGGGGGCCTACATCGCGGAGATCGTACGGGCGGGCGTCGAGTCGATCGAGCGGGGCCAGATGGAGGCGGCGCGCTCGCTCGGGATGTCGTGGGGGCAGAGCATGCGCCACGTGATCCTGCCGCAGGCGACCCGGCGCTCGCTCCCGCCGCTGACCGGCCAGTTCACGGCGCTGGTCAAGGACTCCTCGCTGGCCTCGCTCGTGAGCTACGAGGAGCTGATGCTGGTCGGGCGCCAGATCAACTCGCGGATCTTCTCTCCGTTCGAGGTCTTCCTCACGATCGGCGCCATCTACTTCGTGATCTGCCTCCTCCTCTCGATGCTCGCGCGGTGGCAGGAGTCGCGGCTCCCGGCGTCGTGACCGCGCCGATCGTCTCCCTCCGCGGGATCTCCCGCCGATTCCCGAACGGGACGTACGGGCTGCGCGGCGTCTCCACGGACGTCGGCGCCGGCGAGACGCTCGTGGTGCTCGGGCCGAGCGGCTCGGGGAAGAGCACGCTCCTCCGCTGCATCAACGGGCTCGATCCGATCGCCGAGGGGGAGATCGTCGTGGACGGGATCCACGTCGCCCACGACACGACCGACTGGAACAAGGTGCGCGCGGAGGTGGGGATGGTCTTCCAGGGGTTCCACCTCTTCCCGCACCGGACGGCGCTCGAGAACATCACGCTGCCGCAGGTGGTGGTGCGGCGGCGGAGCGCCGAGGAGGCGCGCCGGCGCGGGGCCGAGCTCTTGGCGCGGGTCGGCCTCGCGGGGAAGGAGGACCGCCTCCCGGCCGCCCTCTCCGGAGGGGAGAAGCAGCGCGTCGCGATCGCGCGGGCGCTGGCCATGGACCCCAAGGTGATGCTCTTCGACGAGCCGACGTCGGCGCTCGATCCCGAGATGATCCTCGAGGTCCTCGAGGTGATGCGCGATCTCGCCCGCGGCGGGATGACGATGCTGGTCGTGACGCACGAGCTCGGGTTCGCCCGGGACGTCGCCCAGCGCGCGCTCTTCCTCGACGGCGGCGCGCTCGTCGAGTCGGGCCCGGCCGCCACCGTGATCGACGCGCCCGCCACGGAGCGCTGCCGCGCGTTCATGAGCCGGATCCGGCGGTAGCCGACCCGCGTCCAAATGGCGTAGACTCGGTCCCTTCCCGTCACGATCGGAGCCTCGCCATGGACCAGATCCGCGTGCGCGGCGCGCGCGAGCACAACCTCAAGAACCTCGACCTCGACATCCCCCGGAACCGGCTGGTCGTCCTGACCGGCGTCTCCGGCTCCGGGAAGTCCTCGCTCGCGTTCGACACCCTCTACGCCGAGGGGCAGCGGCGGTACGTGGAGTCCCTCTCGGCCTACGCCCGGCAGTTCCTCGGCCAGATGGAGAAGCCGGACGTCGACCAGATCGAGGGGCTCTCGCCCGCGATCTCGATCGAGCAGCGGACCGCCGGCAGCAATCCGCGCTCGACCGTCGCGACCGTCACCGAGATCTACGACTACCTCCGGCTCCTGTACGCCCGGATCGGCGTCCAGCACTGCGTGAACTGCGGCCGGCCGATCCGCCGCCAGACGGTGCAGGAGATGGTCGACCAGCTCCTCGCGACCCGGAGGGGCGAGAAGGTCCAGGTCCTGGCTCCGGTCGTGCGCGGGCGGAAGGGGGAGTACCGGAAGGAGTTCGCGCAGTGGCAGCGGCTCGGGTACATCCGCGCCCGCGTGGACGGCGCGTGGGTCGAGCTCGAGAAGGTACCGGCGCTCGACAAGAAGCGGAAGCACACGATCGAGATCGGGATCGACCGGCTGGCCGTGGATCCGGAGCGCCGGAGCCGCCTCCACGAATCGCTGGAATCGGCGACGCGCCTCGCCCTTGGCCTCGCCACGGTCGTCGCCGAAGGGGGCGCCGAGGAGACGCTGAGCGCGAGCGCCGCCTGCAGCGTCTGCGGGATCTCGTACGAGCCGCTCCAGCCGCGGTCGTTCTCGTTCAACAGCCCGTACGGCGCCTGCAAGACGTGCAGCGGCCTCGGCACCACGATGGAGATCGATCCCGCGCTCGTGGTGCCCGACCGGAAGAAGTCGCTCCGCGAGGGCGCCGTCGCGACGTGGGGCGACGCCGAGGGGACGTGGACGAAGGGGATCCTGCAGGCGTTCGCGAAGCGGATGAAGATCTCCCTCCTCACGCCGTTCGGGAAGCTCCCGGCCTCCGTCCAGAAGACGATCCTCTACGGGCTCGGCGACGAGAAGATCGACTACCGGTTCCGGATGAAGAGCGGCAACGTCTGGAAGCACCGCGCGCGGTTCCGCGGCGTGATCCCCGAGATGGTGCGGCGCCACCGCGAGACGACGTCCGAGACCGTCCGCGCCCAGATCGAGGCGATGATGGCGCGGAAGCCGTGCCCCGACTGCGGCGGCGCGCGGCTCCGTCCCGAGGCGCTCGCGGTGCGGATCGGCGACCTCTCGATCGCCGGCTGGAGCGGCCAGGCGGTCACGCGCGCCCGGGAGACCCTCGCGGAGCTCGCGCTCACCCCGCGCGACGCCAGCATCGCGGCGCCGATCCTGAAGGAGCTCCGCCAGCGGCTCGCGTTCCTGGACGACGTCGGCGTGGGCTACCTCACGCTCGACCGCGCGGCCGGGACGCTCTCGGGCGGCGAGGCGCAGCGGATCCGCCTGGCCACGCAGATCGGCTCGAGGCTGACGGGCGTGCTCTACATCCTCGACGAGCCGAGCATCGGCCTCCATCCCCGGGACAACCGGAAGCTCCTCGACACGCTGATCGCGCTCCGCGACCTCGGCAACTCGGTCCTCGTGGTGGAGCACGACCGGGAGACGATGGAGGCCGCGGACCACCTGGTCGACCTGGGCCCGGGCGCCGGACGCCGCGGGGGCTACCTCGTCGCGCACGGCACCCCCGAGGACGTCCGCGCGACGGCCGCCTCCCTGACCGGGCAGTACCTCTCGGGCGCGCGGGCGATCGAGGTGCCGGCGCGGCGGCGCGACGGGAACGGCGCGTGGCTCGAGGTGGTCGGCGCGAAGCAGAACAACCTGAAGTCGATCCGCGCCCGCTTTCCGCTCGGCCGCTTCGTCTGCGTCACCGGGGTCTCCGGCTCGGGGAAGAGCACGCTCGTGAACGACATCCTCTTCCGCGCGCTCGCGAAGCGGTTCTATCAAGCGAAGGAGCCGCCCGGCGCGCACGAGCGGCTCGTCGGGCTCGGCGAGATCGACAAGGTCGTCGACATCGACCAGTCGCCGATCGGAAGGACGCCGCGCAGCAACCCGGCGACGTACACCGGGCTCTTCACGTTCATCCGGGACCTCTTCGCCCAGACGCCCGAGGCGAAGCTCCGCGGGTACGGGCCGGGGCGGTTCTCGTTCAACGTGAAGGGCGGCCGGTGCGAGGCGTGCGGCGGCGACGGGCTCGTGACGATCGAGATGCACTTCCTCCCCGATGTCTACGTCACGTGCGAGGTCTGCCGCGGGAAGCGGTACAACCGCGAGACGCTCGAGGTCACGTTCAAGGGGAAGACGATCGCCGACGTCCTCGAAATGACCGTGGACGACGCGCTCGAGCTCCTGGGCGCGATCCCGCCGATCCGGCGGAAGCTCGAGACGCTCTCGGGCGTCGGGCTCGGCTACATCCACCTGGGCCAGCCGGCCACCACGCTCTCCGGCGGCGAGGCGCAGCGGGTGAAGCTCGCGACCGAGCTCTCGCGGGTCGAGACCGGGCGGACCCTCTACATCCTCGACGAGCCGACGACCGGCCTCCACTTCGAGGACGTGCGGCAGCTCCTCGACGTGCTCGACCGGCTCACGGAGCGGGGGAACACCGTGATCGTGATCGAGCACAACGTCGACGTCATGGCGCGGGCCGACTGGATCCTCGACCTCGGTCCCGAAGGCGGGGACGCGGGCGGGCGGATCGTCGCCGAGGGGACCCCCGAAGCGGTCGCGGCCGCGGCCGACTCCCACACCGGGGCGGCGCTCCGCGCCCACTTCGCCGAGACGGCCGCGACCCGCCGCCGGCGCTCCCGGATCGACCCCCGGAGCCCCGCCGAAGCGGCCGTTTGAAATCCCCCGGCGTTGTGCTAAGGTGAGTCGGGCGTCCACCGCCGCAACGTATTCAACGAAACCAGGATGCTAGAGACCGCCACCTCGCTGAAGCGTACGCCGTTCTACCCCCGGCACGTCGCCCTGGGGGCCAAGATGGTTCCGTTCGCGGGCCACGAGATGCCGATCCAGTTCGACGGCATCCTGGCCGAGCATCGGACCGTCCGGTCCGCCGTCGGCGTGTTCGACGTCTCCCACATGGGGGAGATCCGGCTCGTCGGCCCCGGCGCCGCCGCCTACGCCAACCACCTCGTCACGAACGAAGTCGCCTCCATTCCCGAGGGGAAGGTCGTCTACACCCCGATGTGCCGGGAGGACGGCGGCATCCTCGACGATCTCCTCGTCTACGCCTTCGGCGCCGATCGATTCCTGGTCGTGAACGCCGCGAACTTCGACAAGGACCTGGCCTGGATCCGGGAGCACGCCCCCGCCGGCGTCACGGTGGTCGACGAGCACCCGATCACGGCCCAGCTCGCGGTCCAGGGACCGCGGGCCGAGGCCGTCGTCGGCGCGCTCTACGGCGACCGGGCCCGCGCGCTCGGCTTCTACGAGGCGTTCGAGACCGGTGAGGGGGACGACTGGACCGTCGTCTCCCGCACCGGGTACACGGGCGAGGACGGCTTCGAGATCTACGTCCGCGAGCCGCGCGCCCTCCCGCTCTGGGACCGCGTCTTCGAGGCCGGCGGGGCCGAGGGGATCCGCGCGATCGGTCTCGGCGCGCGCGACACGCTCCGGCTCGAGATGGGCTACTGCCTCTACGGGAACGATATCGACGAGACGACGAACCCGATCGAGGCGGGCCTCGGCTGGACCGTGCGCCTCGACAAGGAGGCGTTCCTAGGGAAGGACGCGATCGCCGCCGCGAAGCGGACGGGCGTCGCGCGCAGGCTCCTCGGGCTCGTCCTCGAAGGGAACCGCATTCCGCGCCACGGCCACGACGTGGAGTTCTCCGGCAAGCCGTGCGGCACCGTCACGAGCGGTTCCATGGGGGTGAGCCTGGGCCATCCGGTCGCGATGGCCTATCTCGCGGGCGAGGCCGGCGTCGTCGGCGCGCGCGTCGACGTGGTCGCCCGCGGGCAGAGCACGCCGGCCGTCGTCGCGAGCCGTCCGATGTACCGACAGGGAAGCGTTCGCTCGCCGAAACCCAGGAGAACGCCATGAACGTCCCGAAGGACCTCCGGTATACGAAAGAGCACGAGTGGATCCGCGTGAAGGGGGGCGAGGCCGAGGTGGGCATCACCGACTTCGCGCAGGGCGAGCTGGGCGACGTGATCTTCGTCGAGCTGCCGCCGCCGGGCACCAAGGTCGGCGCCATGAAGCCGTTCGGCACCATCGACGCCGTGAAGACCGTGAGCGACCTCTTCGCCCCGGTGGGCGGCGAGATCGTCGCGGTGAACGACGACCTCAAGGACAATCCGGTGCTGGTGAACCAGTCGCCGTACGAGAAGGGCTGGATGGTGCGGCTCCGACTGGACGATCCGGAGGACGCGAAGAAGCTCCTCGGCCCGGACGAGTACGAGAAGCTCCTGGGGGCGCACGCGTGAGCTTCGTCGGACGGAGCGACGACGAGCGTCGCGCCATGCTCGAGCGGATCGGCGCCGCCCGGATCGAGGACCTCTGGGGGGCGATCCCCGAGGAGTTCCGCGTGAAGGGGCCGCTCCCGCTCCCGCCGCCGCTCGCCGAGTACGAGGTCACGCGCCGCTTCGAGGCGTGGGGCGCGGAGAACGCCGACGCGGGGCGGTACGCCTGCTTCCTCGGCGCCGGCGTCTACGACCACTTCGTCCCGGCCGCCCTCCGCGCGCTGACCGGGCGGAGCGAGTTCGCGACCGCGTACACGCCGTACCAGCCCGAGGTGGCGCAGGGCACGCTCCAGGTCATCTTCGAGTACCAGTCGATGATCCGGGAGCTGACCGGCATGGAGGTGGCGAACGCCTCGATGTACGACGGGGCCACCGCCGCGCAGGAGGCCGCGCACCTCGCGGCCGGCGCGACCGGACGACCGCGCGTCCTCGCGAGCGCGGGGCTCCACCCCCACACGCGCGGCGTGCTCCGCACGTACGCGTCGGCGGGGAACTTCGTGCTCGAGGAGGTGCCGCTCGACGGCGGGCGCGCGTCGGCCGACGCGTTCGCGCGCCGGGGCGGCGACGACGTCGCGGCGCTCCTCTGGGCGCAGCCGAACTTCGAGGGCGTCGTCGAGGACGGCCGCGCGATCGGCGAGCGGGCCCACGCGATGGGGGCCTACTCGGTGGCCGTGGCCGATCCGATCGCGCTCTCGGTCCTCGCCCCGCCGGGGGAGGACGGCGCGGACGTCGTGGTCGGCGAGGGACAGCCGCTCGGCGTCGCCATGTCGTACGGCGGCCCGCTCGTCGGCTTCTTCGCGATCCGGAAGAAAGACGTCCGTCGCCTCCCGGGACGCCTGGCCGGCGCCACCGTCGACCTCGACGGGAAGCGCGGCTTCGTCCTCACGCTCCAGACGCGCGAGCAGCACATCCGGCGCGAGCGGGCGACGTCGAACATCTGCACGAATCAGGGGCTCATGGCCCTCGCGAACACGATCCACCTGGCGCTCCTGGGCGCCGAGGGGATGCGCGACGTCGCGCTCCAGTGTCTCGAGCGGACGCACTACCTGGCCGAGCGCGTCCGCTCGATCCCGGGCGTCTCGCTCGCGCACGGAGACGCGCCCTTCTTCCGGGAGTTCGTGCTGCGCCTCCCGGGGCCGGCCGAGGCGTTCGTCCGGGCCGCGCTCGAGTGGCGGCTCCTCGCGGGCGTGCCGCTCGGGCGGTTCGACGCCGCGCGCCCGAACGACCTGCTCGTGGCGGTGACCGAGAAGCGGAGCAAGGAGGAGCTCGACCGGTACGCCGACGCGCTCGCGCAGTGGGTCCGCACCCGGGACCGCGCGCCGGCGGAGGAGGCCGCGTGTCCGAGCTGACCCTCCACGAGCTGTCGGTCCCCGGCCACCGGGGGCCGCGACTCGCCCCGCTCGACGTGCCGGCGCAGGGAGCCGCGCGGCTCCTGCCCGACGTCCGGCTCCGCCCGGTTGCCCCGGCGCTCCCGGAGGTCTCCGAGCCGGCGGCGGTGCGCCACTTCGTGAACCTCTCGGTCCAGAACCACCACATCGACAAGGCGATCTACCCGCTCGGCTCCTGCACGATGAAGTACAACCCGAAGCTGAACGACGAAGTCGCTCGCATCGCGGGGCTTGCGGGGATCCATCCGCTCCAGCCCGAAGCGACCGTCCAGGGCGCCATGGCGATGATCGGCGAGCTCCACGACTGGATCCGGACGATCATGGAGATGCCCGGCGTGACCACGCAGCCGGCGGCCGGCGCCCAGTGCGAGCTGACCGCGATCCTCATGACGCGCGCGTACCACACGGACCGGGGGAACCCGCGCGAGGAGGTGATCGTCCCCGACTCGGCGCACGGCACGAACCCCTCCACCGTGCAGCAGGTCGGCTACCGCGTCGTGACGGTCCCCTCGGGACCGGACGGCTGCGTCGACCTCGAGGCGCTCGCGGCGGCGATCTCCGAGAAGACGGCCGCGATGATGCTCACGAACCCGAACACGCTCGGGATCTTCGAGCGGAACGTGGGGGAGATCGCGCGCCGGATCCACGACGCGGGCGCGCTCCTCTACCTGGACGGGGCGAACCTGAACGCGATGGTGGGGCTCGCGAGCCCGGGGAAGATGGGGTTCGACTTCGCCCACATCAACCTCCACAAGACGTTCTCGACGCCGCACGGCGGCGGCGGGCCCGGCGGCGGCGTCCTCTGCGTCCGCGCGGGGCTCGAGCCGTACCTGCCGTCGCCGGTGCTCGAGCAGGACGGCGACCGCTGGCGCTGGGACTTCGACCGGCCCCGCTCCATCGGCCGCGTCCACTCGCACTACGGGAACTTCGGGATCCTGGTCCGCGCGCTCGCGTACATGCGCTCGCTCGGCGGGACCGGGATCGCGGAGGTGAGCCGCGAGGCGATCCTGAACGCGAACTATCTGAAGGCGCGGCTCAAGGAGGCGTACGCGCCCTCCCACGACGGGTTCTGCATGCACGAATTCGTGCTGGCGGCCACGCGGCAGAAGGCGCGCGGGGCCCGGGCGCTCGACATCGCGAAGCGGCTGCTCGATTTCGGGATGCACGCGCCGACGACGTACTTCCCGTTGATCGTCGAGGAGGCGCTCATGGTGGAGCCGACCGAGACCGAGACGAAGGCCTCGCTCGACGCGTTCGCCGACGCGATGCTCCAGATCGACCGGGAGACGATCGAGGATCCGGAGCGGCTCAAGGCGGCGCCGACGCGCACGCCGGTCCGGCGCCTCGACGAGGGGCGGGCCGCCCGTCAGCTGGTGCTCTCCTGGCAGGACCTCGAGGCGGCGGGGTCCGGTGGCGCGTGAGCGGGCCGCGCGCGGCTCGGCGGACGAGATCTCCTGGTCGGTCTGGCCGGCGCGGGAGCGCCCGCTCGCCGCGGCGATCGTCGTCGCGGCCGCGATCGTCCTCGGCGTCCTGATCGGGAAGGGGACGCACGACCGCGTGCTCGCGGTCGCGGCGCCGGTCGCGGTCCTCCTGTCGCTGTCGTCGTTCCTCCTCCCGACGGCCTACCGGCTGACGAAGGAGTCGGTCGAGGTCCGGTCGCTCGGCGTCGTGCGGGCGCGCCCGTGGACGGAGATGCGCCGGTACGTCGTGGACCCGGGGGGCGTCTTCCTGAGCCCGTTCGAGAAGCGGAGCTGGCTCGACGCGTATCGCGGCGTGCGGCTCCTGCCGGGAGGGAATCGAGATCAAGTGGTGGCGTTCGTGGCGGCGCGGATCGCGCGAGGCTCCGGTGCCTGACCGCACGGGGGCGGGCGCGAGCGCGCCCCCGGGGACGGGCAGCGGCGCGCAGGCGGAGCCGCCGGCCCTCGTCGCCGCGCCGGGCGTGATGACGCCCGACGACGTGAAGCTGTTCGAGCGGATCGCCGAGACCGCCGTCCGCTACCGGATGACGGTGCCGGCGATCCTGTTCCTGGAATCCGTGAAGCCGCTTTCGTTCATCGGCAGCCAGGCGATGTACTTCTTCGAGCCGATGGTCCGGGCGCTCTTCACGGTGCCCGAGTACGAGCGGTTCGCGGCGCTGGTCGAGCGCCGGGAGAACTTGGAAGCGCTTCTCGTGGCGATCGAGCGCCGCGACGAGGCGGAACGCCGGGCCGAGAAGGATCGGCGCGACCAGAAGCGGGCCGAACGCGCCGCGCGCAAGCAACGAAAGGACGGGACGTGACCTCGCCGAAGCCCGAAGAGCTGAAATCGATCCTCGCGACCGACTGCGGGAGCACCACGACCAAGGCGATCCTGATCGAGCGCCGCGGCGACGCGTACCGCCTGATCGTCCGCGGCGAGGCCCCGACCACGGTCGAGGCGCCCTTCGAGGACGTGACCCGCGGGGTCCTGAACGCGATCATGGAAGTCGAGGAGCTGGCCGGCCGGAAGATCCTGGACGGCGAGCGGATCATGAGCCCGCAGCAGGGGGACGAAGGGGTGGATCTCTACATCTCCACGTCCAGCGCCGGCGGCGGCCTCCAGATGATGGTCTCCGGCGTCGTGAAGAGCATGACCGGCGAGAGCGCGCAGCGCGCGGCCCTCGGCGCCGGCGCGATCGTGATGGACGTGATCGCGTCGAACGACGGGCGGCTCCCGCACGAGAAGATCAAGCGGATCCGCCAGCTCCGTCCCGACATGATCCTCCTCTCCGGGGGGATCGACGGCGGGACGACGTCGCACGTGGCCGAGATGGCCGAGCTCCTCGCGGCGGCGGAGCCGAAGGCGCGCCTCGGCGCCGGGTACGAGCT
>JBLMXB010000032.1:0-16497 GCA_050257555.1 Hyphomicrobiales bacterium | reverse complement strand
CCGCCGCCCCGTCTCCGCTTCCAGGGAGGAGCATGACGCGCGACCGCGCCTTGGCCGCGCCGCCCGATCCGGGCGGCACGCTCTACCACCGGCCCGAGATCTACGACGTCGCCTTCGGCTGGGACCTCGGCCCGGAGGTCTCGTTCCTCGCCTCGGTGTTCGACCGGCACGCGGACGGCCCCGTCCGACGGATCCTCGAGCCCTGCTGCGGGACCGGCCGCCTGCTCGAGGCGCTGGCCGCGCGGGGCCACGACGTGACCGGCTACGACCGGAGCGAGGAGATGGTCGCGTACGCGGCCGCGCGCCTGGCCCCGCTCGGAGGCCGCGCGCTCGTCGGGGAGATGAGCGCGTTCGAGCCGCCCGGCCCCTTCGACGCGGCCGTCAACCTCGTGAACTCGATCGGGTACCTGCTCGACGACGCTTCCTTTGCCGCGCACCTCGCGCGCACCGGCGACGCCGTCCGTCCGGGCGGCCTCTACGTGGTTCAGCTGAGCTACGGGGACGAGCCGCCGGAGCTCGCGCGGTTCGGGCCGTGGGGGAACCGGGGCCGCGACCTCTCGACCACGCTCCTCTGGGAGGTCGTGCGCGAGGACGCGGCCGCCAAGCGGAGCCACCAGCGCTGCCGGATCACGGCGCGGCGCGGGAAGGAGCGGTGGGTGATCGAGGAGGAGCACACGCTCCGCTACTGGACGCACGAGGACTTCGACCGGCTGATCGCGTCGAGCCCGTTCCGCCTCGAGGCGATCTACTGGGACCGCTTCGAGGAGTTCCCGCGCGAGGACTACCGGATGGGCGAGCACGGGAACCTCTACCACGTGCTGAAGCGCCGCCCGTAGCGGCGGCGTCCCGCCGTGCGGCGGCGCCGCGCGTGCCGCGGCCGCGAGCGCTACGTCGTCCGGCGGTGGACCGCGTACGCCGACGCCTGGTCGGTCGGCATCAGGAGGATCTCCTGCACGTTCACGTGCGGGGGTCGCGTCACGCACCAGACGACCGCGTCGGCCACGTCCTCGGCCGTGAGCGGCCGCGTCCCCTGGTAGACCGCCTTCGCGCGCTCCGCGTCGCCGTGGAACCGGACGAGGCTGAATTCGGTCTCGGCCAAGCCGGGCGCCACGTTCATCACCCGCACCCCCGTGCCGAGCACGTCGTACCGGAGCGCCTCCGTGATCGCCCGCACGGCGAACTTGGTCGCCGCGTAGACCGAGCCGCCGCCGTACGCCTGCTGTCCCGCGACCGATCCGATGTTCACGACGTCGCCCCGGCCGCGCGCGATCATCCCGGGGAGCGCGGCGCGCGTCACCCAGAGGAGCCCCTTCACGTTCGTGTCGATCATCCGCTCCCAGTCGTCGGGATCGGCGCGCTGCACGGCGTCGAGACCGGCGGCGAGCCCGGCGTTGTTCACGACGATCTCGAGGCGGTCGAGGAGGCCGTTCGCGCCGCGGAGCGCCGACTCGACGGCGCCCCGGTCGCGGACGTCGAACGCGAGGGGCATCGCCTCGACGCCGTGTTTCCGGGCGATCTCGTCGGCCAGGAGCCGGAGCCGCTCCGCGCGCCGCCCGGTGATCGCCACGGGGCAGCCCTCCGCCGCGAGACGGCGCGCGATCGCCGCGCCGAATCCGCTGGTCGCGCCCGTCACGAGCGCCCAGCGTCCCTTCACGTCGCTCATGGAATCCTCCTTCGCGGCGCGTGACGCGCCGGCCCGCCAGCATAGCACCGTTTCCCTGGCGGCGGACCGGCGCCTCCTCTAGACTCCCGCGGGGACGCGGCGCTCCCGGCGCCGCGACGGCGCGTTCAGGGAGGGACGCCGGTTGGTCGACATCCTGGTGGTGGGCGGCGGGATCCACGGCGTCGCGATCGCGCGCGACGCGGCGCGTCGCGGCCTCTCCGTGCTCCTGCTCGAGCGCGAGGACCTGGCGTCGGGCGCGAGCAGCCGCACGTCGAAGCTGATCCACGGCGGCATCCGCTACCTCGAGAACGCCCGGTTCGGACTCGTGCGGGAGGCGCTCCACGAGCGCGCCCGCCTCCTCGAGACCGCGCCCTCCTTCGTCCGCCCGCTTCCGTTCCTGATCCCGCACTACGCGAAGGAGGGCCGCCGGCGCTCGGTCGTCTCGGTGGGGCTCGCGCTCTACGGCGCGCTCGCGCCGCACGACCGGCTCGCCGAGCACGGCACGATCGGCCCGTCCGAGGCGTGCGCCCTGGTCCCGGGGCTCCGAGCGGAGGGGCTCCTCGGCGCCTCCCTCTACTGGGACGCGCAGATGGACGACGCGGCGCTCTGCGTGGCGCTCGCGCGCGACGCGGTCGCCTCGGGGGCCCGCGTCCGCACGCACGCCGAGCTGACGGCGCTCGCCCGCGTCGGAAGCGCGGGGGGGTGGCGCGCGCACTTCCGCTCCGCGCTCGACGGGTCCGAAGGCGAGGAGGAGGCCCGCCTCGTGGTGAACGCGACCGGCGCCTGGGCCGACGCCGTGCGCGCCATGGCGCGCGGGACCATCGCGCCGCGGGTCCGCCGCACGCGCGGCACGCACGCCGTGCTCCCGTTTCGGCTCGAGCGCGCGCTCCTCCTCACGGCCCGGCGCGACGGCCGCGTCTTCTTCCTCCTGCCGTGGGGCGACCACGCGCTCCTCGGCACGACCGACGACGACGACGCGGACGAGCCGGCCGCGGTCCGCCCGCACGCCGAGGACCTCCGCTACCTGCTCGACGAGGCCGCGCACGCGCTGCCGTCGGCGATCGCCGACGCGCGACCGGTGCGCCTCTTCGCCGGCGTCCGCTCGCTCGCGATCGGACGGGCCGACCGTCCGTGGGAGGCGAGCCGGGAGCACCGCGTGATCGAGGAGGACGGGCTCCGGACGATCGTCGGCGGGAAGTACACCACCCACCGAAGTCTCGCCGAAGCGGTGGTCGACGACCTCGTCCGCGCGCTCGGCACGCGGGCGGCGCCGTGCGACACGCCCGTGGCGCCGGTCCCCGACGACCGCGCGGCGTCGCTCGCGGCCCTCTCGCGGGAGTTCCCGCGTCGCGTCGAGACCGCGGGCGGCTTCGCGGTGACCGAGGCGGAGGCGGCGCGCGCCGCGCGGCAGGAGATGGCGCAGCGGCTCGACGACTTCCTCCTCCGTCGCACCCGGCTCTGGCTCGACGGCCGCGCGCTCCGCGACGCGGCGGTGCCGGCGGCCGCGTGGCTCGCGCCGCTCCTCGGCTGGTCCGATCGGCGGCGCGCGGCCGAGGCCGACCGGCTCCTCGCCATGCTCGACCGCGAGGAGCGGGTGATCGACCAGGTCTGCCGCGTAGAGCAGCGGGTCTCCGCGTGAGCCGGCGCGCGCCCCGCCTCCTCGCGATCGACCAGGGGACGACCGGCACGACCGTGCTGGTGCTCGACGCGCGCGCGCGGGTCGTCGCGCGCGGCTACGCCGAGCTCCCGCAGCACTTCCCCCGGCCCGGCTGGGTCGAGCATCGAGGGGAGGAGATCTGGGCGACCACGCGCCGCGCGCTCGCCGCGGCGCTCCGGGCCGACCCGGCGCGCGGGACGTCGGTCCTCGCGATCGGGATCACGAACCAGCGGGAGACGGCGCTCCTCTGGGACCGCCGCACGTCGCGGCCCGTCGCGCCGGCGATCGTCTGGCAGGACCGGCGGACCGCCGCGCGCTGCGCCGCGCTCCGTCGCGCGGGGAAGGAGCCGTGGGTCCGCCGGCGGACCGGGCTCCGGTTCGATCCCTACTTCTCGGCGACCAAGGTGGAGTGGATGCTCCGCGCGCGGCCGGAACTGCGACGCGCCGCCCGGCGCGGGGCGCTCGCGTTCGGCACGGTCGACAGCTGGCTCCTCTGGAACCTGACCGGGGGCGCCATGCACGCGACCGACCCGACGAACGCGAGCCGGACGCTCCTCTACGACATCCGCCGCGGCCGCTGGGACGACGAGCTCGGCGCGCTCTTCGGCGTGCCGGCGGCGCTCCTTCCCGAGGTGCTCCCCTCGGCGGGGACGTTCGGCGTGACGCGCGGAGTTCCCGGGCTCCCGGACGGCATTCCGATCCAGGGGATCGCCGGCGACCAGCAGGCCGCGCTCTTCGGGCAGGGGTGCACCGCGGCGGGCGGGATCAAGAACACGTACGGCACGGGCTGCTTCCTGATGCTCCACACCGGGGGGCGGCCGATCGCGTCGCGCGCGGGGCTCCTGACCACGATCGCGTGCGGTCCGAAGGGGGAGCCCGCGTACGCGCTCGAGGGGAGCATCTTCATCGCCGGCGCCGCGATCCAGTGGCTCCGCGACGGCCTCGGCGTGATCGGGAGCGCTGCCGAGAGCGAGACGCTCGCGCGGAGCGTCCCCGACGCGGGCGGGACGCACCTCGTCCCGGCGTTCGCCGGGCTCGGCGCGCCGCACTGGCGGCCCGAGGCGCGGGGGCTCTGGTGCGGCATCACGCGCGGGACGACGCGCGCGCACCTCGCCCGCGCGGCGCTCGAGTCGATCGCGTTCCAGACGCGCGACGTCGTCGTCGCGATGGAGCGGGACGCGGGACGCCGGGTGCGGCGGCTCCTCGTGGACGGGGGCGCGACCGCGAACGGCCTCCTGATGCAGCTCCAGGCCGACCTCCTGGGCGTGCCGCTGGTCCGCCCGGCGATGGCGGAGAGCACGGCGCTCGGCGCGGCGCTCCTCGCGGGGATCGGGGCGGGACTCTGGCCCGATCGCGGAGCGGCGCCGGTCTCCTCCCGGGCGCGCGTCGTACGGCCGCGGATCGGCCGCGCGGAGCGGGAGCGCCGGGCCCGCGCGTGGAGCGAAGCGGTCTCGCTCCTCCTCGGCTGAGCCGGCGCCCGCTGGCGGCCGCGGCGAATCGCGAACCGCCCCCGCGTCAGACGCGGAGGGCCGGCATCTCCTGGTCGAGCCAATCTCCGAGATCGACGAGCACGCGGGCCCGCTCCACCTCGTTCAGCACCTCGTGGAGGAGGCCGGGGTAGAGCCGGCACGTGACGCGGCCGTCCGGGGCGCGTCGCGCCCACCGCTCCGAGCCCTCGACGTTCGCGATCGGATCGGCGCCTCCGTGGAGGATCAGAGTGTCGACCGGCAGGTCCGCCGCCCGGCGGGTGAGCGCGCCGCGCGCCGACTGGAACTCGAAGAAGAGCCGGGCGCTGATGCGGTAGTGGACCAGCGGGTCCTGCGCGTGGGCGCGCACGACCTCCTGGTCGCGGCTCAACATCGAGGGGAGGATCGTGCTCCCCTGCGAGAACCCGGGCCAGAACCGCGCCGCGACCTGCGCGGCGCGCACCTTGAGCATCGACGGGCGGAGCACCAGCTCGAACGGCGGCGCGCTCAGCACGAGCGCGGCCAGCGGATCGGGCGCGCGGAGCGCGGCGTCGAGCACGACGAGCGCGCCCATGCTGTGGCCGAGGAGCGCGCGAGCGTCGCCGGCCGGGAGGTGGTCCCAGCGCGCGAGCCAGAGGTCGACGGCGTTCCGGTACTCCTCCCACGACCCGACGTGCCCTCGCTGGCCGTACGAGCGGCCGTGCCCGGGCAGGTCGAGCGCCTCCGCGGCGAAGCCGCGCCGCGCCAGCTCCCGGGCGACGTGCTCGTACCGCGCGGCGTGGTCGCCGAGCCCGTGGAGGAGCCCGACACGCCCGCGGGGCCGCTCCGGCTCCCACGCGAGGCCGCGAAGGCGTCCGTGGTGCGGGACGTCGATGAAGAATTCGCTGGCGGCGGGGATCACGCGCGCCGCGTGACGGGGATGTGACGGGACCTGGAGATCATGCGCGCCATCCATGATACCGCGCGGCGGGCCGGCGCGCGCGCGAAACCGCCGGTCGATCCGGAGCGCGCGAAACCGCCCGGCGATCCCGTGCGTCTAAAGCCCGTATGGACCCCGCCCCTCTCCTCGGATCCGAGCCGATCGGGCCGGACGACGATTCCGCGGCACCGAACGCCCGGAATCCGGCGCCCGGCGACGGCGGACCGGCCGACGCGCTCGACGCCTACTCGCGCGCCGTGACCGGCGCGGTCGATCGTGTGGCGCCGTCGGTCGTGGCCATCGAGATCGCGCGGCCCGCGCCGGCGACGGGCCGTCGCGGCACACGCGGGCGCGGCCCGTCGCGCGGCTCGGGATCGGGGTTCGTCTTCACGCCCGACGGCTTCGTCCTCACGAACAGCCACGTCGTGTCGGGGGCGAGCGCGATCGAGGTCGTGCTCCCGGAGGGCGATCGCGTCCGCGGCGAGCCGATCGGCGACGATCCGGAGAGCGATCTCGCGGTGATCCGCGTGGCCGCGCCCCGCCTCGTCCCCGCTGCCTTCGGCGATTCGCGGCGCCTCCGCGTCGGGCAGCTGGTCGTGGCGATCGGGAGCCCGTACGGGTTCCAGACGACCGTGACGGCCGGCGTGGTCAGCGCGCTCGGGCGTTCCATGCGCGCCGCGTCGGGCCGCCTGATCGACAACGTGATCCAGACCGACGCCGCGCTCAACCCGGGAAACTCGGGAGGGCCGCTCGTGACCGCGCGGGGCGACGTCGTCGGCGTGAACTCGGCGGTCATCCTCCCGGCGCAGGGGATCTGCTTCGCGATCGCGGGGAGCACGGCCACGTGGGTGGCGAGCCAGCTGATCCGGCACGGCCGCGTGCGCCGGAGCCGCATCGGGATCGCGGGCCAAAATGTCTCCCTCTCGCGGCGCCTGACCCGGTATCATCGGCTCCCTGTGGAGAGCGGCGTGCTCGTGCTCTCCGTCCGTTCCCAGGGCCCCGCGGCTCGCGCGGGCGTCGAGGAAGGGGACATCATCCTCGCGCTCGGAGACCGGCCGATCGCGGGCATCGACGATCTCCAGGCGCGGCTCACCGACCGGCTCGCGGGCGTGCCGCAGGCGCTGGAGTTGCTCCGGCGCGCCGAACGGCGAACGCTGGAGGTCGTACCCGAGGAAGCGTAGACTCTTCGGTTCATCGTCCCGTCCGCCGGGCGGGATCGTGTGGGGGGAAGGTGTCACTTCATCGTCCGACGGAATCCCGCGCTCCGCGCCGCCGGGGGCCGCTTCGCGCGGCCCGCGTGCCGCTCCTGGCGCTCGTCCTCGCTTCGCTTCTGACCGCTCCGCTCCAGGGCGCCCGCGCCGCCGGCGCGTCGGCCGACTCCCTCGCCGCGCCCGCCGATACCGGGGCGGCGCCCGGCCGGGCGGCCGCCGTCGCCATCGCGGCCAATCCCGACAGCGCGCTCGCGCAGACGCTCGCGGCCATCCAGGGCGCGCCGCTCACGCTCGGCGAGGCGGTCCAGGCCGTGCTCGAGGGCTCGACCGATGTGGGCGCGGCCGAGGCGTCCTACCGCGCCGCCCGGGGCGCCGCGCGACGCGAGCGGGGCGCGTTCGACCCCGAGCTCTTCGCGACGGCCGTCTGGTCCGAGGACGACTCGCCGACGGCCTCCTTCTTCGCGGGGGCGAGCGTGCTCCGCGTCCGGCAGACCCAGGCGAGCGGCGGCGCGCGGATCACGCTCCCGTTCGGCACCGAGGTCTCGGCCTCCCTCGACGCCATCCGCTACGAGAGCAACTCCGCGTTCGACGCGCTCGCGCCGCAGTACACGGCCGCGACGACCCTGTCGCTCCGCCAGCCGCTCCTCCAGGGCTTCGGCCCCGGGACCTGGTCGGAGCGCGCGGCCACGAGCCGCGAGCTCGACGCGGCGAAGGCGCGGTACGACGACGCCGTGCTCGCGGCCCGCGCGAACGTCGAGAAGTCGTACTGGGATCTGTACGCCGCCGAGCGCGACCTCGCGGTGGCGCGCCTCATCCGAGACCAGGCCGAGGCCCTCCTCCGCCAGGCGGAGCTCCGGAACCGCGCCGGGCTCGTCGGACCGAACCAGGTCGCGAACGCGCGCGTCTTCTACGCCGAGCAGGTGCAGACGGTCATCGACCGCGAGGAAGCGCTCGATCAGACGTCCGACGCGCTCGCGTCCCTGATCGGGAAGCGCCCGCCCGATGGGCTCCCGCGGTACCGGCCGGTGGACGAGCCGCCGTCCGATTTCCCGATCGTCCCCGAGGACTCGCTGGTCGCGCACGCCGTGGCGCGGAACGACGACCTGAAGGCGCGGGAGCGGGCCGTCGAGGCGGCGCGGTCGCGCTGGACCGGCGCCCGCTGGAACGCGTACCCGAAGCTCGATGTCTTCGGCACGCTCGGCGGAAACGGCCTCGCGGGCGCGCCGCGCGACGTGATCTTCAACGGCGACACGCTCCGGACCAACGTGAGCGGCGGGTTCGGCGACGCGTACGCGCAGGCGCGCGACCGCAAGTTCCCGAGCTGGAGCGCCGGCGTCGAGGTCTCGATCCCGATCGGCTTCCGTTCGGGTGCGGGCGAGCGCGACCGGCTCCACGCCGAGGCCGACCGCGCCGAGCAGCAGCTCATCGGCGCGCGCCGCGCCCTGACCGAGCGGGTCCGCGCCGCGCACCGCGAGCTGGTCTACGCGACCCGGCGGCTCGACGCCGCCCGCACCGGCGTGCGGGCGTCGCAGGAGCAGGTGCGGATCGGCATCCTCGAATACAGCAACGGCCGCACCACCGCGTTCGAGCTGGTGCGCCTGGGGGCCGATCTGGCCTCCGCCCAGCAGCGCTACTCGCAGGCGCTGGTCCGGACCGCGAAGGCGGCCGCGGACCTGCGCGTGCTCACGTCCGGCGACTACCCGTCCCCGGCAGGAACCGGAGGGAAGTGATCCGCATGAGCCGATCGAACCGAATCGACCCGCGTCGCGGCGCCATGGCGCTCGTCGCGCTCGTCCTGATCTCCGTCGCCGGCTGCCAGGGAGGGCCGCGCGGCGGCTTCACGCCGCCGCCGATGCCCGTCGAGATCGCCACGGCCGACCGCCAGCGCGTCGCCGACCGCTTCGACGCGGTCGGGAGCATCGAGGCCGGGGAGGCGATCCAGGTCGTCTCCGAGATCGACGCCACCGTGGAGAGCCTCCCGTTCGCGGAGGGCCGCCCGATCGCGAAGGGGGGCGTCCTCGCGCAGCTCGACGACCGCCTGCTCAAGGCCGATCTCGACCGCACGGAGGCGATCCGGGACCAGGCGCGCGGCTCGTACGCGCGCGTGAAGTCGGTCGTCGATCAGGGCGCGGGCGCGCCGCAGGATCTCGACGACGCGAAGTCGGCGCTCCAGGTGGCCGAGGCGAACGTCTCGCTGGCGGAGACCCGGCTCGCGAAGGCGCGGATCACGGCGCCCTTCGCCGGCGTGGCCGGCGCGAAGCGGGTGAGCCCCGGCGCGTACCTCCGCGCCGGCGACGTCATCACCGACCTCGCGTCGATCGACGAGGTGAAGGTGACGTTCGCGGTGCCGGAGCGGTACCTCGGACAGCTCCATCGTGGCGCCCCGGTCACGGTCTCGACGACCGCGTACCCCGGATACGCGCTGACGGGCCGGATCGACGTGATCGACCCGGTGCTCGATCCGGCGACCCGGAGCAGCACCGTGATCGCCCGCGTGCGGAACCCGGGCGGCAAGTTCCGGCCGGGGATGTCGGCGAACATCTCGGTCGTGCTGAGCCAGCGGCCGGAGGCGGTGACCGTGCCGAACGAAGCGGTCTTCTCCGAGGGCGGCCAGAACTTCGTGTACATCGTGAATCCGGATTCGACCGTCTCGAAGCGGCCGCTCACGCTCGGCACCCGCCTCGCCGACGCGGTCGAGGTGCTGAAGGGCGTCGACGCCGGCCAGCGGATCGTCGCGGCCGGGCACCAGAAGCTGTTCGACGGCGCGAAGGTCTTCCCGGTGCCGTCGGCGGGCGGCGCCGCGCCCGACTCCGGCGCGGCGGGCGCCGGTGCCGGCGGCGCCGCGAAGCCCGCGGCGGCGAAGCCCGCGGCCGGGAAGGGCAAGGACGCGAAATGAAGCTGAGCGAAGTCTCCGTCCAGCGTCCGGTCTTCGCGACGGTGATGAGCCTCGCCATCATCCTGTTCGGCGTGCTCTCGTTCACCCGGCTCCCGGTCCGGGAGTACCCGGACATCGATCCGCCGATCGTCTCGATCTCCACGTTCTATCGGGGCGCGAGCCCGAACGTCGTCGAAACGGAGATCACCGACGTGCTCGAGGAACAGCTCGCGACGATCGAGGGGATCAAGACGCTCACGTCCTCGAGCCGCGAGCAGGGATCCGTCATCACGATCGAGTTCGAGCTGTCGCGGAACATCGAGGCGGCCACGAACGACGTGCGTGACCGCGTGTCGCGCATCCGGGGCTCGCTGCCGCGCGAAGCCGACGACCCGATCGTCTCCAAGGTGGACACGAACGCGCAGCCGATCGTCTGGCTCGCGCTCTCGAGCGACCAGTTCTCGAATCTCGAGCTGTCCGACGTCGCGGACCGCGTCCTCAAGGAGCGTCTCCAGCGGCTCCCGGGCGTCGGCAACGTCTTCATCGGCGGCGAGCGCCGGTACGCCATGCGCGTCTGGCTCGACCCCGCCCGGATGGCGGCCCACGGGCTGACCACCCAGGACGTCGAGAGCGCGATCGTCGCGGCGAACGCCGAGATCCCCGGCGGACGGGTCGAGGGCGAGGAACGGGAATTCTCCGTGCGGACCCGCGGCGACCTCACGACCGCCGCCGAGTTCGGCGCGATCATCGTGAAGCAGTCGGGCGACGACGCCGTGCACCTCGACGACGTCGCGGACGTCCGGGTCGGCGCCGAGGACGAGCGGACCGCGGTGCGCTGGAACGGGCGGCCCGCCGTGGGCCTCGGCATCGTGAAGCAGTCGAAGGCGAGCACGATCGACGTGGCGAACGCGGTGCGGGACGCGCTCCCGGACCTCGCCCGGGCCCTGCCGGCCGGCATGAAGCTCGACGTCGCGTACGACTCCTCGACGTTCATCGGCGAATCGATCGACGAGGTCTCGCACACGATCTTCATCGCGATGGGCCTGGTGGTCCTCGTGATCCTCGTGTTCCTGAAGAGCGGCCGCGCGACGATCATCCCGGCGGTGGCGATCCCGATCTCGATCATCGGGACGTTCGCGGTGGTCTACGCCTTCGGCTACACGATCAACATCCTGACGCTCCTCGCGCTCGTGCTCGCGATCGGACTCGTCGTGGACGACGCCATCGTCGTGCTCGAGAACGTCTACCGGCACATGGAGATGGGGAAGGGTCGGTTCAAGGCCGCCCTCGACGGGTCGAAGGAGATCGGGTTCGCCGTGCTCGCGACGACGATCACCCTGGTGGCCGTCTTCGTGCCGGTCTCGTTCCTCCAGGGCACCGTCGGACGGCTCTTCAGCGAATTCGGCATCTCGGTGGCGGTGGCGGTGCTCTTCTCCGGGTTCGTCGCGCTCACCCTGACCCCGATGCTCTGCTCGCGCATGCTCCGGCCGCTCCACGACGAGAAGCAGGGCGCCGTGTCGAAGGGTCTCGACCGGTTCTTCGACCGGATGAACGACCAGTTCGCCCGCTCGCTCGGCTGGTTCCTCGATCACCGCGCCGTCGCGCTCGCCGTGGCCGCCGTCCTCCTCGTCGCGATCGGAGCGCTCTTCTTCCTCCTGCCGCGCGAGCTGGTGCCGACCGAGGACCGCGGCGTGGCCTTCGGCATCGTGATCGCGCCGGAGGGCTCGACGCTCGAGTACACCGACCGGTACATGCGCCAGGTCGAGTCGATCCTCCTCCCGCTCCCCGAGCGCCAGGGGCTGTTCACGGCCACGGGGCTCGGGTTCGGCGGTCCGGGACAGGTGACGAACGGGTTCCTGTTCCTCGGGCTGAAGCCGCGTTCCGAGCGGCACAAGTCGCAGCAGCAGATCGTCCAGGAGCTCTTCCCGCGCCTGATCTCGATCCCCGGCGTGCTCGCGTTCGTCATCAACCCGCCGAGCCTCGGGTCCTTCTCCAGCTCCCCGGTCGAGTACGTGCTCGAGGGGGAGAGCTACGAGCAGCTGCAGCAGGCGGTCGGCGCGATGATGGCGGAGGCGTCGAAGCTCGGCTACCTGCTCAACCTCGACACCGACCTCAAGCTGAACAAGCCTCAGCTCGACATCACGATCGATCGGGACCGGGCCGCGCAGCTCGGGGTCTCCGTGACCGAGATCGGCTCGACGCTCGAGACGTACCTCGGCGGCCGGACCGTCAGCGAGTTCAAGCGGGGGACGAAGCAGTACGACGTGATCGCGCAGGTCAAGCCGGCGGAGCGCGCCACGCCGGGCGTGATCCCCGACATCTATCTCCGGGGGAAGGGCGGGCTCGTCCAGCTCGCGAACGTCATCCACGTGCGCGAGACGGTGGGGCCGAAGGAGCTGAACCACTACAACCGCGTCCGCTCCGCGACGATCACCGCGAACCTGCCCCCCGGCCTTCCGCTCGGCATGGCGCTCGACGCCCTCGACAAGATCGCGAAGGAGAAGCTGCCGGCGGGCGTGAAGACCGAGCTGGCGGGGCAGTCACTCGAGTTCCGCGAGTCGAGCAACAGCCTCTTCTTCCTGTTCGGGCTCGCCGTGGTCTTCATCTACCTGGTGCTCTCGGCGCAGTTCGAGAGCTTCATCCACCCGCTCACGATCCTGCTCGCGGTGCCGCTGGCGGTGGCGGGCGCGCTGATCTCGCTCTTCGTCTTCCGCCAGAGCCTGAACATCTTCTCCCAGATCGGGCTCATCATGCTGATCGGGCTCGTGACGAAGAACTCGATCCTGATCGTCGAGTTCGCGAACCAGCTCCGGGCGCGCGGGATGTCGATCCGGGAGGGCGTCGCCGAGGCGGCGAAGATCCGGCTCCGCCCGATCCTCATGACGTCGCTCGCGACCGTGTTCGGCATCCTGCCGATCGCGATCGGGCTCGGCGCGGGCGCCGAGTCGCGGCGGCCGCTCGGGATCGCGGTCGTCGGCGGCATGCTCTTCTCGACGTTCCTGACGCTCGTCCTCGTCCCGGTCGTCTACACGTTCCTCGCCGGCCTCACGAAGGTCGAGGCGGAGCCGGGCACGGCCGCGCCGACCGACGAGGCGGCGCCGCACGCCGCCCGGGCGCGCGCGGACGAGACGCCGGGCGTCGCGGCGCACTCCCGCACGACGGGCTGATCGGCACGCTCCGAGAACGGTCTTGCAGCGCTCGGAGCGGCCCGGCATAATCGCAGGCCGTATCCGCTGCGCATCCGTCCGCCCGGAGGAACCGCATGTCGATCGCGATGGAGCACCACTCCCACGACCCGGTGCCGAGCAAGTGGCCGATCATCACGGCGTTCGGCGCGGGCCTGATCCCGGTCGGGCTCGTGCTGTACGCGCACGGCACGAAGCAGGGGCTGATCTTCTGCCTGGTCGGCTTCCTCGTGACGATCGTCGCCGCCGGGCGCTGGTGGGGCGAGCTCCTGCACGACCGCTTCGTGGGACAGGACCTGCTCGAGGCGAACTCCCGCCTCAAGACGGCGATGATCCTCTTCATCGCCTCCGAGGCGGCGATCTTCGGGGCGTTCTTCGCGGCGCTCTTCTACGCGCGGTACCACGCGAAGGTGTGGCCCCCCGCGGGCATGCCGCACTTCGAGCTGCTCCTCCCGGCCGTGAACACCGCGATCCTCCTCGGCTCGAGCGTCACGTGCCACCTGGCGCACACGGCGCTCTCGAAGGGGCGGCGGGACGGGGTCGTCGCGGCGCTCCTCATGACGATCTTCCTCGGCGCGGTCTTCCTCTGCGGGCAGGCGTACGAGTACGGCGTGCTGAACGGCGGCGCGTTCACGCTGAAGAGCGGCATCTTCGGCACCACGTTCTTCATGCTCACCGGCTTCCACGGGCTCCACGTCCTGATGGGGATCATCTTCCTGAACGTGGTCTACGGCGCGGCCATGCAGGGACGCCTCACCGAGGCGCAGCACTTCCCGCTCTCGGCGGCCTCGTGGTACTGGCACTTCGTCGACGCGATCTGGGTCTGCGTCTTCTCCGTGGTCTACCTGTGGCGCTAGTCGCCGCCCGCCCGGCCCGTGCGGCCGGGCGCCGCCGCGCGCTCGCGCTCGCGGCGGCCGGTTTCACGGCCGCGCTCCTCCTCGCTCCGGTCGGCTGCCAGCGCGTGCAGACCGCGCTCAGCGGCAAGTCCGACCAGGGCCCCGAGCTGGCGGCGCTCCGCCAGCGGATCTCCGACTTCCGCACCCGCCTCACCAGCGCGGCGAAGGGCGGCGGGACGGAGGATCCCGGCGCGGTGCTCACCGACGCCGGCCCGCTCCTCGACGCGATCGACAAGCAGGCGGGGGAGATGAGCTTCATGGACGGACAGTCGGTGAAGATCCAGGTCGCGACCGCGCGGAACCTGGTCCGCGACGCCCGGCCGTTCACCGATTCGGGCGACATGGCCGGATTCCAGGCCGCTCAGACGAAGCTCGACGGCGTCCTCTTCGATATCGACAACCTGCTCGACCGGGCGTCGATGATGACCGACAACGCACCGAAGTCCGGGTCCTGATCCGGCACGGTCCCGCCCCGGGACCGCGCCCCGTCCCGCGCCCCGATGACGCCGGATTCCGACAAGGCCGCCGACCTCGTCCACGACGGCGAGGACGCGCTCGAGGAGGGCGCGTACGAGGAGGCGCTCGAGTGCTTCGAGCAGGCCCTCGTCGCCGATCCGGACCACTGGGGCGCCGCGCTCGACCGCGCGGAGACGCTCCACCTCCTCTGGCGCACGAAGGAGGCCCTCGCCGCCGTCCAGTCGCTCCGGCCGCCGGAGGACGAGGAGGACGACCCCGACCGCGCCGAGCTCGAGTCCCGGATCCGCGAGGCGGCGGGCGATTGGAAGGGCGCCGACGCGCTCCTCGCGGAAGCCCACCGGCTCGACCCGGTGGAGTACGCCCTCCCGATCCGGACGACCGAGGCCGAGTTCCGCTCGATCCTCGACGACGCGGTCGCTTCGCTGCCGCAGGTGATCCGGGACGCGGTGGCCGCCGTGCCCGTGCTCATCGAGGCGAAGCCGACCGCCGAGATGGCGGAGCACGCGCCGCACGTCTCGCCCGAGATCCTGGGGCTCTTCGTCGGGACCCCGGTGGGGGAGAAGCTCCAGGGACCCGGCGGGTACCCCGACGTCGTGCTCCTCTTCCGGCGGAACCTGGAGCGCGCGGGCACCGATCGCGAAGAGGTGTCCGAGGAGATCCGGATCACGCTCCTCCACGAATACGGCCACTACCTGGGCTTCGACGAGGACGAGCTGGAGGATCTCGGGCTCGGTTGAGGCGCGGCCTGTGACTGGTCGTGTCGGACAAGCATAACGGTTGTGACCACAATCGAATACGCGACGATATTCAAGTGTCGGGCGACCCAGTTCTCGCCCGATTCCTCGTTGCGCCGCCACGTCCCCGCGGTCCAGAATGAGCGGACGAGGCTTCTCCGCCGCGGGCGGAATCGAACGATACGACGATCGGCGATCCCGGGCCGCGACGCGGCGACCGGGCCGACAGGAGGGCGACGACCCGATGTCCCGAACGAACGGCGCTCCGAAAGACGACTGGCTCCAGATCAACGGCACCCACCACGTCGAGTTCTGGGTGGGGAACGCGAAGCAGGCCGCGTACTACTACGCGAACGCCTTCGGGATGACGGTGACCGCGTACGCCGGCCTCGAGACCGGGAAGCGCGACCGGGCCTCCTACCTGCTCCAGCAGGGGAAGATCCGGTTCGTGCTGACCGCGCCGCTCGGACCCGAGGGCGAGATCGCCGAGCACGTCCACCGGCACGGCGACGGCGTGAAGGACATCGCGCTCGACGTGGTCGACGTGGACCGCGCGTTCGAGGGGACCACGAAGCGGGGCGCCCGGGTCATCCACGAGCCGGCCACGCTCGAGGACGAGGACGGCACCGTGCGCTGGGCGTCGATCGGGACGTACGGCGACACGGTCCACTCGCTCGTCGACCGCTCGAAGTACCGCGGCACGTTCCTCCCGGGGTTCAAGCCGACGGGCCAGACGCCGAAGCCCGGCCCGCTCCTCTACATCGACCACATCGTCGGCAACGTCGGGCTCGGCGACATGGACCGCTACGTCGCGTACTACCGCGACGTGATGGGCTTCAGCCAGTGGCAGCATTTCGACGACAAGGCGATCTCGACCGAGTACTCGGCGCTCATGTCGAAGGTCATGGCCGACGGCTCGGGACGGATCAAGTTCCCGATCAACGAGCCGGCCGCGGGGAAGCGGAAGTCGCAGATCGAGGAGTACCTCGAGTACTACCGAGGACCGGGCGCGCAGCATCTGGCGCTCGCGACCGGCGACATCCTCGACACGGTCTCGCGGCTCAGGGACAGCGGCGTCGCGTTCCTGACCGTGCCGCCCGCGTACTACGAGCTGCTTCCGGAGCGCGTCGGGAAGATCGAGGAGGACATGAAGCGCGTGTCGAGCCTCGGGATCCTCGTCGACCGCGACGAGGAGGGCTACCTCCTCCAGCTCTTCACGAAGCCGGTCGAGGACCGTCCGACCGTCTTCTACGAGATCATCCAGCGGAAGGGGAGCCGCGGCTTCGGCATCGGGAACTTCAAGGCGCTCTTCGAATCGATCGAACGCGAGCAGGCGCTCCGGGGCAACCTCTAGGCCGAATGCGCCTCGTCTCCTTCGCCGCGGCCGGGCTCGCCACGGGCGCCGGCCGCGCCC
>JBLMXB010000031.1:0-19905 GCA_050257555.1 Hyphomicrobiales bacterium | reverse complement strand
TCCCCCTCGACCCCATAGAGCCCGGCGAAGAACTCGATGTTCTCCTCGACCGTGAGGTCGGCGTAGAGCGAGAAGAGCTGCGACATGTATCCGATCGACTGCTTGACCTCCTCCGTCTGGGTCAGGAGATCGAGGCCGCCCACCGTGCAGGTCCCCGACGTGGGACGGAGGAGGCCGGTCAGCATCTTGATCGTCGTCGTCTTCCCCGCCCCGTTCGGGCCGAGGAAGCCGAAGACCTCGCCTCGCGCCACGTCGAACGTGACCCGGTCGACGGCCGTGAACTTGCCGAAGACCTTCGTCAGGTCGCGCGCGGAGACCGCGAGGGCGCCGGGAGCCGGGGCGCTCATGCCGCCTCCTCCGACTCGGCGATCGCCATGAAGACGTCCTCGAGCGACGGCTCGATCGGCTTCACCGAGCGGACGTCGAACCCCGCTTCGCGGAGCGCCGCGGCGAGCGCGGCGCCGTCCCGCTCCGCGTCCTTCACGCCGACGTGGAGCAGGTCGCCGAAGATCGCGACGCGCCCGGCCTCCGGATGCCCCCGGAGGAGATCCCGCGCCCGGCGCGCGCCGTGGACGGAGATCGACACCATGGCTCCGTCCCAGAGGCGGCGGAGGCCGTCGGGCGTGTCGAGCGCCACGACGCGCCCCTGGTGGAGGAGCGCCAGGCGGTCGAACCGCTCGGCCTCGTCCATGTACGACGTGCTGACGACGACGGTCACCCCCTGCGCCACCATCTCGTGCACGATCAGCCAGAGCTCCCGCCGGGAGATCGGATCGACGCCGAACGTCGGCTCGTCGAGGAGGAGGATCTCCGGCTGATGGACGAGGGCGCAGGAGAGACCCAGCTTCTGCTTCATGCCGCCCGAGAGCTGCCCCGCGAGGCGGTCCTGGAACGGACCGAGGCTCGAGAACGCGAAGAGCCGCTCGTAGCGCGCCGGCCGCTCGCCGCGCGGCACCTGGTAGAGATCGGCGTAGAAGTCGAGGTTCTCCCGGACGGTGAGGTCGGTGTAGAGGCCGAACCGCTGGGACATGTAGGCGAGGTGGTGCTTCACGCCCTCGGGATCGCGCGCGACGCTGATTCCGCGCAGCGTCGCGTCCCCCGCCGTGGGACGGAGGACCCCCGCGAGCATCCTGAGGGTCGTGGTCTTCCCCGCGCCGTCCGGGCCGACGAGCCCGAACAGCTCGCCGCGCCGCACGGAGAACGTGAGCCCGTCCACGGCGCGGTTCGTGCCGAACGTCCGGGTGAGGCCCTCGACCCGGACGAAGTCGCTCTCGCCGATCATCGGCCGGCGGCGGCTCCACCGGATGTCGCGGTCGCGGCGGGCGCGCCGGTCGCGGTCGCGCTCCCTCCGGCAGCGATCCGCACGTCGGCCGGCATGCCCGGCTTGAGGCGGAATTCCGGGTCGCCCTCGATCCGCACCTTCACCGCGTAGACGAGGCGGACCCGCTCCTCCTTGGTCTGGACGCTTCGCGGCGTGAACTCGGCCTGCGTGGCGATGAAGACCACCGTGCCGCGGTAGGCGTGCTTGGGGTCGGAGTCGGTCCGGATCTCCGCGGGCGCGCCGAGCGCCACGCGACCGATCTGCCGCTCGGGGACGTAGATCCGTACCCATCGGTCGTTCCGGTTCCGGACCGTGACGACCGGCGATCCGGCGGGGACGATCTCTCCCTTCTCCCGGTGCTTCGCCGTGACGACCCCCGCGAAGGGGGCCCGCGCGTGCATGTGCGCGAGCGTGACGTCGATCTGCTGGACCGCCGCCTCGGCCTGCGCGACCGCCGCGCGCTGCGCCGCGATCTGCTCGCGGCGCGGACCGGAGACCGCCTGGCGATACGCCTCGCGCGCCTGCGTCGCCTGGCTCTGGGCGACGTCGAGCGTGGTCGTCGCCTTGTCGAGCGCCTCCTGGCTGATCGCGCCGGCCGCGAAGAGCGTGCGCGCCCGGTCGCCGTCCCGCTGCGCGTCGGTGAGCCGGTCGTCGGCCGCCTTGGCCGCCGCCTTGGCCTGCTCCACCTCTTCGGGGCGCGTCCCGCGCGTGAGCTCGAGGAGGAGCGACTTCGCGGCGGCGACGCGTGCCTTCGCCTGCTCGCGCTGCGCCTCCATCTCGCCCAGGTCGAGGCGCGCCAGCACCTGCCCGGCGCTCACGGTGTCCCCTTCGTCCACGCCGAGCGAGTCGAGCCGCCCGGGGACCGGGAACCCGAGGTCCACCTCGGTCGCCTCCACGGTGCCGGAGGCGTCGATCGGTCCGTTCGCTCCGCGTCCCTTGACCCAGATCGCGAGTGCCACGGCCAGCACGATCACGAGCACTCCGATCGGCACGATGCGCCGGGGGTTCGGTTTCATCGGGTCGTCTCCACTCGGCTCGAGAGCCAGTCGGGGTCGAGGACGCCGGCCACGCGGGCCAGCTCGGCGCGCGCCACGATCTCGCCGTTCCGCGCGTCGATCCAGTTGGCGCGCGCGGCGAGGAGGTCGGCTTCGCCCTTCAGGTAGTCGGTCTGCGTGCCGGCGCCGGCCTGGAGCTGCAGCTCCTCGATCCGCGCCACCTCGGTGTACCGGGCCACGGCGCGCTCGAGGCTCGTCACCCGCGCGCGCGCCGCCGTCACGGCGGAGTAGGCCTGGTCGATCGCGTGGCGGGTCTCGATCTCGGCCAGGCGCTCGTTCGCGGAGGCGCCGTCCGCCTCGGCCCGCGCCTTCGCCACGCGCTGCCCGATGGCGCCGCCGGTGAAGATCGGGAACGAGAGCTTGAGCCCCGCGGTCCACTCGAGCGCGTCGTCGCCGTCGAGGTCCCGCCAGTCGGTGTACGCGCCCATGGCGCTCACCTCGGGGAACCGCGCGCCCTGCGCGGCCCGCCGCGACGCCTCGGCCGCGAGGCGCCGCCGCTTCGCGGCCAGGATCGCCGGGCTCTTCTCGAGCGCCGTCGCGACCCACGCGTCGCGCGACGTGAGCGTCGTGTCGGAGAGCGTGACCGGCGCGAGGAAGGACGCACGCGTCCGCTCCGGGTCGAGGTCGGTCAGCCGGCCGAGCTGGCGCTCGGCGTCGTCGAGGGAGGCCGCGGTCCGCACGCGGTCCGCCTCCGCGCTCGCCAGCTCCGCCTCGACGCGCAGGAGATCGACGCGCGCCGCCTTCCCGGTGTCGAGGAGCTTCTGGACCCGGTCGCGCTCTCCGCCGAGCGCCGTGATCCGCCGGTCGTGCGCCTCGAGGAGATCGCGGTCCCCCACGACCGCGAGGTAGGCGGCCACGGTCTGCGTCACCAGCGCCTGCTGCGTCGCGTCGAGCGACGCGTCGCCCGCGCGTGCCGTCTCTCGCGCGCTCCGGTAGCGGTTCAGCCGCGCCCCGCCGTCGAAGAGCGTGAGGTCGGCCGCGAGCGACGACTGGACGATCGTGCGATTGAACGCCGGGAGCGACACCAGATCGAACGTATGGATCGGGGTGACGAGCATCGGCTTCTCGAAGCGCGTCGCGTCGCTCTGGATGGCGAGGCTCGGGAAGAAGGCCGACTTCGCCTCCCCCGACGCGGCGCGCGCGGCATCCCGCCCCGCGCGGGCCGCGCTCACCGACGGGAAGCTCTGGAGCGCGCGCTGGACGGCCGCGACCAGCGTGAGGGCCGAGCCCGGGGGCGCCGCCGGAGCTTCGACCGCCGGCCCGCCCGCGGCCGGGGCCGGCACGGAGTCGGCGGGCGCGCTCTCGGCCGCGGCGAAGGAACGCAACGACGCCAGGGGCGTCAGGCAGAGGAGCGCGGCGAGCGCGCCGCGCGCGATCCAAGGGTTCATCTCAGGTCCTCCGGGTGGTCGAGACGCGCGAGGCACGGACGGCGGCGCCCTTCGTCCGCCGGCCCGGCTCGGGTCCCGTATCGAGGAGCAGCTGTTCGTAGAGTGGCCAGGCGCGCTCGAGGTGCGCGGCGATGTCGAATTCGCCTCCGCTCAGCAGGCGAAGGAATCCGGCCGGCTGCACGGTGCCCATGAAGAGGAGCGCGCCGGTCTCGGGATCCACGCGGCGTCCGAGGAGCCCGCGGTCCTGTCCGTCGCGGATGATCTCGGCGATCGCGCCGAGGTAGTCGCGGACGATCCCGTAGACGCGGGCGCGGCGGTGGGGCCGGGCGGCGATCGACTCGTCGGAGAAGATGATGCGCGGGAGCGCGATGTTCTCGAGGAAGAAGGCGAGGTGACGGCGCACCACGGCGCGCAGGCGCTCCATCGGGTCCTCGGTCTCGGCCCGGCCGGCGGCGACGTTCCCGAGGAAGACCTCGCGCAGGTGGTCGAGCGCCGCGTCGAGCATCTGGTCCTTCCCCGTATAGTGGCGATAGATCGCGGAGGGCGAGAGCCCGACCCGGCGCGCCACGGCGGCGATGCTCAGTCCGCGGAGTCCGTGCCGGCTCATGACCTCGAGCGCCGCCTGGGCGATTTCCTTCCGGCGCTGCCCGGTGTCCTTCTTCTCGGCCCTCACGCTCGCCTCGCTCCCATGTGAATCATGATTCACATTATCGGCGGGGGGTTCAGGCGAATCAAGGAAAATGTGAATAGGCATTCACAATGGAACCGGGCAGGGGGTTCGACCGATACTAGAGAAGAACCGATTGCCCTGGGCGGCCTCGCGGCCGTCACCCGTGGAGGAGGAACCCCGTGTCCGACAAGAAGAAGCGCCGTCCCGCCCCGCCCCCGAAGGGGGACTCCCTCAAGGAATGGCTCAAGACCCTCGGGATCGTCCTGGCCGTGGTGATCACGTTCCGGGGCGTCGTGGCCCAGGCCTACCAGATCCCGACCGGATCGATGGAGCGGACGCTCCTCATCGGCGACTACCTCTACATCAACAAGATGCTCTACGGCTCGGAGATCGACATCGGCTTCCAGGGACACCGCTTCTTCTACTACCGCTTCCCCGCCTTTCGCTATCCGAAGCCGGGCGACATCATCGTCTTCCGCTATCCGATGGACCCGCGACAGGACTTCATCAAGCGATGCGTGGCCGTCGGCGGCCAGACGGTCGAGATCCGGGACAAGCAGCTCTACGTGGACGGCGTCCGTCGGATCGAGCCGTACGCGATCCACGAGGACCCGCGTGTCATCCCCCGCGACCAGAGCCCGCGCGACAACTTCGGCCCCTACACGGTGCCGAAGGGCTTCCTCTTCATGATGGGCGACAACCGGGACAACAGTCTCGACAGCCGGTTCTGGGGGCCCCTCAAGGAAGGCATGGTGAAGGGTAAGGCGATCTTCACGTACTTCTCGTGGGACAAGGTCCACCACGACGTCCGCTTCGAGAGGATGTTCCGCCCGATCACGTAGGCGGCACGGCGCGCGATCCGCGCCGTGGATGCGGGCCCGCGCGCCGGGCGGCTCCGTGACGGATCGACCGATGGCCCCGCGCCGCGGGCCCAATCGAGACTGGAGCGAGGGAGGGATCGTGCCGATACCTCCCTCGTATGCGTTTCGCCCGCCTCCCAGCCCGCCTCTGCCTCGCGATCCTCGTGTCGCTCATGGTGTTCGGCTGCGCCTCGTCGGGAGGCGCGCTCCGCCCGAGCGCCGATCCGCCGCGCGCCGACGCGCGCACGGGAGACGACGCGGAGATCGGGCTCGCCTCCTACTACGCCCACCGGTTCGACGGCAGGCGGACCGCGTATGGCGAGCGCTACGACGAAGACGATCTGACGGCCGCCCACCCCACGCTCCCGGCCGGCACGATGGTGCGCGTCACGAACCTAGAGAACGGGCGGAAGGTCGTGCTCCGGATCAACGACCGCGGACCCTGGAAGAAGGACCGCGTCATCGACGTCTCCTACGCCGCGGCCAGGAAGCTCGGCTTCGTCCGGGACGGGATCGCACGGGTGCGGGTGGAGGTGGTGGAGCGGTAGCCATGAGCGGGAGGCTTGTTGTCTTGAAATAGCACTGGCAGCGACCGAGACCGAGCTTCGAAGCGCTCGTGACCCACGAACCGGCTCGTGGTGGGTGAGGATTTCGGCCCGCGTGCCGATACCTCCAGGGGGTCGGGTCACCTGCGCACCGCGGAGGGGGAACGATGAACTGGAAGCTCGGACTGACTCGCCTGTATTACGTCCTCTGGATCCTCTGGGCGCTCGCGTGGATCTACTGGAGCGCGCTCAACCTGGTGCACTTCGGAAGGCCGCACACCGCGGCACCAGGAGTCGTCGCGGCCTCGAATGGCTATATCGAGCCTTCGGCGGCCGCCCCCGGACGCATGTCGGCAACGACGGCAGCCGGGGCGGCCCTGGGCGGCTCGATCGTGTTCGAGGCGAGCGGCGCGCCCCACTGGTACCTCATGCCGCGCCCTTCGGCGGGACAGCTCCTGATGCTCTCGATGATCGGCGCCGCGTTTCCGGGCGCGCTCTTCCTGGCGGGACGCTGGGTCCACGCGGGGTTCAAGACCGAGAACTGAGGATCGGAGGGTGGTGCCGGAGGCGGGAATCGAACCCGCACGGGGTGTAAGCCCCACCGGATTTTGAGTCCGGCGCGTCTGCCAATTTCACCACTCCGGCGGAATCGATAAATCCATGCGGCTTGGCACGATATCAGCCCGGCCCGAACCGGGTCAACCCGTCGGCAGGCCGCAGCGCGTCGTTTTCAATTGACAAAGCCGCAACGGTTTAGCTATAATCCCTCGCGTAACACGGAAGTCTACTCCCCCCTGGAACTTTTCGGCGTTCCCAGAGTCTAAATCTTTCGAACGCGGGTTGCGAAGTTCCCTGGGACTCTCGTCCCCTCAGACGGCTTGGCCCGGCGTTTGCCGGTGGGTTGCCCAAGACCTACAAGTCTTCTAGGTACGGTGTAATCGGGGAACTTCCAATAAACGAGCGGCGGGCTTCCTCGGCCCGCCGCTCTTCTTTCTGCCCCGGCGGGCCTCCGGCGCCGCCCGCGGCCCCCTACGCCCCCTTCGCCTTCACCACCACGATCGTCACGTCGTCGTCCTGCTCCCCGTCCCGGAACGCCTGGGTGGTCTCCCAGATCCCCCGGACGATCGAGGCGGCGTCCTGCTCCCGGAGCGCCCGGACGACCTCCTTCAGCCGGTCGTCCCCGAAGAGCTCTCCGCTCGCGTTCATCGCCTCGGTGACCCCGTCCGTGTAGAGGACGAGCACGTCGCCCGGCCGGAGCTCGACGACCCGCTCCTTGTACGTCGCGGCGTCGAACGTCCCGAGCAGCGGCCCCGTGGCGTCGAGCGTGTCGAACTGCCCATTGGCGGCTCGGAGGAGGAACCCGGGGTTGTGCCCCGCGTTCACGTACGTGAAGCGCCGCTGCTCCGAGTCGAGGACGCCGAAGAGCGCGGTGACGAACCGGTCGGGCTCGACGCTCTCCCAGAGGAGGCGGTTCACCTTGCTCATCGTCGTCCGGATCGCGTAGTTGTTCCGGATCTCGGCGATCAGGAAGGCGCGGAACGACGCCATGATGAGCGCCGCCGCGATCCCCTTCCCCGAGACGTCGCCGACGACGATCCCCATGTGCTTCTCCGCGATCCGCACGAAGTCGTAGTAGTCGCCGCCGACCCGCTCCGAGGAGTAGTTGGAGCCCGCCACGTCGAACCCCTCGACCTCCGGATTCCGGTCGGGGAGGAACGAGCGCTGGATCCGCTGTCCGATGTTCACTTCCTCGTCGAGGCGCCGCTTCTCGAGCACCTCCTCGTGGAGCCGGGTCCGCTCGATGGCGACCGCGGCCTGCGCGGCGAACGTCATCAGGAGCTCCATGTCCTCGGCCTCGTACGCGTCGGGCTCGTCCGACTCGAGGTTGAAGCCGCCGATCACCTCGCTCCCCACCCGGATCGGCGCCACCATCTCGCTCCGCGTCTCGTCGCGCGCGTTCATGTACCGCGTGTCGGTCTGGACGTCGGGGACGATCACGCCCCGCCCGGTCTTCACCACCCACCCGATCAGCCCCTTCCCCACCTTGAGCCGCACCGCCTCGTCGCGCGCGGGGTCGTAGCCGCGGATCGTCTGTCGCGTGATCCACTGCGTCCGCTTGTCCACCAGGTAGATGCCCGCCGCGTCGTAGCGGACGACCTGGTAGACGAGGTCGAGGATCTGCTCGAGGAGCCGCTCGGTCTCGAGGCTGCCGGAGATCTTCGTGCCCAGCTCGAGCAGGAGCTGGTTCTGCACCTTCTCGCGCATCGCCTCGGCGTAGATGCGCGCGTTCCCGACCGCGATCGAGAGCTGGACGCCGAGGTCGCCGACGAACGCGAGATCGGGCGGGCCGGGCCGCGCGCCGTCCTTCACCAGCAGCACCACGACCCCGACCGGATCGTTCCCGCGCCGGAGCGGCACCGTGACGACGCCCATCAGCTGGTCGCGCGGTCGCCCGCCCCACTCGGCGGGCAGGTAGGCGGCCTCCGGGATCCGGAGATGGTACGCGGCCGCGTCCTCGGCCACGGCCTGCCCGGCGAGGCCCTGCCCCACCTGGAGGCGCGGGCGGCGCCCGACCACGGGCGTGTTGCAGAGCGTCCACGGATAGAGGAGCTCCGTCCGCGGGTCGAGGACCCAGAGCGAGAACTCCTCGAACGGTCCCGCCGAGAGGAAGAGATCCCGCGCGCGCCGCGCGAGCGCGTCCCGCTTGAGGAGCGCCAGGTCGCGCGAGGCACGCACGAGGAAGCGGAGGCGCTCCGCGTCGGTGAGCACCCCGCCGGTCACGGCCGCTTCGTCGGTCATGCGGGGGCGGACCCTCCCGTCGCCGCGCGGCGCCGCGGCGTCGCCTTCAGCTCCGCGAGGAACGCGCGCAGCTCGGTGGGACCGAGATGGTCGGCCGTCCAGAGCGCCTGGAAGACCCGGGCGCCCCGCGCGCGGAAGGAAGGCATCGAGCCGAGCGTCCGGTCGAAGACGCCCCGGCGCTCGCGACGGGTCATCGCCGGGAGCCCGCGACGCCGGAGCCGCCCGTCGATCCAGACGTTCCAGAGCTCGTTCAGGGGCTCGCGGTCGGCCTCGGGCGCGCCGGTCAGATCGACGCCGGAGTCGTGGTCGTCCTTCAGGTGCGAGAGCTCGTGCAGGCAGGCCTCCGCGAACGCGCGCGCCGAGAACCAGCGCGGGGCGAGCGGCGGGAGGCCCGCGCGCCGTCCCCACGTGCGCCCCCACGCGCGGCGCCGCGCCCGCGTCACGAAGTTCCCCACCGCGAAGGAGAGGCGCGCCGTCCGGTGGTCGTGCGTGTTCCACTCGATGTACGCGTGGTCGTCGCGGTTCGCGAGATCGACGTGGACGTGGAGCTCCTCGACGACGTCGGCGAGGCCGAGCTCCAGGACGCACGCGCGGAGCACGCGCGCGGCCGCCTCCCGGAGCGGGAAGTCGGACGGCTGCCAGCGGACGCGCGCCATGGCGCCGCCCTCGGGCCCGTCGTGGGGACGCCAGGGCGCCATCAGTGCGTCACCAGCTTGACGATGAGGACGTGCACCACGACGAGTCCCGCGATGATCGCCGCCGGGTGGACGCCCCAGAGGCCGCGCTTCTCCTTCGGCTGCTCCGGCTCGCCCGGCTGCGGCACGCCCTTCGGCATCGGCCCGTACGGCTTCTCGGGCTCGGCGGCCGGCGCGGCGGCCCGCGGCGGCGCCGAGGTCGGAGTCGGCTTCGCCTCGGAAGTCGAGGGCGGGACGTAGTCGGCCGGCGGCACGAAGCGGAGCGTCTCGGGAGGCTCGGACGCGAAGGCTCCCCCCGACGTGGAGTCGGCGTGCGCCGCGGCGTGCGTCGTGTCGGCCGGCGCCGGGCTCCGGGTGGACGTCGTGTCGGCCGGCGCGGGCGACCGCACGACCGTCGAGTCCGCCGGCGCGGGCGTGGGAGTCGCCACGGCCGTCGACTCGGCGGGCGCCGGCGCGGTCGTCCGCGACGTGTCGGCGGGCGCCGCCGTCGAATCGGCGGGCGCCGCCGCGGCCGGGACCGGCACGAACGGAGATCGCGGGGCCGCCACGACGGCGATCCCCGCGATCACGAACGCGACGAGGACCGAACCGCGCCGGACGGCGCGGCGGCCCATGTCAGAACCGGAATCCGAGACCGAGGACCCCCAGGCCGGTGATGCCGAACGTTCCTTCGACCTCGGGGCTGAAGCGATACCCGACCTCGAAGCCCCAGGACGGGCCGTAGACGACGTTGGCGCGGCCGGTCCACTTCGCATCGAACGGATAGGAGAGCGCGATGCCGAGCTCGGGCCTGAGCCCGGCGCGATTGGCGAACGCGCCGAAGATGCCGGCGATCGAGGGATCGTGCCGCGTCCCTTCGAGGAACTGGTACATGTAGTGTCCGCCGACGACGAGGTCGTCGTTGAACGTGTTGTCGTTCCGGTTGTAGTCCCCGAAGAAGACGTCATTGTGGTCGAAACCGAAGTACGCCCCCACCGCGCTGTGCCCCGTGAGCGGGAAATCCGCCTGGCCGTAGGCCCCGGAGATCACGCCGAAACCGCCGCGGTTGACCCCCGCCTGGATGTTCGCGTCCGGAATCGTCGCGAACGCGGGCGGCGCCGCGACGAGCGACGCCGTCGCCAGGGCGAGCATAGTCGAACTCCACAGCGCTTTCCATGTCAGCCGAACCATGTCAGTCCTCCCTCATTGGGTGAATCTGACCCCACCGGATGCGGGGATTGTACGCGATCCGGATGGTTCGGCAGAAGGGGGACCGTTCTGGAGCGGGACGGCGCCGGCGTCAGCGGCCGCGAAGCGTCTCGAAGTAGCTCTCGTCGAGGAGGACGCCGTCACGGAATCGTAGCGGCGGCGCGAGCTGGCCGTAGTACCACCACTCCTCCGTGTGGCCGACCGGCGTGAGGAGGACGCGACCCGTCGGATAACCGAGCGCGTCGTAGACGCGGCGCATGTCGCCCGGGAGATGATCGCGCCAGAACTTCATCCGGAGCGACGTGAGCAGCAGCTTCTCCTGGTCGCGCGTCTTGGCCGAGAGCCACTCGGCCGTGCGCACGATCGCCACGGAGTCGGCCTTGACGAGCAGGATCTGGGTCGGACCGACGTACTGGGTCTGGGCGCGGGCCGGGACGGCGCCGAGGGAGAGGAGGACGACGAGCGAGGCGAGGAGGATGGTGTGCCGGAACATGGTGCGGGAACCTCCGAACGGGCGTGGGCTCGGCCCCGGGCGGACCCCGTGGCGGCCCTCGATCACCCCTTGATTATACCCGATTGGAGGTGCGAACCGGGAGGCGAAATCCTTCTAGCTTCGGTAGAGGATTCTCCCGCAATTCTCGCAATTTTCTATGGTTGAGATGTCGTTGACTCGGGACGCCGAGGACGAGGTCGGGAGGCTCATGCGGCACGCCGGGCAGACCCCGGCGGTGACCGGAACGACGACGCGCGCCAAGCGGCGGCTCATCCGCTCGTACGTCTGGAGGAGCCGCTCGTCCACCAGGGAGGCCACCCGGCGGCGGGCGCGCTCCAGCGTCTCGACGTTGGCCACCGGGAACCCGAGGCGGATCTCGTGCGACGCGAGCTCGGGATCGCGCATCTCCCGGAGCATCAGGTCGATGTCCTGGAGCTGGATCAGGGCGTCGAGCGGATGGGTCATGAGGCCCTCACGAGGATGCCGCGGACCGATTCGAAGTCGGGCGCGTCGAGGAGCTTCCGCCTCGTGCGCGCCAGGCGGACGACGCGGACGATCTCGGCCAGCAGCTTGAGGTAGATCGGATCGCGCTCGAGCGGCGGCGCCACGATCAGGAAAAGGAGTTGCACCGCCTCCCCGTCCTCCGCCTCGAAATCGACGCCGTTCTTGGAGCGCGCCACGACGAGGGCCCGCCCCGAGACGAGCGTGGCCCGCGCGTGCGGGACGGCCACGCCCTTCCCCAGAGCGGTCGTGCCGAGCGCCTCGCGGCGGCGCAGGACCTCCAGCACGGCCTCCGGAGCGCGCGTGACGCCGGCTTCGACCAGCGTCTCGACCATCTCCTCCAGGACCGACGGCTTCTTCTTCGAGCGAAGCTCCGGGATGTAGAGCGAGGGCTTCAGATGAGTTGCGAGTACGGAGGTCGGCTCGAGGGCAGCGGTGCTCGCAGAAGGCATCCTTCGAAGGTCTTCCTACTCCTCGGGGTAAAAGGTGACAGGCCCCGAAACCCCACGATACAGGACGCAATCCCCCGATGGCAAGATTCTTGTTTTCCGGTTGCGATTGGTCGCATGCGTGCATTCCGCCCGCGCGGTCGGCCCGACCCGGGCGCCCCTAACCCGCTGGCCCGCTTTCGTATCGGAGATCCGTCCCCCGGGGAGCGCGCCTCTCCCGCCCCGGCACGCCCCTTGCGACCGGAACGGATGGGCCCGGGAGGACTTCGCTCATGGTGACGCCGAAGCAGCGCCGACAGAAGCAGCTCGCGGTCGTGGGAGCGATCGGACACGAGCATTTCATGACGGGCGTGCGGATGCTCTACGCCTGCCGCTACCAGGACGCCCTCCATCACTTCCAGGAGGCGACCCTCCTCGAACCGATGTCTCGGGGATATCTGAGCTACCTGGGCCTCGCGACGGCCCATGCGGAGCGGAAGTACTCCGACGCCGAGCAGCTCTGCCGCCGCGCGATCGAGGCCGAGTACCATCGCCCCGAGCACTACTACAACCTCGCCGAGGTCTACGCCCTCTGCGGGCGGAAGCCCGACGCGATCAAGTGCTACAACCAGGCGCTCTCGTGGAATCCGAGCTACGAGCCGGCGCAGGACGCGCTCCGGAAGCTCGGCGTGCGCCGCCCGCCGGTGCTCACGATCCTCCCGCGGAGCCACCCGGTGAACGTGCTGCTCGGCAAGACGCTCCGCCGCAAGAAGCGCACGGCGTAGCGGCCGACTGCGGCGTCAGTAATTCGTCTTCCAGTCGATGAGCCCGCGCGATCGCGCGTGGCGCTCGCACCAGGCGAACCACGCCGCCGAGGCGGCGGCCATCGCCACCGTCGAGAGCGCGAGGATCCCCCACAGCGCGCCGTCACCGTACGGCCGGAGCGCCGCCACGTACGGACGCCCCGTGAGGATCCGGCGGATCAGCTCGAGCCAGTACGTGAACGGCAGCGTGAGCGAGACGGCCTGCGCCCAGCGTGGCAGGATCTCCAGCGGGAAGACCGTCCCGGCCAGGAGGTAGAAGAGGCCCGTCAGCCCCTCGTTCAGGTTCATGCTGTGCCGCGCCACGATGAGGGACGCCCCCGCCAGCGCGATGCCGAGCATCGCCACGGCGACGAGGCCGAGCAGGACCGCCAGCACGAGCATCCCCCACGCCCCGAGCGACGCGCCGATCGGGAGCCGGAGCACCCAGCGCCCGAACAGGAGCGCGATCCCGATCCCCAAGGACGCCGTGGCGATCTTCGTCACGCCCCGGCCGATCAGGTAGGGCAGGAGCCGGATCGGCGCCGCGTAGATGTACTTCAGCGTCTCGTAGTCCTCGCGGTCGCGGAAGACGGCCCACGAGATGCCGACCAGCACCTCGCTCACGTAGAGGAAGAACGTGTTCCCGACGAACAGGAAGAGGAACGCGTCGGCCGTCGCGGCGCCCGGCGCCACCACGCGCACCATGAAGAAGAGGATCAGCGTCGTGGCCAGCGGCTTCGCGATCGCGAACACGAGGAAGAGGAACGGGTCGGCCCAGTTCGCCTCGACCTGCCACCCGAGCCACGCCCCGGCCCGGATCGTCGCCCACGCGGTCCTCATGCGCCGCGGATCGTGAGCCGCCCCTCCTCCTTCCCCAGCCGCTCGAGGAGGAGGAGCGCGCGGTGCGCGAGGAAGAAGAAGAGGAGGAAGAGCCCGACTTCGATCGGCGCGATCCACCGGAGCGGCAAGAAGCCGTGCGCCGCCTCCCCGTAGAAGATCTGCCGGATGCCGTCGAGCCCGAGCGTGATCGGGAGGAGGGACGCCAGGGTCCCGGCGGCGAGCCCCAGGAACCGGACCGGGAAGTAGAACCCGGAGAGCAGGTAGATCGGCTCCTGGAAGAGCGTGGCCGTGTGCCAGGCCTCCCGTCCCCAGAGGAGAAAGACGCTGCTCAGGATCATGCCGAGCGCGTAGACCGCGACGAGCGTCAGGAGGAAGAGTCCGAACGCCGGGAGCGCGCGATCGAGCGGGAGCGCCACGTGGTAGAGGAGCGTGCCGCCGACCAGGATCGCCACGGCGCGCGACGTCGTCATCGCCATGCCGCCGAGCGCCATCCCGCAGAGGATGCTCATCCGCGAGACCGGCGTGATGAGGTAGAGCTGGAGCTGCCCCTGCTCCTTCTCCCAGAAGAACTGGCTCGCCATGCTCCAGAGCACGTTGTTCCAGTACGCCGTCATCGCGCCGCCCAAGACGACGAACGCCTCGTAGACCGGCGGGGCCTTGAGCCCGCGGTAGACGAGGACGAACGCCGACATCGTGAGGAACGGGAAGACCGTCTCGCCGATCAGCCAGGAGCGCTCGCGGAAGGAGGCGCGCACGCGGACGCTCGCCCGCGCGACCGCGGCCGCCAGGTTCACGCGGATCCGCTCGCGAAGCGTCGGCTCGGCTTCCGTCACGACGGCGACCCCGCGTCGGGTTCGTCCGAGAACCCCCGGCCGACCATGTGGATGAAGACCGTCTCGAGGGTCGGCTCCATCTTCGTCAGGTGGAGCACGGCGTGCCCCTCCGTCTTCAGGTGCCCCAGCACGTTTCCGATCGCCTCGTCCTCGTCCACGACCACGCGCACCTCGATCGCGCCGGTCTGCGGGTGCGCGTGGTGCGAGACGCGGCGGACGCCGCCGACGTCGCCGAGGCGCTCGAGTCCGGTCGCCCCCGCGTCCACCTGGATCGTGAAGACCGGCTCCTCGGGGATGGCGCGCTTGAGCGCGCGCGGCGTGTCGAGGGCGAGGATCCGTCCCCGGTCGATGATCGCGACCCGCCCGCACAGCTCGTCCGCCTCCACCATGTAGTGCGTCGTCAGGAGCACGGTCCGCCCCTCGCGCTCCCGCACCCATCCGGAGACGAAGCTTCGGATCTGCCGGGACGCCTCGACGTCGAGTCCGAGCGTCGGCTCGTCGAGGAAGACGATCTCCGGATCGCTCATGAACCCGCGGGCGAAGTTGAGCTTCTGCTTCATGCCGGTGGAGAGGGTCGAGAGGCGCGACCCGGCCCGGTCGCTCAGGCCGACCAGCTCCATCAGCGCGTCCGCGCGCCGCCGCGCGAGATCGTGCGGCACGCCGTAGAACCGGGCGAAGAGATGGAGCGTCTCCCGGACGGTGAGGATCCCGTAGCCCGACGTGTCGCCCCCGGAGACGAGGTTGATGCGCCGGCGGACGCCGAGCGGATCCTGGGCGACGTCGATCCCCGCGACGGAGGCGCGACCCGCCGTCGGCAGGAGGAGCGTCGTGAGGATCTTGATGAGGGTGCTCTTCCCCGCCCCGTTCGGGCCGAGGAGCCCGAAGCATTCGCCGGCGTGGATCGTCAGGTCGACGCCCTCGAGGGCGCGGATCTCACGCTCCCGGCGCGTCCGGAAGACGCGCGTGAGCCCGACCGTCTCGACCGCCGGGGCGCGCTCCATGCCGCGGAGCGTCACTTGCCGAGGAGACGCTGGATCGCCTCCCGGCCCTTGTCGATCGCCTTCTGCTTCGTGGAATCGGCGGCCGCGGTCTCCGGCGCCGCCTTCGCCGCGAGCCCCTTCATCAGCTCCTGCCCGAGCGCGCGACCGGCCGACTCGACCAGCTTCCCGGGCTGGATGGAGATCTTCGGGCTCAGCGCCGTGCCGGTGATCCGCACCTGGACGGGGACGCGTCCCTGCGCGTCCTGCACGTATCCGGCGAGCTGGCTCAGGGCGGCCGCCCCCTTCACGCGCTCCGGTCCGAGCTTGAGGAGGAGGTGGAGGTCGAGCGACTGGTCGAATCCCATCGAGCCGGTCATCTCGAACGCGTCCTTGCCCATGTCCCCTTTCACCGTGTCGAGGAGCATCTTCCCGCCGGAGATCCGGATCGACTGCGTGAGCGTCCGGAACGCGATCTCGGGCGAGGAGTCGGAGCCGAGCGCGTCGCGAATGGAGCGGATGACGGGATTCGCGCGGATCGCCCCCTGCTCGATCGTTCCCGAGAGATCGCCGCGCAGGGAGTCGACGACGTCCGGTCCGGGGAGCCCCGGGCCGCTCAGGTCCACCTTCCCGTTCACGAGACCGGTCACGGGCAGCTTGGCCGGCAGGAGGCCGTTGATCACGTCCTCGACCGGCGCCTTGTTGAGATCGAGATGGAGGGAGAACCGGGGGTCGGTGAAGAATTCGGAGACGTCGAGCGCCCCGTTCACCGTCCCCGAGCCGACCAGGCCGTGGATCGGGTCGGCGGTGAGGGTCCCCTTCGAGAAGTCGACCGGCACGTTCACGTCGCGCACGACGAGACCGTTGCTCCGGAGTTCCCCGATCGTGACCTGCCCCTGGAACGACTCGAGCGGAATGGGCGGCGCGCTCGGGGTCCCGCTCGACATGGCGAACGAGCCGCCCGATGCGCTCGAGGATCCCGTGTCCCATTCCTCGGCGACGAAGCGGTCGAGCTTCACGCGGAACGTGCCGCTCCCGAGCGGCTTCCCCTGGCGGATCGACCCGGTGATCGACCCGGTGGTCGAGCCGACCACGATGTCGCACCGGCTCAGGTTCGCCGTCGCCTGATCGCCGTCGACGGAGAAGTCGAGCTTCCGCACGGGGCGGGCGACCCCCGGCACGTTCCCGCTCATGCCGGCGCCGCTGATCTTCCACGTCACCTTCGGCGGGGCCGGCGGCGTCACGGTGAACGTGCCGCTCCCCTCGAGGCTCCCCGAGTTCCAGGTCGGCGTGTTGGGGACGAGCCCGTTCAGCCGCTGGGCCGGCGCGCGGAAGTAGAACTGCCCGGACGTCGTGGTACCCGGGGCGCTCGAGCCCTGGGCCTCCGCGGTGAACGTGATGCCGCTCCCGAGGCCCTCGAGCCGCGCCGTGAACGTGCGGTCGGGCCGGCTCGTGAACGAGGCGCTCGCCTGGTCGATCGTGAACGTGTTCGACTGGGCGGTCACCTGGAGCTGCTTCAGCACGAAGCGGCCGCTCGTGACCGGCGTCGCCATCGGCCCCTCCACGCGGACGTCCCACGACGCCGTTCCGCTCCACGTGGCGGGCGATCGGGACGCCAGCGGGCGGATCGACGGATCGGTCGAGCGGACCATCTGCGGCGCGCCGGTCAGCGTGAGCGCGAGGGTCGGCGCGGCCGGCGGATCCGGGAAGAGCACGCTCCCCCCGATCTTGCTGTCGAGCGGCCCCAGCTCCGCGCTCCCGTCGGTCACCTCGAGCCGCTTGCCGCCGTCCCGGGCCGCGAGCGTCGCCGCGGCCGAGAGGGGCGACGGGAGCGGCACCAGCGAATCGCGGACCGAGGGCTTCCAGTAGAGGCTGTCGGCCCCGAGGGCGATCCGCACGGACGCGGGCCGCGCCAGCGGGCCGTCGATCGAGGATTCGCCGTGGACGCCGCGCAGGTCGAACCCGCTCCCGGTCATGTCGCGCGTCCGGAGGTCGAGGTCGTCGATCGTGATCCGCGGCACGACGAGCGCGATCCCCCCCGCGCCTCCGGCGCCCGCGCCCGCGCCCGGCGAAGGCGCCGGGAGTCCGCGATCGAACATCGCGACGCCGCCCCCGCGCACGCGCGCGGTCGCGACCTCGACCCGGCGGGCGAGGAGCGGCAGGAGCTTCAGCTCGACGAAGACGTCCTGGATCCGCGCGTTCAGCGTCGCGTTCCCCTCGCGGGGCGCGCGAACGGCGAGCCCTTCGACGCGGATGCCGACGGCGAGCCAGCGGAACCCGGGCGTGAGCCGCGTCCACGTCACCGACATTCCGGGGATCTTCGCCGCCTCCGCCCGCGCCTGCTTCTCGATGAAGTCGCGCGGGATGAGGAAGAACGCCGCCAGGAAGAGGAGGAGGATCAGGCCGAAGAGGCCGCCGACCGCGATCAGTCCGATCCGGAGCAAGCGCGGCATCAGCCCCTCCTCCCGCCGTCGGCGTAGAAGGCGCGCACGGCTCCGGCCACGCGATCGACCTCCTCGTCGGTCATGCCCGGGAAGACCGGGAGCGACAGGACCTCGGCCGCGAGCCGGTCCGAGACCGGGAACTCGCCCACCCGGTATCCCAGGTCGGCGAAGCAGGGCTGCGCCGGCAGCGTGATCGGGTAGTAGATCCGCGATCCGATCCCCTGCTCGGCGAGCGACTTCATGAGCCGGTCGCGCTCGGGCGCCCGGATCGTGAACTGGTGGTACGTGTGCCGCGACCCGGCCGGCTCCGCCGGCGGGATCACCGGCGTGCCGGCGAGCGCCGTCCGGTAGCGCGCCGCGAGCGCGCGGCGCTGCTCCACCCATCCCGCGAGGAAGCGGAGCTTCGTGCGGAGGAACGCCGCCTGGAGCGCGTCGAGGCGCGCGTTCGTGCCGAGCGCGACGTGACGGTAGTTCCCGGCGTCGCCGTGCACGCGGAGGAGGCGCACGCGCGCGGCGAGGTCGCCGTCCTTCGTCAGGAACGCGCCCGCGTCCCCGAGCGCCCCGAGGTTCTTCGTCGGGAAGAAGCTGAGCGTGGCCCCTGCGGTCGTGGTGCCGACGGGGGCTCCGGCGTCGTCGGCGCCGATCGCCTGCGCGGCGTCCTCGAGGAGCGGGATCTCCCGCTCCGCCGCGACGGCGCGGAGCGGGGCCAGCGAGCACGCGAGCCCGTAGAGGTGGACGGCCATGATCGCCTTCGTGCGCGGCGTGAGGCGCGCGCGCACGGAGTCGGCGTCGAGGCCGAACCGCTCCGGCTCGACGTCCGCGAAGACCGGCTTCGCTCCGATCTGCGTCACGGCGCTCGCGCTCGCGAAGTACGTGAAGGCCGGGACGACGACTTCGTCACCGGGCCGGACGCCGAGCGCCAGGAGCGCGATGGAGAGCGCCGCCGTTCCGGACGAGAGGCCGATCGCGTGCGGGACGCCCGCGGCCGCGGCCAGCTCCCGCTCGAACGCGTCGTGCTCGGCGCCGAGGATGAACTGCCCCGAGCGGAGCACGCGCGCGAAGTCGGCCTCGAGCGCTTCGGCGAGCGGCCCGTGCACGCGGGAGAGATCGAGGAGCGGGACGGGGGTCGTCGCGGCGGCGCGCGTCATCGGCGTTCCCCCGCCGGCGCCGACGCCGCGCTCGCCCGGCGCTCCGTGTACGCCCGCTTCAGGTTCGCGAGGAGCGCTTCCCGCTTCCCGTAGAGCCGCTTGAGCGGCCGCTCCTTCCGCTTGCTGAGCGCGTACGCGGTCAGGATCGGGAGCGCGACCGTGCTGTCCACGTACGCGACGACCGCGTCCGGGAGCCGCTCGGGGTCGATCTTCCCCCACGACACCGCCTCCGCGGGCGTCGCGCCGGAGAGCCCGCCGGTGTCGGGGCGCGCGTCGGTCAGCTGCAGGAAGTAGTCGTGCCCCGCCTCGTCGAGCCCGAGGACCTCCTGGATCTGCGGCTCCGTCTGGAGCGCGAAGTTCTTGGGGCTGCCGCCGCCCAGCACGATAACCGCGCTTTCTCCGCCATTGCGCTTGGCGTTGTAGACGATTGCGGTCGTCTCGATGACATCCGCCTCCGGATCACAGCCGACCTGAAATCCATTAGCGCGCAGCGCGGCGATATTCATCCCAATCGTCGAATCGCCCGGGCTCGACGTGTACACCGGCACGCCCGCGAGGTGCGCCGCGGAGAGGACCGAGCGATACGGCAAGCCAAGCGCGCGCTCCCGCTCCAGGGTGTAGGCGCCGAGCCGATGGTGCAGTTCTGACGTGCTCATGCGATGCTGGAATTCGGGCAGCTCCAGGCAGCGATAGAGAAAGGCGTCCGTCTGGAGCAAGACATCGTAATCGAACACGATATCGTAGATGCGCACGACTTTCTCACGTCGCAGCGCCAGATCATCGACTACGGGCCCAACCTGATAGAGGTTGTGTCCGAGCGAGCGGTGCATATCGTGATAGAGATTCGCGCCCGTGGAAACGATCCAATCGACGAATCCAGCTTCAATCAGAGGAACGATTGCCGCGTAACCAAGACC
>JBLMXB010000030.1:0-50440 GCA_050257555.1 Hyphomicrobiales bacterium | reverse complement strand
CGCTCAGCGCGATGAGCGTGCCCAGGACCATCGTGACGCCGCCCAGCCATACGAAGCTCACGAGCGGGTTGATGTAGGCCTGCAGCGAGGCGGAGCCGTCATCGTTCACGCCGCCCAGGATCGTGTAGAGGTCCCCCGCCGGCGTCACGTGCAGCGCGACCTCCGTCATCGGCTGCTGCGACTTCGTGTAGAGGGCCTTCGACGGCTTCTGGATCCCCAGGGAATGCCCCCCCTCGGAGAGCGCGACGAGCGCCGTCGTGCGCGTGGAGTTCGCCTTCGTCTCGGAGGTGATGCCCTTCAGCGTGAGCGTATAGCCCGCGAGGTGCATCGACTCGCCGGGCTTGAGCGACTGGTGCGCCTCGCGCTGGAAGACCGAGGAGCCCAGCACTCCGACGAAGAGGAGGACGATCCCCGCGTGGACGATGTAGCCGCCGTAGCGGCGCTTGTTCTTCTGCACCAGGCTGAGGAGCGCGGCCGGGAGCGGTCCGGCCTCCACCTGCTCGCGGGCCTTGATGCCCCGCGCGAACTCCAAGACGATCGTGGTGGCCACGAACGCCGCGCCGAACACGCAGAGAATCGGGTAGGGCCCGCTCACCCCGAACGGGATCGAAGCGAGGGTGGCCAGCACCCCCGCGAAGGCCGGGAGGATGAAGTTCCGCCTCACGACGGATGCGGTGACGCGCTTCCAGGAGAGCACCGGCCCCGCGCCCGTGAGGAGGAGCAGGACCAGGGCGATCGGCACGTTGACCCGGTTGAAGAAGGGGGCCGAGACCGAGATCTTGGTGCCCGTCACGGCCTCGCTCACCACCGGGAAGACGGTCCCCAGGAACGTGGAGAACATGAGCGCCACGAAGAGCACGTTGTTGAAGAGGAACGAGCCCTCCCGCGAGACGATCGCGTCGATGCGGTTCTCGCTCTCGAGGAGCGCGCGCCGGTAGAGGATGAGCGCCGTTCCGATCGTGCCCGAGCCCAGGATGAACGCCAGGAACCAGGTCCCGATGCTCGACTCCGCGAAGGAGTGGACCGACGTGAGGACGCCGGAGCGCGTCAGGAACGTGCCGAAGATCGACAGCTCGAACGTGAGCAGGATGAGCGCGATGTTCCAGGTCTTCAGCATGCCGCGCCGCTGCTCGATCATGACCGAGTGGAGGAACGCCGTGCCGACCAGCCACGGCATCAGCGAGGCGTTCTCGACCGGGTCCCAGCCCCAGTAGCCGCCCCAGCCCAGCTCGATGTACGCCCAGCGCGCGCCGAGGAGGATGCCGAAGCCGAGGAACATCCAGCAGAAGAGCGTCCAGCGCCGCACCTCCTCGATCCAGCGCGTGCCGGTCCGGTTCATGAGGAGGACGGCGATGCCGAACGCGAACGGGATGATGAAGCCGACGTATCCCGTGTAGAGGATCGGCGGGTGGATCATCATCCCGGGATCCTGGAGCAGCGGGTTCAGGCCGTTCCCGTCGACCGGCGGCGTCGCCAGCACCCGGAACGGCGAGGAGACGAACGTCAGGAGCCCGGTGAAGAAGACCATGACGCACGCCACGACCAGCGCGACGGCGTCGTAGAAGGGATCGGTCCGCTTCCGGTACGCCCAGAGGAACGCCGCGCCGTAGATGCTCAGGATCATCAGCCAGAGAAGGAGCGATCCCTCCTGCCCCGCCCAGAGCGACGTCATCGGATACGGCATCGGGAGGTCGAGGCTCGTGTGCTCGGCCACGTACCGGAACGTGAAATCGCGCGCGATCAGCGCGCGCTCGAGGATCAGGATCGCCAGGAACGCGAGCCCGCAGACCGCCCAGACCGCGCGGCGCCCGCTCCGGAGCGGCGCGGCGAGCCCCGAGCGGAGCCCCCAGGTGATCGAGACGACGGCGAAGCAGGCCGAGATGAAGGCGAGGATGATCGAGAGGCGACCGAGCTCGCTCATGTCTTGTCCTTCCCGAGGCCCTCGGCCTCGTACTTGGACGGGCACTTCGTGACCAGCTTCGACGCGTGGAGCGTGTGCGCGTGCTGGTCGAACGTCCCCTCCACCACCACTTCCCGGCCCTCGGCGAACGCGTCGGGCATGAGGCCGTCGTAGACGACGCCGATCACCGCCTTGCCGTCGGTCATCTGGAAGAGGAGCTGCGGGGTCTTCTGGTCGTAGCGGATGGTCCCGGTCGCCACCCGTCCGTCGAGGCGGAAGCCGCCTTCCTTGGGGGCGCGGGACATCTGGGCCAGCTCGGTCACCGTCATGTACTGGAGCCCGGTCTGCTTGACGCCGGTCATGATGAGGTAGGTGACGGCCCCCACGATGACCAGGGAGACGAGGATGAGTCGAAGTCGGCTACCCATTGTGATCCTTGCCGTTGAGTGAGACGCGACGGGACGGTCGGTACGGCATCGATTGTGGCAGAACCGCACTCCCAGTCAAGCCGGGATGCTGGTAGCGCGGGCCGCCCTACCTAGGTAGTAGCGCGCGCCGGCCTACGGCGCCGATGGCGCGTCGGCGGCCGCGCGATCTCCGTGCGTCACGAGCCGGCCGATCAGACGGCCCAGAATCGCGCCGGCGACGACGTCGGAGAGGTAGTGGTGCCGGTCGGCGATCCGCGCGTACCCGGCCGTCGCGGCCGCGCCGTACGCGAGCCAGCCCCAGACGCCCCCCTGCTCGCGCGCGATCACGGTGGCGGCGGCGAACGCGGCGGTCGTGTGCCCCGAGGGGAACGAGAGGCGGTCGCTCCCGTCGGGGCGCTCGCGCCGGACGGTCTCCTTGAGCGCGGTGACGGCGATCGTGGCGCCGGCGCCGGCCCACACCAGCTCCTTCGCGGTCCGGAACGCCGACGGATGGTGGAACACGTGCCCCTCGGCGCCGAGCGCGAGCGTCGAGCCCACGAGGAGCGTCGCGCCCCCGAACGCCTCGCCCGATTCCTCGAACGGCCTTCCCGCTCCGGGGTCGGTCCATCCCGGCTTCACCTGGTGGTCGAGCGCGAACGCGGTTCCGAGGAGCGCCGCGGAGATGCCGATCTCGCGGAGCACGGACGGCTTCGTCGGATGGAGCCCGCCCCGGATGCTCGGCAGGAGCGGCGTCCCGGCGCGGGCGGGCGCGGCGAGCGGCGGCGACGCCGCGATCGCCAGGGAGATCGCGGCGACGAGCGTGACGAGGGCGGGAGGCGCGGGGTGCGGGGCGCGGAACGGCCGAAGCGGCATGCCCCTGGTACCCCGCGGCGCCGGTTTCGGGTCCCGCGGGCGCGATCGGGCGGTGCCGCCGGCCTTTACTGAGATCGAGTTTGGCGTATGCTCACCCGTCCATGCCATCGCGTCACACCGGTTCGAGTCGATTTCGAGCGCTCTCGCGATTCCTCGAGGGCGCCGTCGCGTCGGGGACGATCCCCGGCGCCGTCGCGGCCGTGGGCCGTGCCGATCGCATGCTCTACCACGAGGCGTTCGGGCGAAAGGCCCTTCTGCCGCGCCGCGAGCCGGCCGGGCGGAGCACGATCTACGATCTCGCGTCGCTGACGAAGGTGATGGCGACCGCGCCGGTCGCCGTCGAGCTCGCGACGCGCGGCGCCTGGTCGCTCCTCGATCGGCTCGAGCGCCACCTCGCCGAGACGGCCGGCACGCCGGTCGGCGCGATCCCACTCCACCATCTCCTCACGCACACCGCCGGCTTCGTCCCCGACAATCCGATGGAGGACTACGCGGGCGGCAAGCCCGCGCTCTTCCGCGCCATCGCGCGCGAGCCGCTCGAGCATCCGGTCGGCGCGGCGTTCGTCTACAGCGACGTCGGCTACGTGCTCCTCCAGGGCGCGATCGAGCGGGTGGCGGGCCGACGCCTCGACCGGATCGCCGAGACGCTCCTCTTCCGTCCGCTCGGGTTCCGCGACACGCGCTTCGGCACGCGCGCGGCGGACCGCGCGCGGATCGCCCCGACGGAGCGCGCCGGGGGCCGCTGGCTCCGCGGCCGCGTGCACGATCCCCGGGCGCGCGCGCCCGCGCTCCGCGGCGTCGCGGGGCACGCCGGGATGTTCGGCACCGCGGCCGAGGTCGCGCGCTTCGCGGCCATGATCCTCGGAGGCGGCCTCCTCGACGGGAGGCGCGTGCTCGCGGAGGCGACCGTGCGGGCGATGACGACCGACCAGGTCGGCGGCAACGTCGGCGTGCGGCGCGGGTTCGGCTTCGACATCGAGAGCCCGTACGCGTCGCCCCGCGGCGCGGCGTTCTCGCGAAATTCGTTCGGCCACACCGGCTGGACCGGGGTCTCCCTCTGGATCGACCCGGACGCGGACGGGTACCTTGTGCTCCTCACGAACGCGGTCCATCCCGACGGGCACAGGGATCTGAAGTCGCTCCGCGCGGAGGCGGCGACGCTCGCGGGGCGCGCGCTCGGCCGCTGAAGATCGCGCCGGCCGGGGGCGACCGGGCGCGCTCGGCGGCAAGAGACCGCGCCGCGCTACCGGAGGAGGATCAGGGCGAGGATCGAGATCGCGGCCCCCGCGATCAGCGCCGCGTTCCGATAGCGGCGCGTGACGCGCGTCGCCTCGTCGGCGATGTCCTCGCGCGTCATCGTCGCCACGGCCATCCCGCCGAACGACGGCGCGGCCGCCACCGCGAGCACGACGTCCTTCCCGTTCAGCCGCCCCCGCGCGACGCCGTCGCTCTTCTTCGCCCGCTCGATCAGGTCGTGGAGCGGCCCGTCCATCGCCATCGCGGAGTCGGGGGTGTCGGGGATCAGGTAGTTCCCCGCCTGGTCGAAGACGCGGATCGTTCCGGTCCAGGCCGGCGTCGCCTTCCGCACCCCCTCCTCCAGCGTCCGGACCAGCACCTGCGCGACGAGGTACGCGTCCGGTTGCGAGGAGGAGACGCCGACCGGCACCGCGATCGCGAGCGACGCCTCGCGCTTGCCCGCGGCCCGGGCGTACCGAGGCGACACGTACCGCGCGTTCGTCGCGTGCACCCAGCGGAACCACTGGCGGTACGCGAACGACCGCCCGAGGACCCGCGCGTCCTCGGGGTAGTCGCACCACTCGACCCCCGCGGTGTCGGCGAGGAAGACGCGATCGAACCGCCCGCTCAGCGAGACGAGCCGGCGGAGGTAGGCGCGTGCGGTCTCGATGTCGCGCACCCGGCACGCGGCCGCGAGGCGCGGATTGTCGGCCGCGGCGTCGAGCCCCAGGCCGACGCCGCGGATGTGCTCGTCGACGACGGAGGCCGCGAGGCGCGCGTGGATCGCGCAGTCGCGACCGGCGACCGCGTCGGCGTGGCGCTCGATCGCGCCGCCGACCCAGTACGCGGCGCCGACCAGCGTGCCGGTCACGATGGCGAGGAAGAGGAAGAATCGGGTGGCGAGGCTCGGCTTCCCGCCGCGGCGTCCGCCCCGTCTACTCGGCATCGGGGCCGCGCTTCCTCGCGGCGAGCGCCTGTGGCCGCCCGGCGAGCTCGTTCTCGAGTCGCTCGATCGTCCGCTCGAGGCGGGTCGTGTCGGAGCTCATGCGGATCCTCCTCGTGGGCTCGTCACGCGCCGGGCGCGCGAGGGGCTCCCCCGGGACCGAGCCGGGAGCGCCGCGGTGCTCGCCGCAGTCTAGACATTGGGCCCGGGATGCGCAACCCGGCGATCGCCGGCTCCCGAATCGGACCGCGCGCGCGCCGCGCCGGATCGTACAATGGGGTCGAGGGGGAAACCCCCGCGCGCGACGGCGCGCGGGTCCATCACGGAAATCGGAGGGTCCGCATGCCGATCCATCGTTCGCGCCCCGTTTCCCGCCCCCGCGGCGGCGTCCTCGCGCTCGCCCTGGCACTTCTCCCCGTCGCCTCCCTCTCGTGCGGCCGCGCCGCGTCCCCGCCCGCGGCCGACACGTCCTTCGAGGCGCATTGGGAGGACGGCAAGGCCGAGCTCGACGGCTACCGCTACGCGGTGACGCGGTACGGGGAGCGCCGGTCGGGACGCTGCGTGATGGTCTTCGTGACGGAGCCGTTCAGCGAGTCGCTCCGGGTGAAGGTGGACGATCCGTCGCGGCATCCGGGCGACGTCTTCGAGGCGCTGAAGCTCAACCTCGTGCGCTCGTTCCAGACCGGCATCTACGACTACGAGACGATGGTCTCGGTCTTCGCGCGGAGCGCCGACTTCTCGCCCGCGAAGATCGCGTTCAGCTCCACCGAGTGGTGCGGCAGCGTCTACGAGCAGGAGATCTTCCGCCCGGGCCGCGTGCTGAGCACGGTCGACTCGTACTTCGAGGGGGAATCGGGCGCCGACACGCTGGCCACGCCCGAAGGGGGTGTGGCGGAAGACGACCTCTATATCCTGCTCCGCGGACTCCGCGGCGACTACCTGAAGCCGGGCGAGCGCCGCTCGGTCCCCTTCCTGCCGAGCCCCTTCCACGCGCGCCTCACGCATCAGCCGATCGTCTGGACGACTGCCGAGATCGAGCGCGGGACCGGCGCGATCACGCTCCTCGTGCCTGCGGGCTCGTTCCGGACCAGCCTCTACACCGTACGCGTCGCGGACGGGCGCGAGGGACGGATCTGGATCGAGCGCGCCGCTCCGCACCGGATCGTGAAGTGGGCATGGAGCCCCCCGCCGCGCCCGGCGACCCGGATGGCCGGCGACGCGGCCGATCAGGGCGAGCTGGCGGGGAGCGCGCGCCTGGCGTACTGGACCCTCCACGGCCCCGGCGACGAGCGCTACCTCCGCGAGCTGGGCCTCACGACCCGCGCCCCGCGCTGAACGGGGCCTCCGGAGGGGGTGATTTCCGCGTCGGGGGGGCCGAAAGCGGGCCGGGGAGGCTTGACTCGGCTCCGCGCCCCTCCTACGGTTGAGGGGATCCGAACGGGCGGGCCGGGGCACCCCGAGCCGCGCGATCGACGGCCAGGGGGGGGCCATTCGGTGCCGCTTTCGCTCATCCAGAAGGTGACGTTCGGGTTCGCCGTCGCCCTCCTCCTCCTCCTCCTCGTCGGGGTCGCCTCCTACCGCGTCATCGACACGATGGAGCGGAACGCCGACCGGGTCGCCCACACGCACGAGGTCGTCGCGAAGCTCGAGCGCGTGAGCCGCCTCGCCGGAGGCGCCGAGAGCGCCGCCCGCGGGTACGTCATCACCCGATCCGACCGATTCCTCCAGCCCTACGTGACCGCGGCCGGCTCCCTCCTGGTCGAGCTCGATCGGCTCAAGGCCTTGACCCGCGACAATCCCGAGCAGGCGCGGCGCGCCAAGACGCTCGACTCCCTCGTGCACGCGCGGCTCGACCTCCTGGCGCGCACGGTGGAGGCGAGTCGGCGCTACGGCATCGAGGCGGCGCGCGACTCGATGCTGAGCGGGCAGGGCGTCCGGACGATGCAGGGGATTCGCGACGTCGCGGCCGCGATGGAGACGGCCGAGCTCCGGCTCCTCGCCTCGCGCACGGCGGCGGCGCAGGCGAGCGCGGGCCGGACGAAGGCGGTCATCCTGCTCGGCATGCTGATCGCGTTCGCGTGCGTCGTGGCCGCGCTCCTCGTGATCCAGCGCGACCTGGCACGGAGGCGCGAGCTCGAAGTGGCGCTCGAGCGCTCGCGCGATTCGCTCGAGGAGGCCGTGTCGGCCCGCACGGCCGAGCTGCGCGCCGTGATCGACGCCTGTCCGCTCGCGGTCGTCGGCATCGATCCCGAGGGGCGCGTCTCCCTCTGGAATCCCGCGGCCGAGCGGATCCTCGGATGGCGCGAGGACGAGGTGCTCGGGCGGCCCTACCCCGCCGTCCCCGAGGAGGAGGCGCCGCAGTTCGCCCGCATCATGGAGCACGTCGATCGCGGCGGCTCGCACGCCGGCGTCGAGGTGCGCCGGCGGCGGAAGGACGGCACGCACGTGGAGCTCTCGCTCTACTCGGCGACGATGCGCGACCCGGCGGGCACGGTCATCGGCCGGATGGGCGTCCTGGCCGACCTCACCGAGCGGAAGCTGCTCGAGGAGCAGCTCCGCCAGTCGCAGAAGATGGAGGCGATCGGCAAGCTCGCCGGCGGCGTCGCCCACGACTTCAACAACCTGCTGACCGCGATCCTCGGCTACAGCGATCTCCTCACCCTGCGCCTGGCCGCGGACACGGGCCGGCGCGAGCTGGCGGAGATCCGCCGCGCCGCCGACCGCGCGACCGCGCTCACGCGGCAGCTCCTCGCGTTCAGCCGGCAGCAGGTGATCCAGCCGCGGGTCCTTCGCCTCGACGCCGTCGTCGCGAACCTCGAGTCGATGCTCGGGCGCCTGATCGGCGAGGACGTGCGCCTCGAGACGACGTACGGCGCGGCGACCGGGCGGGTGAAGGCCGATCCGCTCCAGCTCGAGCAGGTCCTGCTCAACCTCGCGGTCAACGCGCGCGACGCGATGCCGGAGGGAGGCGCGCTCACGATCGAGACGAGCGAGACGACGCTCGACGAGCGGTACGCGGCGACGCACCCGGAGGTGGAGCCGGGCCGCTACGTCGTGCTGGCCGTGAGCGACACCGGCATCGGGATGGACGCGGAGACGCGACGGCGGATCTTCGAGCCCTTCTTCACCACGAAGGAAGTGGGCAAGGGCACGGGCCTCGGCCTCTCCACCGTCTACGGCATCGTGAAGCAGAGCGGCGGACACATGACGGTCTACTCCGAGCCGGGCCAGGGCGCGACGTTCCGCGTCTACCTGCCGCGCGTCGAGGACGCGGCCGAGCCGCTCGAGACCGCGGGGGCCGCTTCGCCGAGCGACGCCGGATGGGAGACGGTCCTGGTCGTCGAGGACGAGCGGTCGCTGCTCAAGCTGGTGACCGAGATCCTCCGCGACGCCGGCTATACGGTCCTCCCCGCCGGCGGGGCGACGGAGGCGCTCCAGCACACGGCGGACCACCCGGGGAAGATCCACCTCCTCCTGACCGACGTCATCATGCCGGGCCGGAGCGGTCCGGCGCTGGCGGCGGAGCTGACGCGGCTCCTCCCGGGGATCCGGGTGCTCTACATGTCCGGGTACACGTCGAACGCCATCGTGCACCACGGGGTCCTCGATCCGGGCGTGAACTACCTCGAGAAGCCGTTCACGCCGGGCGCCCTGACGCGCCGCGTACGCGAGACCCTCGACGCGCGCCCGAGCGCGAGTCCGAGCGAGGGCGCGAGTCCGAGCGAGACCGCGAGCCCGCCACCGGGCGAGCCTACTCTCGGATGAGCGTCGCGACGACCGCTCCCGCCACGATCCCTTCCACCAGCTGCCCCAGGAACCAGACGAGCGCCATGCCGTACGGAATCGGCATGACCGCGTAGCTCCCGTAGCCCATCGAGAGCCCGGCCGCGAGCCCGAACCAGGTTCCATAGAGGATCCCGATCATCGCCGACTTGGGACGGACGAACCGGGTCCAGATCGCGGTGAACGCCAGGGCGCCGCCGAACACCGAGACGTAGAGGACGCCGAGCTTCATCTCCGCGTGCGGCCGCCAGAGCTGGGGCGTCGCGGCGTACGCGGACTGCAAGAGCACGCCGTGGATCACGAAGTCGAGGATCGACCAGACCACGAAGACGACGACGCTCGTGAGGAGGATCTTCCGCATCATGCCGGGGCTCCTTTCGTCGGGGTCCGTCCGGGGACGGGGACGTCGGAGCGGCTACGGTAGCACGGGCCTCGAGGGGGAGGAACCGGACTCGGGGCCTGAGGACGGACCGGCGGTAGCGGGCGCGGGCATGGCCAGCGCCGGCGGGAATGCCGGGGCGGCGAGCCCCGAGCGGACCATTCGCGGAGGAGCCGGCGGCATGCCGTCGTGATGCGCCAGCACGAGCTGCACGACCGTGACGAGGACAAGCACGATCCCCGCCACCGGCAGCGTCAGGGCGAGCACGTAGCGGATCCCGACCCCGCGCATGGAATGGTGGCGCATGCGCGGATCATCGGCACCCGCGCCCCGGAACTTGACGGGCGCCCGGCGCTACGCGATCCGGGGCGACGCGGCGGCCTTCGAGCCCGGCCCGTCGAACTGCGCCGCCTCGGTCGATTCCTCGAGCGCGAGGGTGGAGGAGGCGCCACCGTCGATGACCTGCTTCACCTCGTCGAAGTACCCGGTGCCGACCTCGCGCTGGTGCCGGGTCGCCGTGTATCCGTCGGCCTCGGCGGCGAACTCCGCCTCCTGGAGCGCGACGTACCCCGCCATCCCCTTGGCGCGGTACGCGCGGGCCAGATCGAACATCGAGTGGTTGAGCGCGTGGAATCCGGCGAGCGTGACGAACTGGAACCGGTACCCCATCGCCGCCAGCTCGCGCTGGAACGCCGCGATCGTGGCGTCGTCGAGGTTCTTCCTCCAGTTGAAGGACGGGGAGCAGTTGTAGGCCAGGAGCTTCCCTGGGAACTTCGCGTGCACTCCCTCCGCGAACGCCCGCGCCTCGTCGAGATCGGGCGTCGACGTCTCGCACCAGAGGAGATCGGCGTACGGCGCGTACGCGAGCGCGCGGCTCACGGCGCACGCGAGCCCGCCCTCGATCCGGAAGAACCCCTCGGCCGTCCGCTCGCCCGTGAGGAACGGCCGGTCGTAGGGATCGATGTCGCTGGTCAGGAGCTTCGCGCTGTCGGCGTCGGTGCGCGCGATCAGGAGCGTCGGCACGTCGAGCACGTCCGCCGCCAGGCGCGCGGCGACGAGCGTGCGGACGAAGTGGGACGTCGGCACGAGGACCTTCCCGCCCAAGTGGCCGCACTTCTTCTCGCTCGAGAGCTGGTCCTCGAAGTGGACCGCGGCGGCCCCCGCCTCGATCAGCGCCTTCATCAGCTCGAACGCGTTCAGCGGCCCGCCGAAGCCGGCCTCCGCGTCGGCGACGATCGGCGCGAGCCAGGCGCTCGGCGCGGCGCCGTTCGCGGCCGGCGCGTGCCCGTTCCCCCGGGCCGCCTTCACGCGCTCGGCGTGCTCGATCTGGTCGGCGCGGAGGAGCGCCTGGTTGATCCTCCGGACCACGGCCGGCACGCTGTTCGCCGGGTAGAGGCTCTGGTCGGGATACGTGTGCCCCGCCAGGTTCGCGTCGGCCGCCACCTGCCAGCCGCTCAGGTAGATCGCCTTGAGCCCCGCCTTCACCTGCTGCACCGCCTGGTTCCCGGTCATGGCGCCGAGGGCGGCGACGTACGGCTCGGTCGCGAGCAGCTCCCGGAGACGCTCGGCGCCGAGGCGCGCGAGCGTGTGCTCGATCCGGACCGAGCCGCGGAGCGCCTCGACCTGGGCTTTCGTGTACGGACGTGTGACGCGCGGATCAGGCATGGCGCTCCTCCTCGGCGGGCGTGGCGGTGGAGTCGTGGTCGAGCATGTCGTACGCCGGAAGCGTCAGGAATTCCTGCATCCGCTTGGCGATCGAGAGGCGGACGAAGAGGGCGCGGGCCTCGGTGAAGCGCCCGCCGCGGTACGCCGCGGGGCCGACCTCGCGCGCGATCCGCTTCATCTCCTCCCGGACGATCGATCGGAGCAGATCGGGCGTGACGAGGCGGCCGTCCTCGAGACGCGCGCCGTGGCGGATCCACTGCCACACCTGCGCACGGGAGATCTCGGACGTCGCGGCGTCCTCCATCAGGTGGTAGAGCGGCACGCAGCCGTTCCCGCGGAGCCATGCCTCGAGATACCGGATGCCGACCCGCACGTTGAGCCGGAGCCCGTCCTCGGTGCGGACGCCCTCGGGCACGCGGAGGAGGTCGGCGGCCCGGACGTTCACGTCCTCGCGGAGCCGCTCGATCTGGTTCGGGCCGGTCATCCGCGCCTCGAACGTCTGGCGCGCGATCGGGACGAGGCCGGGATGCGCGACCCAGGTCCCGTCGTGGCCATCCCCGACCTCCCGCTCCTTGTCGGCGCGCACCTTGGCGAGCGCGGCCTCGTTCGCGGCGTCGTCGTTCTTGATCGGGATCTGCGCCGCCATCCCGCCGATCGCGTGCGCGCCGCGGCGGTGGCACGTCTTGACGGCGAGCTGCGTGTACGCGCGGAGGAACGGCTGCGCCATCGTTACGAGCGACCGGTCGGGGAGGAGCGCCGCCGGATCGTGACGGAGCGTCTTGATGTACGAGAATATGTAGTCCCACCGCCCACAATTGAGCCCCGAGGCGTGCTCCTTCAGCTCGTAGAGGATCTCGTCCATCTCGAACGCCGCGGGGAGCGTCTCGATGAGGACCGTCGCCCGGATCGTCCCGGGCGGCAGGTCGCGCTTCGACTCGGCCCAGGCGAAGACGTCGTGCCAGAGCCGCGCCTCGAGATGGCTCTCGAGCTTCGGGAGGTAGAAGTAAGGACCGGTGCCGCGCTCCATCAACGCGCCGGCGTTGTGGAAGAAGTAGAGGCCGAAGTCGAAGAGGCAACCCGGCACCGGCAGTCCGTCCACGGTCAGGTGCCGCTCGGGGAGATGGAGGCCGCGCGGCCGCACCATCAGCACGGCGGTGGCCTCGTTCAGCCGGTACGACTTCCCGGTGGCGGGATCGTCGTACGCGATCTCCCGGCGGATCGCGTCGCGCAGGTTCACCTGGCCCTGCACGTTGTTGTCCCACGTCGGCGCGTTCGAGTCCTCGAAGTCCGCCATGAAGACGTCCGCGCCGGAATTCAGCGCGTTGATCACCATCTTCCGATCGACCGGCCCCGTGATCTCGACGACGCGCTTCAGGAGGTCGCGCGGCGGGGGCGGGACCTTCCAATCGCGCGCGCGGATCGCGGCGGTCTGCTTCGCGAAGTCGAGCGACTGCCCCTTCTCGATCCGGCGGCGGCGCGCGACGCGGGCGCGGAGCCGCTCCTCGATGCGGGGACGGAAGCGGCGGGTCAGGTCGGCGACGAATTCGAGCGCGTCGTGCGTGAGGATCCGGTCGTAGCCGATCCGGATCGGCGCGCGAAGAGCCACGGTGGGCTCGGTCTGTGCGGAGGTGAGCGTGGTTGCGGCCATGGGTCTCTCCTTTCCTGCACCGCCCCTTCCCGATCGATTCACGGCAGGGATCCATTTCCGTGGGGCGCGTTTGACATTTGCATACATTGTATATCATGCTGAGTCATTTGACAATAATTCATTGTACCACAATTAGTTAACCAGTAAGCATTGAATGGGATATATTTGTAAAGTTGTAAATATGGTAAACTGCACCGTATGGCGCGACAGACCATAGGAATGGGGCGCCGCGTGCGCGCCCTCCGGACCCGCGAGGGCCTGTCGCAGGCGGCGATGGCGGCCCGGCTCGGGATCTCCGCCTCCTACCTGAACCTGATCGAGCACGATCGCCGCCCCCTGAGCGCCAACCTCCTGCTCGCCCTGGCCCAGAAGTTCGATCTCGACCTCCGCACGTTCGGCGCCGGCGAGAGCTCGAAGCTCGCCGAGGACCTGATGGAAGCGTTCGGCGATCCCCTCTTCGAGGGGCAGGCGGTGGCCGAGGAGGAGGTGCGGGAGATCGTCGCGGCGAGCCCGACGATCGCGCGCGCCGTGCTCCATCTCCACCACGCGTACAACGCGGCGCGCGGATCGGCGGAGACGCTGGCGGAGGAAGTGCTCGATCGCCAGGACTTGGCCGGGATCGATCGGAGCGGGCTCGCGGCGGAGCAGGTCTCGGACCTGATCCAGCGCCACTCGAACCACTTCCCCGAGCTGGAGGCGGAAGCGGAGCGGCTCTGGCGGGAGGGACCGCTCGAGATGGAGGATCTCTTCGGCGCGCTCGCGCATTACCTCTGGCGGGCCCACGGCGTGAAGGTCACCGTGGCGCGCGTCGACGCGATGCCGGCCGCCGTGCGCCGCTACGACCCCGACGCGAAGGAGCTCCTGATCTCCGAGGTGCTCCGCCGAGGCTCGCGGAACTTCCAGCTCGCGCACCAGGTGGGGCTCCTCAACTGCTCGGCCACGCTCGACCGGATGTCGCGGGACGACACGCTCACGTCGTCCGAGGCGCGCTCCCTCTGCCGGGTCGCGCTCGCCAATTACTTCGCCTCGGCGGTGCTCGCGCCGTACGCCGAGTTTCAGCGGGCCGCGGAGGAGCTGCGCCACGACCTCGAGCTGCTCGGCCACCGGTTCCGGATCTCGTTCGAGCAGACGTGCCACCGCCTCACGACGCTCCACCGGAAGGGCGCGGCGGGGATCCCGTTCGACATGGTCCGGATCGACATCGCGGGCAACATCTCGAAGAAGTTCAGCGCCTCGGGGATCCGCCATCCGCGCTTCGGAGGCCTCTGCCCGCTCTGGAACGTGCACGCCGCGTTCCTGCAGCCCGGCATGATCCGGACGCAGCTCTCCCGCCTCCCCGACGGCACGATGTTCTTCTCGGTGGCGCGCACGGTCCGGAAGCACCGCGGCGGCTACCTCGCCCCCGACGTGCTCTACTCGATCAGCCTCGGTTGCGGCGCCGACGACGCGCGGAAGCTCGTCTACGCCGACGGCGTCGACCTCTCGAATCCGTCGGCGGCGACGCCCGTCGGCATCACGTGCCGCCTCTGCGAGCGGCTCGACTGCCGCGCCCGCGCCTTCCCCTCCATCCACCAGAAGCTCGAGGTGGACGAGAACGTGCGCGGCGTCTCCTTCTTCGCGCCGACGAAGCGGAAGGAGCCCTAGCCTCCAAGAGTACCGTTGAGGCGGCGCGGGGATCGGCGTAGCGTGGAGGGTTCAGCGGAGGAGGTTTCCATGCGACGCGCGTACGCGGTCCTGGTCGGGTCCCTCCTCTCCTCCCTGGTCGCGGCGGCGGCCTTGGCCGCGACGTCTCCCTTGGTCATCAAGGAACTCTACGGAACGGGGCAGGGCGACGAGCTCGGGACCTCGGTCGCCATCGTGGGCGACGTGAACGGCGACGGGTATGCGGACTACCTGATCGGCGTGCCGGGCGCCACGGTGGACGGATTCGTCGCTGCCGGCTACGTCACGCTCCGCTCGGGCAAGGACGGCTCGGAGATCCGGCGCCTCGAAGGCGGCTCGGTCGCAGAGAATCGCGGGTACGTGGCGGCGCTCGGCGACGTGGACGGAGACGGCGTCCCGGATTACGCCATTTCGTCGCCGACGCTCCCCATCGGGGACTGGACGGACGCGGGAGACATCGTCGTCATCTCCGGCGCGACCGGCGCGTACCTCTACCTGATCGACGGGAACGAGAACGGCGCCCTGTACGGCGAGCGCGTGTGCGGGATCGGGGACGTGGATCTCGACGGGAAGAGCGACATCGCGGTCGGGGTTCCCCACCATCAAGTCGGCGTCGGAATCGCGATCGACGCCGGCGCGGTGATGATCTACAGCGGCGCGGACGGTTCGCTGATCCGCCGCATCGAGGGCACGCAGAGCTACGGCGAGTTCGGCTTCTCCGTGAGCCCGATCGGAGACGTCGACGGCGATGGCCGCGCCGACCTGATCGTCGGCGAGCCGGGCGACGGTGCAACGATCCACGGCGCGGCGCACGTGATCTCGGCGTGGACTGGAACTCAGATCTACGGATTCCAGAGCGCGTCGACGACGGACCGATTCGGATTCGCGGTCGCCTCCCTCGGCGACGTCGACGGGGACGGGGTCGCCGATATCGCCGTCTCGGCGCCGACCGCCTCCTACGCGACGCTCACCGAGAACGGCGCCGTGCCGGTCTTCTCGGGCGCGACGAAGTCACCGATCTTCACGATCCACGGCGCCACCAACGGGCGCCACTTGGGCGCCGTCGTGCGCGCGGCCGGCGACGTGGACGCCGACGGCCGTGGTGACATCGTGGTCGACGCAAACGTCTACTCGGGCGGGGCCGAGGAGATCCTCTTCCAGGCGGATCCGAACGGCGGGGAAACGCTCGGGGAAGCGGTCGCGGGCGGAGGCGACGTGAACGGAGACGGCGGCGATGACGTGATCATCGCGGCGCCTGGGTACGACATTCCCGCGAGCAACGGCAATCCGCCCATCTACGACGTCGGCTACGCGGTCGTGATGGGGTACCCGCTCTCCGACATCCCCGTCGTGATCGACGCGATGCCGGCCGCCTGCCCGAATCGGCTCCCCGCGCCGGCGACCGGCTCGCTCGACGTGGCACTTCTCGGCCGCGCCGACCTCGACGCCGACTCGATCGACGTCTCGACCGTGCGGCTGAACGGGGTCGCGCCGCTCTCGACCTCCGTGGAGCCCGACGTGGCGGTCACCCGCGCCTCGCCCGCCTGCGACGACTGCGGCCCTCCGACCCTCGACGGGATCCCCGACCTCCTGGCGCAATTCGACGCCGCCTCGATCGCCGCGACGCTCCATCCGAACGGAAACGGCCTCGCCCCGCTCGACGTGACGGGCCGCCTCCGATCCGGGCGGCGGATCGCGGGCCGCGATTGCATCCACGTCCCGGTCGCGCACGTCGTCGTCTCCCCCAATCCGGCGCGCCGGGGCGCGGGCACCGTTCTCTCGTTCACCCTCCCCGCGGGAGGGCCGACGCCGCACGTGCGGGTCTACGACGTGAAGGGAAGGCTCGTCCGCGACGTCGCGCTCCGGTACGCTCCGGCCGGCCCGTGCTCGATCGCGTGGGACGGCAAGGACGCGCGCGGCGAACCGGTCGCCGGCGGCCTCTACGTCGCCCGCGTCGAAGCGGGTGACCGCGACCTCGGAACGTCCCGGATCATGATCGTTCCCTAGTCGCGCGTCCGGAGCCGGCCGTGGAGATACGACTTCGGCCTGCCGATATCCTCTCCATGCGCTCCCTTCGCATCGTCGCATTCGGGCTCCTGACCACCGCGCTCCTCGCCCTCGCCGGCTGCGGCGGAAAGGCGCACACGACGGCGCCCGTACCCGCGCCGACGCGCGGGTACCTCATGGGCTTCTCCGGCATCCCGCCGCGCCCCGACCTGAACGTCGCGATCCAGGCGATCGACCTCTGGTCCCTGCGCGCCGACGCGGCGCTGATCGTGGGCGAGCCGCCGTGGGACTCGCTCCTCGCCGGGCGCGCCCCCGACTCCCTGGTCCGGAACGATCAGCTCGGGCTCGCGAACTACTACCGCGCGAAGGGGCTCCGAATCGTGGTCAGCGTCGACGCGACGAACGGGCTCGACCGATCGAGCGATTCGGCGCCGCTCGTCGCGGCCGGCCGGAGCCTGACCGAGCCCGCGATCCAGACGCTCTACCGGAGCTACGTCACCGCGCTGGACACGCTGATCCATCCCGACTACCTGGGCGTGGCCTCGGAGACGAACCTGATCCGCGCGGCGGCGCCGGCGCCGCTCTACGCGGCGGTGGTGGCCGCGGCGAACGGCGCGGCCTCGGACGTCCGCGCGGTGGACGCGGGGGTGAACCTCTTCACCACCGTCCAGGTCGAGACCGCGTGGGGCCGGCTCCCGCCGGGCGGCGGCTACGTCGGCGTCGCGCAGGACCGGAGCGACTTCCCCTTCGACCAGACCCTCGGGCTCTCGTCCTATCCCTACCTCGGAGGCTTCGCCGATCCCGACAGCATCCCGCTCGACTACTACGACCGGCTGGACGACGGCGACCCGATCCCGATGATGGTGATCGAGGGCGGCTGGTCCTCCGACTCGGTCGCGAGCGTGCCGTCCACACCCGACCTCCAGAAGCGCTACATCGAGCGCCACGCGGCGATCCTCGACCGGGCGGGTGCTACCGGGTGGTTCCAGATCACGTTCACCGACCTCGACATCGCCGCACTGAACCTCCCCCCGGGCTCGATCCTTCCCGCGTTCGCATACCTCGGACTCGTCGACGTCGACTTGAATCCGAAGCCGGCGCTCGCGGCTTGGGACGCGATCTTCGCGCGTCCGAAGCGGTAGCGCCGGCCGGCGGAGCCGCGCGGGCGCTCGGAGAACCGGCGCTTGGCGCCGCCCGGACGGCGGTCCATACTGCCGCCCATGGGGGCGATCCGCGTTCGCGATCTCGTGAAGCGGTACGGCGATCTCGTCGCCGTGGACGGCGTCTCGTTCGACGTGGAACCGGGCGAGACGTTCGGGCTCCTCGGTCCGAACGGCGCCGGCAAGTCGACCACGATCGGGATGATCGTCGGCTCGCTCCGCCCCGACTCCGGCACCGTCACGGTCGACGGCGAGACCGATCCGACCCGCCCGGCGATCCGCCGGAAGATCGGCGTCACGCCCCAGTCGATCGCCCTCTACGCCGACCTGACCGCCGAGGAGAACCTCGCGTTCTTCGGCAGCCTCTACGGCCTCTCGGGCGAGCGCCTCGCGCGCCGCGTCGAGTGGGCCCTCGCGTTCGCGGGGCTCGCCGACCGCCGCCGTGACCGCGTCTCCGGCTACAGCGGCGGCATGCAGCGCCGCCTCAACCTCGTCTCGTGCCTCCTCCACGACCCGCCGGTGATCCTCCTCGACGAGCCGACCGTGGGCGTCGATCCGCAGTCGCGGAACCTCCTCTTCGAGAGCATCGAGGCGCTGAAGCGCGAAGGGCGCACGATCCTCTACACGACGCACTACATGGAGGAGGCGGAGCGGCTCTGCGACCGCGTCGCGATCCTCGACCACGGGAAGGTCCTGGCGCTCGACACCGTGGACGCGCTCCTCCGACGGCACGGCGGGCCGCCCCAGGTCGCGATCGAGTTCGCGAAGCCGGTGGCGGGGCTCGAGTCCTTGGGCGGCGAATGGGACGGCGGGCGCTGGACCGTCCGCACCGACCGCCCGGTCGAGGCGATCGAGCGCGCGCTCGGCACCGGGAGCGCGTTCGAGCACGTCGCGATCGAGCGCGCGAGCCTCGAGACCGTGTTCCTCAACCTGACCGGCCGGTCGCTGCGGGACTGATGCGCGCGGCGCGGGAGCGGAGCGGACGATGAGGGCGATCTGGAGCATCGCGATGAAGGACCTGCGCCTCCTCCGCCGGAACAAGGCCGCGTTCTTCTGGGTGATCGGCTTCCCGATCGTCATGGCGCTCTTCTTCGGCTCGCTGGGCGGCGGCGGCGAGCACGCGGCCATGCCGATCGCGATCGTGAACGAGGACGGGACCGCCTTCTCCGACTCGATCGCCGCGCGCCTTCGCGCCTCGGAAGCGCTCCGCGTTCGGGAGGCACCCCTCGACTCGGCCCGCGCGCTCGTGCGGAAGGGGAACCTGGCGGCGTACGTGGTGCTCCACGCCGGCGTCGGCGCGTCGTTCGGGTTCGGCGGCGACTCGACGGGCGGGATCGAGATCGGCGTCGATCCGAGCCGCACGGCGGAGCGCGAATACCTCCGCGGGCTGATCACGGCGGCGCTGTTCCAGACGATGCAGGGTTCCTTCACGAGCGGCGGATTCGGCCACGAGGAGATCGAGAAGAACCTCGCGCGCCTCCGGGCCGACTCGACGATCGCGCCGCTCCGCCGTTCGCGGGGCGAGGCCGTGCTCCGGTCGCTCGACCGGTTCATGACGACGCTCGACACGGCGGGCGTCGGCGCGTTCGGGGCGGGCGCCTCGGCGGGAGATTCCTCCTCCGCGGCCGGCGCCGCGCCCGGCGCCACCGGGGGCCCGGGCGGCGGCCCCAACATCCGGGTCGTCGAGGTGGCCGAGGAGGGAGCGTCCCCCCGCACGGCGTACGAGGTCACGTTCCCGTCGTCGATCTCCTGGGCGCTGATCGGCGTCTGCATGTCGTTCGCGATCTCGATCGTCTACGAGCGGATCACCGGGACGTTCCTCCGGCTCCGGCTCGCCCCGATCGGGCGCGGGCAGGTGCTCGCGGGCAAGGGGCTCGCCTCGTTCCTGGCGGCGATCTTCGCGGTCTCCCTCCTCCTCGGGATCGGGGCGTTCTTCTTCCACATCCGGATCGCGCATCCCCTCCTCCTCGGCGCCGCGATCGTGGCGGCCGCGTTCTGCTTCACGGGGCTCATGATGGTGGTGGCGGTGCTCGGCCGGTCTCCGCAGAGCGTCTCCGGCGCCGGCTGGGCGATCATGCTGCTCATGGCCATGATCGGCGGCGGCATGATCCCGCTGATCGCGATGCCGGCCTGGATGCAATCGCTGAGCAACTGGAGCCTCGTCAAGTGGGTGGTGCTCGGCGTCGAGGGCGCGGTCTGGCGGGGCTTCGGGTGGGGGGAAATGGCCCGCGTGCTGGCGGTGCCGGTCGCCGCCGGCCTCGCGGGAATCCTGATCGGAACCCGGGCGCTCCAGCGCTCGGACACGTGAGCCGCTCGAGTCCGGACGCGGCGAGGATCGAGGTGATCGAATCATGAAGATCGGAATCCTGGGATCGGGAAACGTCGGGCGGGCCCTCGGCCTCGGCCTGGCGGCGCTCGGGCACGACGTGAAGATCGGGACCCGGAACCCGAAGGCCGAGGCGCTCCGGGAGTGGGCGGCCGCGGCAGGACCGAAGGCCTCGGTCGGCAGTCCGGCGGATGCCGCCGCGCACGGCGAGATCGTGTTCCTCGCGACCGCATGGTCGGGCGCGGAACACGCGATCGGGCTGGCCGGACCCGGCAACTTCGCGACCAAGATCGTGGTCGACGTCACGAACCCGCTCCGGTTCGAGCCCGGGAAGCCCCCGGCGCTCGCGGTGTCGGGCGACGACTCGGGCGGCGAGCAGGTCCAGCGCTGGCTCCCGGAGTCCCGCGTCGTCAAGGCGTTCAACATCGTGGGCTCGGCGCACATGTTCCGGCCCGACTTCCCCGGCGGCCCGCCCGACATGTTCCTCGGCGGCGACGACGCCGGCGCGAAGCGGGAGGTCACCGAGATCCTGACGTCCTTCGGCTGGAACGTGACCGACCTGGGCGGCATCGAGACCGCACGCTATCTCGAGTCGCTCGCCATGGTCTGGATCCTCCACGCGGTGCGGACCAAGTCCACCGGCCACGCGTTCAAGCTGCTCCGGAAGTAGGCGGACGGGCGTGCCCCGGGTCGGCGGGGTGGCGCCCCCGGCCTGCCCGTTCTGGTATACTCGTCGCGCCAGACAGCCCACCCCGGCCGCACCTGACACCTCCGGAGAACCACGTTGCAGACGGGCATCGCCGCGGGCACCCGGCTCGGTCCCTACGAGATCAAGGAGCTGATCGGCGCCGGCGGCATGGGCGAGGTCTACCGCGCGCGCGACGGCCGCCTCGGTCGGGACGTCGCGGTGAAGGTCCTCCCGCGCTCCTTCTCGAGCGACCCCGACCGGCTCCGCCGCTTCGAGCGCGAGGCGCGCGCGGCCGGGCAGCTGAACCACCCCAACGTCATCGCGATCCACGACATCGGAAACGAGGCGGGCACGTCCTACATCGTCTCCGAGCTGCTCGAGGGCTCCGATCTCCGGGAGCGCCTCGCCGGCGGCCCGCTCTCGCCCCGGAAGGCGGTCGGGTACGCGATCCAGATCGCGAAGGGGCTCTCGGCGGCGCACGCGAAGGGGATCGCCCATCGCGACTTGAAGCCCGAGAACGTGATGGTCCTGAGCGGCGATCACGTGAAGATCCTCGACTTCGGCCTCGCGAAGCTCCTCCAGACCGAGCCGGGCGATCCCGACAAGACCGGGCCGCTCGTCACGCAGCTCACGGCGACCGGCACGATCCTCGGCACCGCGAGCTACATGTCCCCGGAGCAGATCCGCGACCAGGCGACCGACCACCGGACCGACGTCTTCGCGCTCGGCGCGATCCTCTACGAGATGCTGGCCGGACGCCGTGCCTTCGAGGGCGCGTCCCACGCCGACCGGATGAGCGCGATCCTGAACACCGAGCCGCCGGCGCTGCCTGCCGAGATCGAGGAGGCAGTGCCGGGCGTCTCGGCCGTGATCGCCCACTGCCTCGAGAAGGAGGCGGGCGAGCGCTTCGAGTCGGCGCGCGACCTGGCGTTCGCGCTCTCGCTCGTGGATGCGGCCGGCGCCACGGCGCGGCGCGCGGGCGGTGGCGCGGCCGGTGACGCGGGCGCGGACGGCGCGGCCGCGGCCGTCGCGCTCGAGGCGAAGCGCCACACGTTCCGCCGCACGACGTACCGCGAGGGGTCGATCCTCTCCGCGCGCTTCGCGACCGATGGCCAGGCGATCTGCTACGGCGCCGCGTGGGAGGGCCGGCCGGTCGAGCTCTTCTGGGCGTACCCGGGGAGCCCGGAATCGCGCCCGCTCGGCTTCCCGAAGACCGACCTCCTCGCGATCGCCCCGACGGGCGAGATGGCCGTGTCGCTCCGGCGCCACACGCGCGGCGGGTTCATCTACTCCGGCATGCTCGCGCGCATGCCGGTCGGCGGCGGCGCCCCTCGCGAGCTCCTGGACGGCGTCTACGAGGCCGACTGGAGCCCCGACGGCCGCCAGCTCATGGCGGTCCGCGAGGAGGCCGGCCTGACGCGCATCGAGTACCCGATGGGGACGCCGATCTACCAGACGACCGGATGGGTGAGCCACGTCCGCGTGGCGCCGGACGGCAAGTACGTCGCCTTCCTCGACCATCCCTATCGAGGCGACGACATGGGCGGCGTGAGCGTCGTCGATCTCCAGGGGAACGCGCGCTCGCTCTCGACCGGGTGGCAGAGCGCCCGCGGGCTCGCCTGGGCTCCGACCAGCCGCGAGGTCGTCTTCACGGCGTTCAAGACCGGCGTCGGCCGCTCGCTCTACGCCGTCTCGCTCGACGGAGTCGAGCGCCCGATCCTCGAGGTCCCCGGCCACATGACGCTCCTCGACGTCTCGCGCCACGGCGCGGGGCTGGTCGTCCTCGAGAACGAGCGGGCGCGCGCGCAGTACCTGCCGCCCGGCGATTCCGCCTCGCGCGACCTCACGTGGCTCGACTGGACGCTGGTGCGCGCGCTCTCGCCCGACGGGATGCGGATCCTCTTCGACGAGACCGGGGTCGGCGGCGGCGATCTCCACTCCACGTATCTCCGGAGCACCGACGGCTCCCCCGCGATCCGGCTCGGCGACGGCGGCTGTTTCGATCTCTCGCCCGACGGCCAGTGGGCGCTCGCGGGCGTCGGCCACTCGCCGGGGCGCCTCGATCTCCTTCCGTGCGGCGCCGGAACGGCCCGGACCATCCCGACCGAGGGGATCGACGTCCAGTTCGCGGTCTGGTTCCCGGACGGGGAGCGCATCTGCGTTCTCGGACAGGAGCCCGGGGCGGGGACCCGCCTCTACGAGCTCGACGTCGTGACGGGCAAGCACCGCGCCTTCACCGACGAAGGGATCAGCTCGTTCGACATCCTCGTCTCTCCCGACGGGAAGTTCGCGTCCGCCCAGGGGCCCGACCGGCGGATGATGATCTACCCCGTCGAGGGCGGCGAGGCGAAGGAGCTCACGGGGTTCGGACAGCTCCTCCGCCCGATTCGATGGAGCGCCGACGGCGCCGCCGTCTACGCGTTCACGCGCGGGGAGCTGCCCGCCAAGGTCTATCGGATCGACCTCGCCACCGGGGAGCGGACGCTCTGGAAGGAGCTCGCGCCGTCCGACCCGACCGGTGTCGAGGGGCTCACCGGCATCCGCATGACGCCGGAGGGGGACGCGTACGCCTTCAGCTACGCGCAACGCCTGAACGATTTGTACGTGGTGGAGGGACTCTTCTAGGGGCGACGGTGGGGGGACGCACCGCACACCGGAGATCGCCGACGATGGATCGCGCCTCGCACTCCCGGATCCGCTTCAACCCGACGCTCGCGCTCGCGACGCTCGGGCTCGCCACGCTCCTGCTCGCGCCGTGCCCGGCCACCGCGGAGATGCCGCCGACGGCGGCGTCGTTCGGATGGCGCTACGTCTCCCCCGTGCCCGGCGCCGAGCGCGTCACGCCGGAGACGAACGTGATCCTCCGCCCCGGGGCGCCGCTCGATCCCGCCTCGGTCTCCGAGGACGGCGCCGCGTTCGCGCTGATCGGCTCCGTGTCGGGCGCGCACCCCGGCCGCGCGCGCCTCGCCGACGACGGGCGCACGGTCACGTTCCGTCCCTTCACCCCGTTCACGCCTGGCGAGACGGTGACCTGCGCGATCGGGCCAGGGCTCCGGACCGACGCGGGCGACGACGTGCCCGCGGGCACGTTCGCGTTCACGGTCGCCGGCCCCGAGCAGGCGGCGCTCCGGTCCGCGCCGGTCCCGGCCGACGCCGAGGACGATCCGTTCGGGACGATCCCGGCGCTCGACGCGCCGGCGATTCCCGATCTCGCCGCCGCGATCGGGTCGATGTCCACCGACAGCCTGCCGCCCGATTTCCCGGCCGTGACGGCGAGCGTGCTCGGGAGGCCGTCGCCGGGGCGGATCTTCCTCGCCGACATCCGCTTCCTCCAGCCGACCCATCCCTCGACGCTCATGATCGTGGAGAACGACGGGACGCCGGTCTGGTACCGGAAGCTGAACGGGATGGCGCTCGACTTCAAGATGCTGCCGGACGGGCGCCTCTCGTACTTCGACCGGTCGCGCGGGAAGTTCTACGCGATGGACTCGACGTTCGCCGACGTCGACAGCTTCGCCTGCGGGAACGGATACATCACCGACAGCCACGACCTCCTCCTGCTCCCGGACGGGCACGCGATCCTGATGGCGTACGACCCGGAGCTGGTGGACATGTCGGCGATCGTGCCGAAGGGACAGCCGACCGCCGAGGTGGTGGGGCTGATCCTCCAGGAGATCGACCGCGAGAAGAACGTCGTCTGGGAGTGGCGGAGCTGGGACCACTTCCAGATCACCGACATGCAGAACCATCCGCTGAACAGCACGTTCATCGACTACGTCCACGGGAACTCGATCTGCCTCGATCTCGACGGGAACCTCGTGCTCTCGAGCCGGCACATGAACGAGGTCACGAAGATCGACCGGACGACCGGCGAGCTGATCTGGCGTCTCGGCGGGAAGAACAACCAGTTCACGTTCGTGAACGACCCGATCGGGTTCAGCCACCAGCACGACGCGCGGATCCTCCCCGACGGGCACCTCACGCTCTTCGACAACGGCAACTTCCACGTGCCGCCGTTCTCCCGCGCGGCCGAGTACGAGCTCGACACGCGGAAGATGACCGCGACGCTCGTCTGGCAGTACCGGCACGACCCGGACGTCTTCGGCGTCGCGACCGGCTCGGTGCAGCGGCTCCCCACCGGGAACACGCTGATCGGATGGGGCGTGACGACGCCGACCCTGACCGCGGTCACGCCGGACGGGACCGTGATCGCGGAGATGTCCTACGCGCCCGGGACGTCGAGCTACCGCGCGTATCGGTTCGACTGGCCGCGGCCGCTTCCCGCGTCGGTGACGGTGCTCCCCCACACGATCAACCTCGGCGCCGGCGGAACCACGATCGCCGCCTCGATCGAGCCGGACGGCTGGAGCCTCGACGAGGTAGTACCCGGGAGCATCCGCTTGAGCGACACCGTGCCGGCCGATTCCGAGGCGATCACGGTCGGAGACCTGAACGGGAACGGCGTGCCGGACCTCGACGTCCGATTCGACCGGTCGGCCACGGCGGCGCTCCTCACGACCTCGACCACGTGGCTCGACGTCTCGGGCACGCTCCGCGACGGGCGGCGGTTTCGCGGCTACGACATCGTGCGCGTCGCCGAGCCGGTCGGCCCGCGCGGCGGCACCGGCGGCGCCACGCCCTCGCTCGTCTCGACGCCCGGCGTGCTCCCCGCGCGGATCGCGCTCTCCGGCTTCGGCGACGCGGCGGCCGTGGCCGGCGGCGCGACCCGGACGCTGGCCGTCTTCGACGTGCGGGGGCGGCTCGTCCGCCGCTGGCGCGCGACGGTCGCCCCCGGAGGGGTGGTCACGTGGGACGGCCGCGCGGCGGACGGCCGGAGAGTCGCGTCGGGGATCTACTTCCTGCGCGCCGACGGCGCCGCGCCGAGCGCCGCCGCCAAGGTGGTCGTCGCCCGGTAACGCGCGGCACGGGTGCGCGTGGCGTCCGCGTCAGGACGGCGGGAGCACGTCGATTCCGACCGAGTCGACCGAGGCCGAGCCGAAGAGGCCGATTCCGCCCTGCACGTGGAAGATCGGGCGGTCGAAGTTCTCGCCCGCGTTCGTGCCGAACCCGAGGTTCGTCCCCCCGATCTCCGGGAGGCTCCGCTCGAGGTCGTACCAGTTCCGATCGATCGAGAAGATCCGGATCGTGCACCGTCCGGCGAAGAAGATCGCGAGCCACGGCACGCGGATCGCGCCCGTCGCGGCGTCGAGCGGCGGGGACGACGAGTCGCGCGACAGGCTCTCGAGATCGTGCTCGCTCAGGAAGTCGGCGTGGACCAGGAGCGGCGAATCGAACTCGAGATTCTTGAACCCCACCTGGAACGCGAGCGCGTCGCCCCGGTCGAAGCGCGCTTCGAGGAGCCCATCCTGGTAGACGATCTGGTTCTCGGGCGCCAGGTAGACGCTGTCGGGGCGCGTCGGGTAGTCGTCGAACGTCCTGAGACGCCGCCGGATCTCGAGCGAGGGGTCGTCGAGCAGGAGCCAATCCCGAGCGTGGAACGGCGACGGCGTCGTGGTCGTGGCGGTGACCGTCCGGCCGTCCTGCGTCCGCACGACGAGGCGATACGTCGTGTTCGGCTGCACGGTCGCCGGTGGAATCGAGTCGCCGAATCCGCCCGTCGCGCGGTACGTACCCGGAAGCGGTGACACGAGGTCGGAGTACGCCATCCACCCGCCGCCCGGCGTCTCGATCCGGACGTCGGCGCCGGTGACCGCCGCGGCGGAGCTGCTGTACGGCTGATCGGGCGCGAGCGTGCGGCGCACCGTGACGACCGGGAAGCGACGGTCCACCACCATCGTCGCGTCCACGACGATCGTCCCGACCTCGCCGGGCGCGAAGAGGTCGCGCGGATTCCGCTCGGTGGAGCATCCGGTGGCGAGCGCGACCAGCGCGACGGCCCCGACCCGGACGCACGCGGCGGCGAAGCGGCGTCGCACCGTCAGAAGGCGAAGCTCACGCCGATCGTCGGCACGATCGGGAGCTGGTGGATGACCTTGGGCTCCGTCGTCGCGCTCTCCGTGTCGTACTGCACGAACCATTCGTTCCTCCGGTCGTACAGATTGAAGATCTGGAGCGTGTAGTCGGCGTCCATCCCGAAGAGCGATCCATGACGCGTCACGCTCACGTCGAGCCGGTGATACGGCAGGAGCCGTGCGCTGTTCTTGGGCCCGGGAAGCAGGAGCCCGTCCCGCGGCAGCGTCCCGGTCGCCGGATCGGTGAGGACGTACCGCGCCGCGGCCGGCGTGTAGGCCTGTCCCGTCGCGAAGACGAACGTCGCTCCGTATCGCCACTTCGTCCGGTTCCAGGCGGCCGTGACGGCGAGGTCGTGGCGCCGATCGTACTTCGGCGGGAACGGGCTCCCCCCGTTCAGCTCGCGCCACTCCCGCCGGCTCCAGCCGAGGGTGTACCCGATCCACCCGGTGACCGCGCCGGCGCGCCGGCGGAGCAGGACCTCGAGCCCGCTCGCCCACCCGCGCCCGCCGGTGAAGAAGTAGTCCTGCGTCGTGGTGCCCTGCGCGTCGACCGCGCGCGTGTTGTCGAGCTGCACGAGATCGCGGAGCGCGGTGTAGTACCCCTCGACCGAGCAGAGCACCGAGTCCGAGACGTCCCACTCGGCGCCCGCGACCGCCTGCCAGGAGCGGCCGGGTCGCGCGGAGGCGTCGGTCGGCACCCAGAAGTCGGCGCCGCTGAATCCCTCCGTGGCGACCAGCTGGAGGTGCTGGGTATAGCGGCCCCCTCCCGCCTTCAACCGCAGGGCGTCGGTGACGACGCGCGTCACCGAAAGTCGCGGCTCGACGCTCCACCGCGCGCGCGCCCCGAAGCGCTCCACCCGGAGCCCCGGCCGCACGATCCAGAGCGCTCCGGGCGTCCATCGGTCCTCGACGTACGCCGCGACCGACGTCGGCCGCTCGTCGAAGCCCGGCTGCGCGACCTCGTTGAACTCCTGCTCCAGCTCGAATCGGTACGCGGCCGCGTCGATCCCGGCCGAGACCGCGTGCCCGTCGCCGGCCCTCCAGGCGAGATCGCCCTTCGCGGTCAGATCGAGGAGCCGGTTCCGGAATCGGATCGGCGTCTCGAAGATCCGGACTTCCGTGTCGCTGCGATAGCTGCTCGCGGCGAGCTGGATGTCGCCGGAGAGACCCGGCCGAAACCGATGCGTCCACCGGGCCGAGCCGACCACGTTCCCCCACGCGATCTGGACGTAGCTGCCGGCGTCGAGATCGAGCCGAAGGCGGTCGCGGCCCCTGTATCCGGAGAGGGTCACGCGGTCCGATCCGCCGAAGCTCCGCGTCACCCGTCCGTTCAGGTCGTAGAAGTAGTACGCGGGGATCTCGTTGCTGTCGGTGCGGACCGCGTTCAGGATCGGATCGAGGTAGGTGCGGCGCGCCGAGAGGAGCCACGACCCCTCCCGGATCGGCCCTTCGAGCGTCAGGCGGCCCGCGATGACGCTGAGACCGCCCCGCCCCTGGAACGCGCGGCGACTTCCGTCCCGGTCGGAGACGTCGAGCACCGAGCCGAGGCGCCCGCCGTACTCCGCCGGGTAGGCTCCCTTGTAGAGCGTCAGGTCCCGGATGGCGTCCGCGTTGAACGTCGAGAAGAATCCGAACGCGTGCGTCGGGTTGTAGATCGGGACCTGGTCGAGCAGGATCAGCGTCTGGTCCGGACCGCCGCCTCGGATGTAGAGGCCGCTGCTCAGGTCGGACGCCGCCTGCACTCCGGGCAGGAGCTGGAGACTCCGGATCAGGTCGGGCTCTCCGGCGGAGGGAGCCGCCGCGAGGCGCCGCGCCGTCAGCGCGACCCGGCCGGGCGCGAGGCGCGTCTCGTCGTACCGCGCGCTGTCGCCGCGGACGGTCACGGCTTCGAGGGGGAACGGCGCCGCCACGAGCGACACGTCGAGGCGCATCGGGAGGTCGCCGAGGAGGATCTCGCGTTCGAACGGCCGGTACCCGGTCGCTTCGACGCGGATCCGGTACCGGCCCGGGGGGATCCCGTTCAGCGCGAACGCTCCGCTCGGATCCGTGACGACGGCCGCCGTGGGGGCGTGTGCGCCGACGGTGTCGGGGTAGAGCGCGACGCGCGCGTACGCGATCGACTCGCCGCCCTCCTCGGAACGGACGATCCCGCCAAGCGACGCGGCGGACGCGACGCTCGTGAGCGCGACGACAACGTGGAGCGCGATCGCCACGACGATCACGGCGGCCGCGCGGGAATCCTGGCGCATGACGCCGGACAGCGTATCATGCGGAGAAAGGGGGTCACGCATGACGTCGAAGCCGCGCGTCGTCGATCGCCGCGACGAGCCGATCCGCGCCGGGAAGACGACGCTGACCGGCGATCTCCTCGTCCCTCCCGGGGCCCGGGGGATCGTCGTCTTCGCGCACGGGAGCGGGAGCGGGCGGACGAGCCCGCGGAACCGGGCCGTCGCGCGCGCCCTCCAATCCGCGGGACTCGCCACCCTCCTCTTCGACCTCCTGACCCCCGAGGAGGAGATCGTCGACCGCCGCACGGCGCATCTCCGGTTCGACATCCCGTTCCTTGCCCGGCGCCTCGACGGCGCCACCGACTGGGTCGCGCGCGACGAGGAGACGCGCGGCCTCGCCGTCGGCTATTTCGGCGCGAGCACCGGCGCCGCGGCCGCGCTCGTCGCGGCGGCGGCCGGGGACGCGCCGGCGCGGATCGCCGCGATCGTCTCGCGCGGCGGGCGCCCCGACCTCGCGGGCGAGGCGCTCCCGCACGTGACCGCGCCGACGCTCCTGATCGTGGGGGGCGACGACGTCGCGGTGCTCGGCATGAACCGGCGCGCGATGGCGGAGATGCGCGCGGCGGAGACGCGGCTTACGATCGTCCCGGGCGCGACCCACCTCTTCGAGGAGCCGGGCGCGCTCGAGCGCGTGGCCGACCTCGCGCGCGACTGGTTCCTTCGCTACCTCGGCGGGGCGGGCGGGCCGGACGGGTCCGACGCGGAGCGGGAGCGCGTCACGAAGTAGAGGATCGTCGCGAGCGTGGCGATGTCGAGGCACGCGGTGGGCAGCGACGCCTCGAAGCCGTACGCGCCGCCGATCAGCCAGGCAGGCCCGTGGAGATCGGTCCTGAGGAACGACGCCGATTCGAGGAAGCCCGACGTCGTGAGCCCGAGCACGTGGATCGAGGAGACGTTCCACGCGACGTGGTACGCGAACGCGAACCAGAGCGAGCCGGTCCGCAGCACGATCCACGCGAGCACGACGCCGCTCAAGGCGGTCGGCAGGAGGCCGAGCGGCGTCGCGCCGTCGTTCGCGAGATGGCCCCCGGCCCAGAGGAAGGCGGTCAGCAGCACGGCGGCCCAACGCCCCGGTCCCTGCTCGAGGACGTGCAACATGTACCCGCGCCAGACGATCTCCTCCCACATCGAGATCAGCGTGGTGCCGAGGAGGAACGGCGTGAGCGTCCCCGCGAGCCACCCGGCGTCGCCCCCCGCGGGCGCGATCGTGCCGTAGCCGAACGCGAGGGCGAGCGCCGCGGTCACGCCGACCGGCAGGAACCCGGCGAGCGCGCCCGCCGCGATCGCGCCGGGCGTGCCCCGCCCCACCGAGAGACCGAGCGCGGCCAGCGACCGCCCCTCCGTGCGGCGCAGCACGAAGGCCGCCACGCCGACCGTGAAGGCGGACACCACGAGCATGAACGCGAAGAAGGGCACGGGCTGGATCGCGCCGCCCACGCGGGGGCGCGGGATGCCGAGGAGGCGCCACGCGAGGTTCACGACCAGGACGGAGGCCGCGAGCAGGAGCACGAAGAGGAGCACGCGCCCGATCAGGGCGCGGCGGGAAGGTCGCGCGGGAGGCGCCGGAGGCGCGGGAGGCGCCGAAGCCGGGGTGTGGTCGGAATCCATGGCGGGCTAGAGCAGCTCCACGAGATCCGGGAGCGCCCGGCGGAGCCGCGCGGCGGCCCCGGCGTCGTCCCGGAGGAGCGCGAAGTCCGCGAAGTCGAACCCGGGGCCCACCGTGCAGCCGGCGAGCGTGTACGCGCCGGTCGTGCGCGCCGCCTGCCAGTGCCCCGCCGGCACCGCCCGCACCGGCTCGGTTCCCGCCCCCACCGGCCCGAGCCGCATCCGCTCCGCGCGAAACGTCGCCGGCTCGGCGGTCAGGAGCTCGAGCGGCGCTCCCTCCACGTGGTGCCAGACCTCGTCCGATCGCACGACGTGCCACCGGCTCGGCTTCCCGCCGACGAGCAGGAAGTAGATCGTCGTGATCGCGCTCCGCGTCCCCGCGCCGCCGGGGGCGGCCACCTCGCGCGGCGACCGGAAGATCTCGCGGAAGTAGCCGCCCTCCGGATGCGCGACGAGCCCGAGCACGCGGATCAGGTCGGCCGGGCGGTCGCTCACTTCGGCCAGAGCCACCCGAACACGCCGGCCGAGAAGAGCCCGTAGATCAGGCCGTCGACCAGGTGCTTCACGGTCGTCCCCCACGAGCGGCGATACCAGATCGACTGCGGGATCTGGGCGACGGAGTACGCGATGAACGTGACCGCCCCCGCGAAGCGGAAGACCTGGAGGTAGTGGGCGCCCGGACCGAGCGCGCGCCCCGTGATGTACGCGGCGAGCACGCCGACCAGGATGCAGAAGAGGAACCACTGGAGGAGGAACGGGCCCAGCGTCATCGGCCCGCTCGGCATCACCGTCATCACCGCGACCGGTCCCCGCTTCATCTTCTCGACGAACTCCGGCGACTTCATCGCGTCCATCGAGCCCGCGCGCGGCATCATGTAGTCGCCCGGCGGGATCGTGAACTTGCGGAGCGCGTCCATGATCTCCGCTTCCGCGGGGAGCTGCTTCATGTCCCCTTTGTGGAACGGGGTCATCATGTGGATGATCGAGCTCAGGACGAAGACGACGACCGCGGAGAGGAGAATCGGGAGCCACAACGACAGGATCGGAACCATGGCCACCTCCAGGATCCCTCGGGCTTCGCGTCCCGGCCGATGCGGTTCCGGCCGGCGGCGGGCATCCTAACACCGCCGGGGCGGCTTTCGGTCGCGGGCCGCGACCGAATCCTGTATCCTCTTCCGACTCACCCAGCTACACGACCTGCACCCGGGGACCGCCATGATCGGAAAGAAGCTCCGCGCCTACGAGATCACCGAAGAGATCGGAACCGGAGGCATGGCCACGGTTTATCGCGCGTACCAGCCGAGCATGGACCGCCACGTCGCGATCAAGGTGATCCACTCGGCCATCCTCCACGATCCGTCGCTGCGCGAGCGGTTCCAGCGGGAGGCGCGCCTCATCGCCCGGCTCGAGCACCCCCACCTCCTGCCGGTCTACGACTTCGACGGAGAGCACGAGCCCCCCTACATCGTGATGCGCTACCTCGAAGGCGGAACGCTGAAGCAGGTGCAGCAGCGGGGCGGCGTCCCGCACGACGAGCTCCTCTACATCCTCTTCCAGCTCGCGGGCGCGCTCGACTACGCGCACCGCCAGGGCGTGGTGCATCGCGATCTCAAGCCCTCGAACGTGATGATCGACCGGGAGGGGAACGCGTTCCTCACCGATTTCGGCATCGCCCGCGCCACCGGCGGCGACAAGGACCTGACCGGGACCGGCCTCATGATCGGCACGCCGGGCTACATGGCGCCCGAGCAGGCGCGGGGCGACGGCGCCGTGGACCAGGCGGCGGACATCTACTCGCTCGGCGTCATGGCGTTCGAGCTCCTGACGGGCGGGCAGCCGTACCAGAACGAGAGCGGTTTCGAGGTGATCCTCGCCCACATGAATGCCCCGATCCCCCGCGCGACGGAGCGTGAGAAGTCGCTCCCCAAGGCGGTGGACGAGGTGCTCGCCCGGGCGCTCGCGAAGGAGCGGGCCGACCGCTACCCGACCGCGGGCGCGTTCGTCGAGGAGCTGGCCCGCGCGCTCCGGATCCGTCCGAGCAACGCGCCGGCCGCGCTCCAGTCGATGACGCAGACGATCTCGGTGGACCAGCTGAACGCGATCCGGGCCCAGCGGGAGGCGTCCGACACGCCGAGCGGCGCGACGCCGTCGGAGCAGCAGCGCCAGATGACGGCGGTCTCGGTCGACGTCTCCGAGCTGGCCGAGATCCTCTACGAATCGGGCGCGGACGCGGAGCGGGTCCGGTCGACGATGGACGCGCTCTGGTCCGACTTCGCGAGACTGGCCGGCGGGGGCGTCATCCACAGCCGCACGGAGGAGTCGGGTCTGATCCTCTGGGGCCGCGAGCGCGCACGCGAGGACGACCCGGAAAGCGCGATTCGGGCCGCGCTCGCGATGCGCGACCGGGTGCGCGCGGCCGCGCGTTCGGTGCTCGGGGAGGCCTGGGAGCCGACCGACGAGAGTCCGCTTCCCTTCGGCGCGGGAATCACGACCGGGCCCGTCCTCCTCGAACGGGAGGCGGACTCGGGGACCTACACGGCGAGCGGCGCGCCGATCACGCTGGCGGGCCGCCTGAAGGACGCCGCCCCCGCGGGCGGCATCCTCGTCGCCCATGAGACGTTCACGCTCGTGCGCGGCGTCTTCACGTTCGTCCAGCAGGACCCGCTCCGCGTCCGCGGGCGGAAGGAGCCGCTCGAGGTCTATCTCGTCACGCAGGTGAAGCCGCGGGCGTTCCGGTTGAAGGCGCGCGGCATCGAAGGCGTCGAGACCCGGATGATCGGCCGCGAGATCGAGCTCCGCCTGCTCCAGGAGGCGCTGACCCTGACGCTCGAGGACGGCGAGACGCAGGTCGTGACGGTCGTCGGCGAGGCGGGTGTCGGGAAGTCGCGGCTCCTCTACGAGTTCAGCAACTGGACCGACCTGCAGGAGACGCCGGTCTGGTTCTTCCAGGCGCGCGCGACGCAGCCTTCGATGCTCCAGCCCTATTCGCTCACGCGAGATCTCTTCTCCTTCCGGTTTCGGATCCTCGATTCCGACCCGCTCACGATGGTCCACGAGAAGTTCGTCGCGGGAATCGAGAACTTCCTAGGTGCGGGCTCGGAGCGGAAGGCGCACTTCATCGGACAGCTCGTCGGATTCGACTTTTCGGACCGCCCCGACGTCGCCGCCGCCCTCCAGGACGCGGACAGCTTCCGGCGCGTCGCGCAGGACCACCTCGGCGAGTTCTTCACCACGGCCTCGAAGACGCACCCGGTCGTGATCCACATCGAGGACATCCACTGGGCCGACGACCGCTCGCTCGACCTCGTGAACAACCTCGTGCGCGAGAACACGAATCTGCCGCTGTTCGTGCTCTGCATGGCCCGGCCGAGCCTCTACGAACGCCGGCCGCAGTGGGGCGAGGGACAGCGCTTCCACGAACGGATCCAGCTCGAACCCCTGTCGCAGCTCTCCAGCCGCCGGCTCGTTCGCGAACTCTTGAAGAACGTGCCCGAGGTGCCGACCGCGCTCCGAGATCTCGTGGTCGACCGCGCGGACGGAAACCCCTTCTACATCGAGGAGCTGATCAAGGCGCTGATCGACGACCGGGTGATCCTGAAGGGCGACGAGACGTGGTCGGTCGACACGACGCGTTTGTCGAGCGTCCGCGTCCCCGCGACGCTGACCGGCGTCCTCCAGTCGCGCCTCGATACGCTGCCGCCCGCCCTCCACCAGATGCTCCAGCGCGCCTCCGTCGTGGGGCGGATCTTCTGGGACGCCGCCGCCGTGAAACTGAGCAAGGAAACCGCCGGCCTCGGCTCGGAGGACGTGAGGGAGATGCTCGAGGATCTCCGCGCGCGGGAAATGGTCCTCAAGCGGGAGGAGTCGGGCTTCGCGGGGACCGACGAGTACGTGTTCCGGCACGCGATCCTGCGCGACGTGACGTACGAGACGGTCGTGCCCCGCCAGCGCCGCGTCCTCCACAAGCTGGTGGGCGATTGGCTGATCGAGACGGGCGGCGAGCGCGCGGGAGAGCACACGCTCCTCGTTGCGGAGCACTACGCCCGCGCGGAGGAACCGGCGCTCGCCGCGCGGCAGCTCCGGAACGCGGGCGCGCGGGCGATGAATCTCGGCGCCTACGAGGAGGCGGCGACCCTCTTCCAGCGCGCCCGCGAGATCCTGACGGGAGCGGAGCACCTGGAGCAGCGCCTCGAGGTCGAGATCCTGCGCGCCGAGCTGGAATCACAGCGGGGCACGCTGGCCGCGGCCAAGTCGATCCTCGAACCCGCGCTGGAAGAGTCGCGCGGGGCCGGGAGCAAGCTGCTCGAGGCGCGGATCCTGGGACAGCTCGGCCGCCTCGCCATGTGGCTCGACGACCCGAAGGCGGCGAAGCGCCACCTCGACGACGCGCTCCGCCTCACTCGGGAGGTGGGCGACAAGCCGACCCTGGTCTTCACGCTCCGGCAAGTCGCGAATGTCGGCTACCGGGAGCATCCGGAAGAGAGCCGCCTGCACCTGCAGGAGAGCATCCATCTCGCCCAGGAGATCGGTGACGAGCCGAGCGAGATGAACGGGCTCAATTCGCTCGGCAATCTCGAGACGTTCATGGACCGGAACGCCGAGGCGATCGAGGTGTACGAGCGCGCGATCGCGCTGGCGCGCCGGACCGGGAACCGGCACACGGAAGCGATGGTCCTGGGAAACATGGGCTTCGTCGTGATGAACGCGGGCGACATCGACCGGGGCGAGCAGTGCTTCCGGCAGTCGCTCGCGATCGCGAAGGAGATCGGAGGCACGGTCTTCCGCACCACCGCCGAATACGGGCTCGCCACGGCGAACCTGCGGCGGGGCCGGAACGACGAGGCTTGGCGGTGGGCGCGCACCGTGGTCGCGACCGCCCAGGAGGTGGGATCTCCCATGACTGCGATTGGAACCCTCTTCGGGATCCTGATGGCCCGACGCGGCGACCGGGAGACCGGACTCCGGTGGCTAGGATACGATCGCGCCCACCCGGGACCGTTCGCCAAGGAAATCGAGGAAGAACGGGTACGCCACTGGGACGAGCTGCGCGGCGACTGGAGCGAGGAGGACGCCCAAGCGGCCGTGGCGCGGGGCGCCGACATCACGATCGAGGAGATCCTCGCGAAGATCGCGGAGGTATCGCGCCAGACGGCCTGACCGCCGGCTCGGGTGCGACCACTCCCGCCCTACCGGTTCCGGCCGCCTACTCCCCGTCCATCCCCGGGTCCTGGTCGTCGTCGCCGGGCCCGAGGTCCTGGTCCGGCTCCTGGCCGCTCATGTGCTCGTGGAGGATCCGCCACTTCCCGCCTTCCCGCTCCAGGAGCAGCGTGAGCGCGCCGTTCGCCTCGAGCGTGTCGTCCGGCGAGGCGACCGTCACCACGAGCGGCGCGACCGCGAGCGCGTAGCCGGCACCGAGGGGCTCCACGTCGATCGTCCCGAGCGCGAACCGGAACGTCCCCTGCTTCCCCGCGAACTGGTCGGTGTCCTCGCGGATCGCCTCCCACCCGTGCGTGATGGCGCCGTCGGTGACCGACGAGACGTTGTCGCACCGGCAGAACATCTCCATCATCGCGCTGACGTCCGCCTTGTTCGCGGCGTCGATGTACCGCTTCACGAACGCCTGGACCTCGGCGCGGACCGCGTCGCCGGACGCGGGTGAGGGCGCCTTCGCCGGGGAGGCGACGGCGGCGGTGAACGTCACGAGGGTCAGGGCCAAAAGCGAGCCGGCTACACGGAACACGGTGAATCCCTCCTGGATGCGACGCCTGTCTGCCTCGGGCGTCCCGATCGCCGCCGGGACGCGGGTTGAGGCCGGAGAGGATACACCTGTCCGCGCGAGTCCGGGGCCTCCCCGCGCGTGAGCGCCCTCGTCAGTGAGCGCCGCCCCAGTGGAGCCCGACGCCGGCCAGGAACTCGAATCCGCTGAACTTCGTGCCGTTCCCGATCTGCTGGCTGAACCGGTCGACGACGTGGTAGCCGCCGGCCACCTCCGCGTGGAACCGCGTGCCGAACATCCACTGGACGCCCGCCTGCGCCCGCCCGCCGACCTTGGTCTCGTTGATGGCGATGTCGGTCGCCGAGGAGACGCCGACGACCGAGTTCTTCGCCGCGCCCATGTAGGCGCCGCCTCCGATCGAGAGGAACGGCCGCCCGTTCGTTCCGAGTGCGATCGCGCGGGGCGCGTACCGCAGCTCGAGGAGCGCGGGCACCATCACCGCCGAGCGGGAGACGACCTCGTTCAGCTGCGTGGACGTGTACGTCTTGGCGTCGAGCACGCCGCCCGTCACGCCGATCGCCCACTCCTCCGCGAACCAGTACCGATACGCGAGGTATCCGGCGGCGCCGCTCGTGCGCGTCTCGGTCCCGGAGGGCGACGTGGAGACCGACGTGACCGCGTGATCCTGCGCGCCGCCGTAGACGGTGACGAACTGGAGGCCGCGGAGCGGGACCGGGGGCGCGGCGCCGCCGTCGTCCGCGGCGAGGGCGGACACACTCGGGATAAGGAGCGCGGTCAGGACCAGCAGGATTGCGGCATGGTTTCGCATGAGGGAGCCTCCTTGCGTGAGGGGGTGGTCGGAGTCAATACCAAGCGCGTCCCACGGTCAAGCCGACCGCCGTGGTCTGGTTCGGATCGGGCTCGGTCCCGAAATAGAGCCAGTGCTCCGCGACGCCCGCCCAGCCGACCGTGGCGCGGGCGATCCAGCCCGGAGCGAATTCGTACGCGGGCCCGATCCAGAGCGCGGGGCCCGAGCCGCGATGGAAATACCCACCGCCCGACTGGAACGCGCCGCTCGTCGAGAGGCCGAGACCGGTCTCGAATCCGAGCGACGGCGCCGCGGACCGGAGGAAGTACGTGACCCCGAGACCGGTCGACGTCGTCGCGTAGAGCACGTTCCGGTCGAATTGCAGGTCGGTCTTCGTCCAGCCGACGTCGTTCACGTAGTGCAGGAGCCAGCGATCCCCGAGCCCGACTCCCGCCCGGAAGCGGGTCCAGAGCGAGGACCGCTCCCGGTAGACCTCGTCCTGGTAGCCGCCCCGCGGGTAGAGCGTTTCCGCGGGGATGGCGCCCCCGCCGAGCCCCACCTCGAGGGCGAAGCCGCGGCGCTGCCCGTCGAATGCGGCCGCCGGGCCAGCCGTCGCGACGGCCGCGAGCGTCAGGAGAATGGCGAGCCCCGCGCGGCGCATGGAGCGACCGTAGCACCGGGAGCGGCGCCGCGAAGCGGTACGAAGGTACCCCCGGCTGGGCCTCAGGGAGTGACCGTAATGCTCCCGCCCAGGACGAGAGGCGCCTGGCTCCCCCAACCACCCAGCGGCACGTGGAGGTCGAGACCCGGGTGGACGGCTCCACGGCACCCGTCGGCGTGGAACTCGAGTTGGTCGTGGCTCCGCGCGCCGAGATTCCCGACGCCGCCCGACAGCTCGAGACGCCCCGCGATCCCGGCGCCGACGCGCACCGCGTCTCCCGCGTAGCCGACGCGCCAGGAGTAGACCGCGTTCACCTCTGGGTCCTGCTCGCGGGAGTGACCGGTGTCGAACGAGAGGATGGATCCGAGCTGCACGTCGTGCCGGAGCCGGGATCCTGCGGCGATTCCGAGGTTCACGGCGGTCCGGGCGCAGAAGAGGTGGTCGGAGAACGCCTCCCAGCGAGTCGCGTCCGCGAACCCAGCCGTGGCGCGGGCGACGTACTCGTTCTGCTGCGCGAGCGGCAGCCGGATCCCCGCCTCGAACGAGACCGGACCCGTTTCCGGAACGCTTCGGACGCCGAGGTAGGGATTGCCGAAGGTGTGGCTCGTGGGGGGGTATCCGAAGATCGTGCTGCCGTCGGGGGACGGGAAGATCGCGTTGCCGTAGAGGGTGGTCGTCCGCGGCCGGTAGTCCTGCCACGCGAAGGGGACTTCGAACTCGAACGCGACGCCTCGGTGCGGCGGGGACCATGCGGACAGGAACGCCGCGCCGATCAGCGCGCGAGCGTCGATCGTCTCGATGCTTGGCCTGAGGTATTCCAGGGCGATTCCGCCGCTTTGATTACGAGAAATCCAGGGTGAGGCGGCGCGGGCGGGCGGGGCGGCGACGGTCAGGAGCAGCCCGAGGGCGACGATGCGGGTGGCGGATCGGGCGAGCATGGGAGATCCCTCCTCGTGGGGGCCACATCGCGAGCTTCTTCCCCTCGTACCCCGGACGGCTCCTAATTCGCCTCCGCCGGCGCGAGCGCGCGGGCGCGCGAGCCGGAGAGAAGGAGCGCGCACGTGAGGCCGACGAGGAGCATCGCGGAGAGGGCTCCCAGGGCGGCATGGAGCCCGCTCCGGTCGCCCAGGGCGCCGATCGGGCCGATCAGGAGCGCCCCCATGCCCCACGCGGCGCCCATCAGGAGGCTCGAGATCGTCGAGGAGTGGGCCGGCGAGAGCTCCTGCCCCATGACCACGTAGACGGGGAGCGACGTCTGGAGCATGAACGCGCCGAGGACGATGCACGGGATCGCGGCGCGGTCGGGCAGGAACAGGAACGCGACGAAGAGCGGCGTGGCCAGCGTGAACGAGCCGGCGATCACCCGCAGTCCCCCGATCCGGTCGGAGAGCCATCCTCCGACGAAGCCGCCGAGCGCGCCGGCCAATAGATAGAGCGAGAGGACGAACCCGCTCGACTCGAGCGAGAAGCCGCGTCCGTGGAGGTAGAGCGGCAGGAACGTCATGAACCCGTACGACACGGTGGCCCGCGCCACGGTCGCGAAGTAGAGGAGGCCGAGCGGGCGGAGCACGGGCCGGAGCGCGCGGAGCGGCGGGCGGACCGTCTCGCGGTGCGGCTTCGGCGCGGTGCGCGAGAACCAGCCGATCAGGAGCGCCGAGGCGAGGAGACCGGGCGCGGCGGCGATCCACGTGTGGTCGAGGCCGAACGCCGAGACGAGGCCCGCCGAGAAGATCGGGCCGACGGAGAAGCCGATGGTGCCGCCGGTCACGAAGAACGCCATCGCGAGCCCGCGGCGCGGCGAGGTCTCGGACGCGAGCACGGCGGCCTGCGGGTGGAACGCCGCGACCCCGACGCCCGCGAGCATGAGGAGCGCCACGAGGGTGCCGTACGTCGGCGCGAGCCCGAGACCGCTCATGAAGACCGCGGCGATCAGCGGTCCGAACGCGACGAACCAGGGGCGCCGGAGGCGGTCCGCGAGAAGGCCGAACAACGGCTGCGAGAACGAAGACGTGACCGACGCCAGGGCGACCAGCGTCCCGACCAAGGTGAGGCTCAGGTGGAGCTTCGCGACGAGGAGCGGGAGGAGCGGCGCGAAGAAGCTCGAATACGAATCGATCGCGAAGTGGCCGAACGTGAGGATGCCGAGCCGGGGCGTGACGTAGGAGCGCATGGACCGAGGAGGATACCACGCGCCTCGGAGGCTAGAAGTCGATGACGAACTTGCCGTCTTTGTGGAGCAGCTCGCCGTCCACGCGGATCTCGCCGCCCCCGCGGAGATCGCAGACCATGTCCCAGTGGACGGCGGAGACGTTCTTCCCGCCCGACATCGGGATGCTGGCGCCGAGCGCCATGTGGAACGTGCCGGCGATCTTCTCGTCGAAGAGCGTCTGGCGCATGAAGCGCGTGACGCCCTTGTTCGTGCCGATCGCGAACTCGCCGGGAACCCGCGCGCCCTCGTCGACGTCGAGGGTCCGGTTCAGGAACTCCTCCCCCCGGTCCGCGGTCGCCTTGACGACGCGGCCCTTCTCGAGCCAGAGGCGCACGTTCTCGACCTCGCGGCCGCGATAGACGGCGGGATACGTGTAGTGGACGTGCCCCTCGACCGAGCCCTCGATCGGGCTCGTGAAGACCTCGCCGTCGGGCATGTTCGCGTGGCCGTCGCAATTGATGAACGGGCGCCCCTCGATCCCGATCCGAAGATCGGTTTCGGGCCCGAGGACGCGCACCTCCTTCTTCCCCTTCAGCCAGTCCACGAGCTTCTGCTGCCATTTGGAGAAGCGCTTCCAGTAGCCGATCGGGTCGTCGAGGTCGGGGAGGCAGGCGCCGTAGACCAGGTCCTCGAACTCGACGAGCCCCATGTCGGCGTCCTGCGCGCTCGAGTTCGTCGGGAAGAGCGTGCCGACCCAGTGGAGCGTCCCCTCGGAGTGGCGCCGCATGAACGTCTGCGTGATCTCGCCCATCGCCTTCTGGTTCAGCGCCATCTTCTGCGGGGCGACGTTGCTCAGCGCCTTGGAGTTCGCCGTGCCGAGGACCGCGACCAGCCCCTCGTACGTCTCGGTGATGAGCCGGAAGGTCGGCGGGACGTGCGTCAGCTGATCGTCGGACGCGTGGCGATAGAAGAGCTCCTCGAGACCCGGGAGCATCGCCACGACGGTGGGATGGCCCCCGGCCCGGAGCACGGCGGCGTAGAGGGCGCGGATCAAAGGCTCGGCGAGCGTGCTCCCCTGGATCGCGACGTTCTGACCGGGCCGGACCTCGATCGAGTAATTGACGAGGAGATCGGCCAGCTTGTCGACGCGCGGGTCGGACATGGCGGCGATGGTACGCGATGCGGAGAGCCCTGTCGTCCCTTTCCTACGCCCTACGTCGTCGCGATCCCACTCGGGCGTTCGTGTCGGGGGGACCGACGGCGTGCGGCCAATTCCGTTGCTGAACGAGCCCGTCCGCCGAGTGTACGAACCCGTCGCAGCGTGGCACGCGTTCGTCGCGTCGTCGCCGTCGATCCCACCAGGTGGAGCGCCGATCTCGTCGCCGGTTAGACGATTCGCGGCGGCGGCGGGTCGCGTTGGCACGTCCTATGTACATGGCGAGCGACGCACCCCGGGATACGGCCGCCGCCATTCTGGCCCAAGTCGCGCATGCACCAGGCCGGATCCCGGGAATTTCGGGTCCCGCCTTGTCGGCGGGCGAAACACGATCGGTTTCCGTGCTCTTCGATCCGCGCAGCTCGGCGCCCGCTTCATCCTCGCATCGCCACTCCTCCCGCATGCGGAGCGTCGCGCGGCCGACTCACGCTCGGAGGGCACGGACCTCATAGAGCGGGCGGGCCGTCGGACGCTCCCCCGCGGAAGGAGATTCCATGGTACGCGCATCGGCGCTCGCCCATCGGATTCGGATCGCGGCTCCCGAGGACCTGAGCGATCTCGAGCCTCCCGGCCACTGCCTGGTGGACCCCTGGGCGTCGTCCCGCTTCGACGTCCGCCGGTTCGAGCTCCTGTGCCGCACGCTCGGCGCCACGCTGAACACGGTCGTCGAGGGCCACGAGCCGCTTCCCGAGGACGGGCGTCCCGAGATCCTCCGCCGCCTCCTGGGTGCGCTGCGAGACGACGGCTACGATGTCTGGGCGGTTCGGATGGACCTGGGATCATGCGCGACGGACACGATCGGTGCCGAGCCCGAGGTCCCTCGTCCCCCGATCGAGCGTCGGATTCAGACCCGGTTCTTCGTCACCCCCGCCACCCTGCCTCGCGAACTCGAGCCGCGTCAGCTCCCCTTCGGCAGGTCCCATCCGGACGGAGGCGGCACCTCGATCACCGGCCCCGAGGCGCGCTGACCCGGCAACGCCGACGGCGGCACCTTGTGCGCGATCGGCGGGATCGATTTCAAATACTTCGCGATCGCGTGCGCGTCCTCGTCGGTGAAGAAGACGAAGTGGAACCAGGGCATCGGCGTCGCGATGTGCGTCGAGTCGGGGCGCTCGGCCAGCTTGATCGCGCGGACGATGTCGTCCTCGGACCAGCGGCCGAGGCCGGTCATCGCGTCGGGGGTCAGGTTCGGCGCGTACCGCACGCCCCAGACGCCCTTCCAGCCGACGTCGCTGCCGGAGAGGCGGCGCGCGGCGTCGGGCGTCCCGTAGAGACCGCCCGGCGTGTGGCAGTTCTCGCAGCCGACGACCTGCACGAGGTAGGCGCCGCGCACGAGCGGGTCCTCCGCGGGAGCCGGCGCGGCCGCGGGCTCCTGGTAGTGCTGGCGCGCGCAGCCGGGTCCGAGAACGGCGAGGGCGAGGAGCGGCACGGCAAGGGTCGCGATCGAACGACGAGTCGGCGACATGGGATCCTCCCTCCTTGTGGGGACGCGAACGTCGAGAGGGGCATAACACGTACCCGAGGACGGCCGCCTCCCCGGGCAAGGCTATGCCGATGCGGATCGCGCGCTTCCGTCACCGTGCCCGAGGCGCGAGTCGCGATCGGCGCTCGACGCGACATGACGGGCTGTCAGTACCATGTGACGGATGTGGCGTGCTCCATGATCGCGGACGATCCCGGGGAAGGGCACACCCGGAGAGACGCCGGCGAACCCCTTTGGTACGCTGCGGCACGAATGAACGTCGCCATCCTCACCGCCGCCGATGCCCGGACGCCGATCGCGTGGTCGGGCACGCCCTACTTCATGTCCCGGGCGCTCGAGCGCCGGTTCGGCGGCGTGGAGCATCTGGGGCCGCTCCGTCCCCCGGGCGAGATCCTCCGCCGAGTCCGGCACCGGGCCGGGCTCGCGCTCCTCGGCCGTCCTTTCCCCTACGAGCACAGCGTGCCGCTCGCCCGCGCGTACGGCCGCCGGTTCGCGGCGCGGATTCTCCGGGACACCGACCTCATCGTGGCGCCCGCCGCGTCGACGGCCATCGCCTTCCTGGAAACCGACGTCCCGATCCTCTACACGTCGGACGCGACGTTCGCGCTGATGCGCGACTACTACGGGATCTATACCGGCCTTCCGGAGCCGTACGCGCGCGGCGCCGACGAGGTGGAACGGCGCGCGCTCGCGCGGGCCACGTGGATCCTCTACCCTTCGGAGTGGGCCGCGCGCTCGGCTCGGGAGTCGTACGGCGTCCCCGCGGCGAAGATCCGGGTCGTGCCGTACGGCGCGAACCTCGAGCGCGTTCCTTCGCGCGAGGCGGCGCTCGGCGCGAAGCGCGACGACGAGCTTCGACTCCTCTTCGTCGGCGGCGACTGGGAGCGGAAGGGGGGGCCGATCGTGATCGAGACGGCGTCGCGCCTCCGGGAAGAGGGGCTCCCCGTCCGGCTCACGATCTGCGGCTGCGTGCCGCCGCGCGGCGCGGGGGCCGCGTGGATCGAGGTGATCCCCCGACTCGACAAGCGGCGCCCGGCGGACGAGGCGCGCCTCTCGGCGCTCCTCCTCGGCGCGACGTTCCTCTTCGTCCCCTCGCGGCAGGAGTGCTACGGCATCGTCTTCTGCGAGGCGAGCGCGCACGGCACGCCGTCCGTCGCGCGCGACACCGGAGGGATCGCGGGCGCGGTGCGGAACGGCGGGAACGGCCTTCTCCTCCCCGCGGACGCGGGGGCGGACGCGTACGCGCGCGTGATCGCGGAGACGTTCCGTGATCGCGCGCGGTATCGACAGCTCGTAGCCGGGAGCCGCGCCGCCTACGAGGAGCGGCTCAATTGGGAGGCCTGGGCCCGCGGCGTCGAAGATCTCGTCGCGGCGCCGCCACCCATCCGTTCCTGAGTCGGGGTGAATCGGACCGGGCGGAGAGTAAGTCGCGCTCCCCGCGCCGGGCCGATTCGAGGACGGGGGCGGCCCTCACGTGGACCGCTTCCTTCGCATCGAGAGCGCGACGCCGGCGATCCCCACGACGAACCAACCGAGAATCGGAGGCTCGGCGACGGCGACGTCGACGCGCGTCGACGTGTTCGTGAACGAGAACACCAGGTCGTTGTAGTCGAGATCGCTCCAGGATCCGGGTCCGTACCAGAGATCCTCGAAGCCGACGAGCGTCTCCCCGGACTTCCAGTCGCTCTGGACGCGCGCATGCGTCCTCCGGTCGGGATTGAAGTCGGCCGAGCCGGTCAGGAATTCGTAGCCGGTCTGCTGGACGACGATCCCGAACGTCAGCTCCGTCCCGGGCGCGAACGAGCCGAGATCCAACTGGCTCCCGACCCGGGAGGCGTGGTTGTTGAACAGGAACAGGTCGTTCGTGACGTCCCCATCGTCACCGGGATTCCCCGCGCCGTCGAGCAACAGGTAGAGATCGCTCGAGTAGCCCGCGGAGCTTCCTTGGAACGTGGCGATGACGGGATCGAGGCTCGACACGATGATCCGGATTCCTTCGGTGCCCGCCGGGAGAATCGGCACCGCGGCCGCCGTCGTCGGGATCCAGATCGCGACGAGCGCCGACGCGACGAGCGCGGGGCCGAGCCGATGCAACATGCTTCCCTCCCTTCGATGGGAGATGAGCTGCTCGCGTCGGCGAACCAGGCGAGGGGCCGGCCGGCGCGGGGCGTCCCACGGACGGGATCATCGGGTCGGGCGAAGGGGTGTGGAGAGGAGTCGGGCAGTGGAGCGCGCGCGACGGAAGCGTTCCCCCCGTTCCCGCGCGCTCTCGGTGAGGGCCCCACCCCCCGCAGGGCGCACCGATGGTTTCGGTGTCGCATCATCCGTACCGATCCGGGCGGACGCGGGACGGGGCGGGCGCAGGTACAATCGCCGCCGTGGGTTACGGACGCGGCGCCGCGACCGCCGCGCGCCGGGTCCGGGGACGGGCCGGCCGCCGGTCCTGACGGATCCGACAGGCGCCCTGACGCCGGCGGCAAGCGCCTGCCGCGGAAGGCCGGCCCGCTACTCCTGCGGGATCCCGATGTCGCGCCACATGCGCCACGTCCCGTCCTCGAGCTTCCAGATCTCGAGATAGTACCCGGAGTCGGGCGCCGCGGCGCTCAGGCTGTCCCTCTCGCCGATCGCGAAGACCCACTTCCCCGTCTCGTACGCGCGGTCGTCGTGGAACCAGAGGCCGGTGGTGCGGATCGAGCCGCTCGCCATGCGGTAGCGGGCGAAGACGCCCTTCATCCGCTCGCGGATCGCGTCGCGCCCCTCGAGCACCGAGCCGCCGCTCCGGAAGAGCGCGCCGTCCGAGGCGAAGCAGCCGGCGAACGCGTCGGCGTCGCCGGTCATCCAGCCGCGGATGAACTGCGCGTTCCCCGCGTCGACGTCGCGCTGGACCGCGGCCGAGTCGGGGAGCGCCACGGCGAAGCCCGAAGCGCCCGCGCTGATCTTCGGGGGCGCATCGCCGGCGGACGCGGGGCGCGCGGCGTCCGCGAGGGCGCCGAGGACGAGGAGGCAACCGACCGCTCCGATCACGCGCTTCATGGGATCTCCCGAGGGGACCGGCGTCCGTGCGCCGCGGCCGGCGGGGGACCGGACGCCGCGGCGTTCACTCCTGCTCTTCGTACTTGTGCTTCAACCGCTCGATGACGGCGGGATCGGCGAGGGTCGTCGTGTCGCCCACCGCCTTCCGGTCGGCGATGTCGCGGAGGAGCCGGCGCATGATCTTCCCGCTGCGGGTCTTCGGCAGGTCGGCCGTGAAGAGGACGTCCTCCGGCCGCGCGATCTTCCCGATCTTCTTGGCGACGTGGTCCTTGAGCTCCGCCGCGACCTTGGCGTCGCCGGTCTTCCCCTCGCGGAGCGTCACGAACGCGATGATCGCCGTCCCCTTCATGTCGTGGTCGCGCCCGACGACCGCGGCTTCCGCGACGGAGTGGTGATCCACGAGCGCGCTCTCGACCTCCATCGTCGAGATCCGGTGGCCGGCCACGTTCATCACGTCGTCGACGCGCCCGAGGAGCCAGAAGTAGCCGTCCTTGTCCCGCTTCGCGCCGTCGCCCGTGAAGTACATCCCCGGGAACCGCGACCAGTAGTTCTGCTTGTACCGCTCCGGATCGCCCCAGATGCCGCGGAGCATCGACGGCCACGGGCGTTTGATCACGAGGTAGCCGCCCCCCTCCTTCACCGACTCCCCCTTCTCGTCGACGATGTCGGCGAAGACGCCGGGCAGCGGGCGGGTCGCGCTCCCCGGGCGGGTGACGGTCAGCCCGGGCAGAGGCGAGATCAGGATCATCCCCGTCTCGGTCTGCCACCAGGTGTCCACGATCGGGCAGTTCTCCGCGCCGATCGACTTGTGGTACCAGACCCACGCCTCGGGGTTGATCGGCTCGCCCACGGTGCCGAGCACGCGGAGCGACGTGAGCCGGTGCTTCGCGGGCCACTCCGCGCCCCACTTCATGAACGCGCGGATCGCGGTCGGCGCCGTGTAGAAGATCGTGACGCCGAGGTCCGAGACGATCTGCCAGAAGCGGTCCTTGTCGGGCCAGTCCGGCGACCCCTCGTACATCACCGACGTGGCGCCGTTCGCGAGCGGGCCGTACACGATGTACGAGTGGCCGGTCACCCAGCCGATGTCGGCGGTGCACCAGTAGACGTCGTCCTCCTTGAGGTCGAAGACCCACTTCGTGGTCGCGTACGCCCCGACCATGTACCCGCCGGTCGTGTGGACGATCCCCTTCGGCTTCCCCGTCGTCCCCGACGTGTAGAGCGTGAAGAGGAGGTCCTCGCTGTCCACGGGCTCCGGCCAGCAGTGGTCGGCGACGCCGTCCATGATCTCGTGCCACCAGTGGTCGCGCCCGGTCTTCATGTGCACCTGCCCCGCGCCCCGCTGGTAGACGACCACGCTCTCGATCGTCGGCGTTCCCTTGAGGGCCTCGTCGGCGTCGTGCTTGAGGGGGATGATCTGCCCGCGGCGGTACCCGCCGTCGGCCGTGACGAGCACCTTCGCGCCGGCGTCGTTGATCCGGTCGCGGAGCGCCTCGGCGGAGAAGCCGCCGAACACGACGGAGTGGACGGCGCCGATCCGCGCGCACGCGAGCATCGCGATCGAGAGCTCGGGCACCATGCCCATGTAGATCGCCACGCGGTCGCCGTGCACCACGCCGAGCTTCTTCAGCACGTTCGCGAACTTGTTCACCTCGCGGTAGAGGTCCCAGTACGTGAGCGTGCGCCGGTCCCCCGGCTCCCCGACCCAGACGATCGCGGCCTTGTTCTTCCGGGCGCCGCGGATGTGGCGGTCGAGGCAGTTGTAGGAGGCGTTCATCTTGCCGCCGACGAACCACTTCGCGTCGGGGGCCATCCATTCGAGCACCTTGTTCCAGCGGACGAACCAGTCGAGCTCGGCCGCCTGCTTCTCCCAGAACGCGTCGGGATCGGTCTCGGCCTGCGCCCAGACGTCGGGGTCGGTGACGTTCGCCTGCTTCGTGAACGCGGGATCGGGCGGATAGAGACGCTCTTCGTCGAGAAGGGCGTCGATCGCGGCCCCGGCCTTCGGGTGGTGGGCCGCGTGCTTGTCGCTCGGCATCGGGGTCCTCCGGGAACGCGATCGGTCGCCGGGCGCCCCACACGAGCGGCCGGCCGAGAGGGTTCGAGTATGCCAGCCGCTCCGGGGGGAATCAACGGGGCGCGTCGGCGGGACGGCGGCGGCCCGCCCGCGGCGGCCCGTCGCCTCACCGGCCGCGGGGGACCATCCGCGCGCGGATCCAGCTCGTGATGCGGTCGAGGGCCGCGGGCGCCATCGTCTCCTCGATCGTGGCGTACTCCGCGACGGATCCGGTCGCGCACGTCTGGAAGAGGTGGTTGAGCCCGGGCAGCTCCTCCGTCGTGGCGTCCCGGTTCCCGCCCGCCGTGAGGGCGCTCCGGATGCGCGGGAGATTCTGGATCGAGAGGACCTGCGTGTCCTTCCCGCCGTTCAGCGCGAGCACCGGGCAGCGGACCTTCTCGAGCGCGGGGCGCGGATCGTAGTGGAGGAAGAACTGCATCCACGGGGAGCGGAGCATCGCGACCCGCCCGCTGACGAACTCGTCGAGGTCGCCGACCGAGCCGCGGCGCTCGGGCGGCAGGGACGCGAGCTGCTGCTCGAGCACCGCCCGGATTCCCGCCGCGATCGCGGCCGAGTCCGCGGTTCCGCCCGCGGTCGCGAGGATCCGCTGCTGCACGTCCCGCTGGGCCAGCGCGGTCTCCTCGTCGGCCCCGACCGAGCGCGAGACCAGGTACGCCTGCTCGACCAGGATCGAGTCGCCCGGGACGCCGGGGGCCGCGAGGAGGACGAGGAACGCGACGTCCCGGTCCGTCGACGCCACCATCGGCGCGAGGAGCCCGCCCTCGCTGTGACCGATCAGGCCGATCCGCTTCCGGTCGATCTCGCGGCGCGTCCTCAGGAACGCGACGACGGCCCTCGCGTCGCTCGCGAAGTCGGCGCTGGTCGCCAAGCCGAACGCCCCCGTGGACTTCCCGACGCCGCGGTCATCGGTGCGGAGCACCGCGATCCCGTGTCGCGAGAGATGGTCGGCCAGCACCCAGAACGGCTTGTGGCCGAAGATCGTCTCGTCCCGGTCTTCCGGGCCCGACCCGGTGAGGAGCACGGCGCACGGGAAGGGGCCTTTCCCCTCGGGAACGGTGAGCGTTCCGGCGATCGTCACCCCGGGCGCGTCGGAATTCTCGAAAGAGACGTCGATCGCGCGGTACGGGAAGGGTGCCTTCGGCTCCTGCGGGCGGCGCGGCGCCGCCTCCGCGCCCTGCGGATGGAGCGAGAGCGGAAGGCGGATGCCGCCCTGGCGCCACTCGCCGGCGATCTCGTCGCCCGCGGCGTTCATCGCGCCCGCGTACGATCCGCCGATCTTCCGGAGCTCGAACGTGAGCGAGTCGCCCGCGAAGGCGATCGCGTCGATCTCGAGCCCCATGGCCCCCTGGTCGGGGCTGTCCATCGAGGCGCGGAGCGATCCGTCCTCGGCGCGCTCGACGTGGAGGACGAGGCGGAGCGCGCCCTGGAGCTTCCCCTCCCAGGTACCCGCGATCTCGTGTCCGGCTCCGTCGCTCGCGGCGATCGCGCCGCCCGTCGTCGCGAGCGAGAGCAGTGCCGCCGCGATCGCGGCGCGCGCCCATCGAATTCCGATCATCGTCTTCCCCCTTCGTTCCCGCGGCCTGGCCGCGCGTCCGGCGATGCTGGCACCGTGATGCGCTCGTGTCCATCGCGCGAGCGCGCCATCCGAGCTAGGGGGAAGGTAAAGCTTACTTGTCAAAAAGTCAAGGCGTTTTCACTGCAAGGCCAACGAGAAGGCCCCCGCGTCGCGCGCGAGGGCCACTCGGGGGGTCCGTCCGGATCACCGGCGCCCCATCCGCTTCGCGATCCCCGGCGGCACCCGTGACGGGTAGTGCGTCCAGTGCTCGGTCGGCACGTCGAAGATCTCCACGGGGACCGACTCGACGTCGATCGCGACATAGGGCCCCGTCATCGCCGCCGCGCGGTACCAGTACCCGTCGTTGTAGTCGTACCAGATCCCGCCGACGCGGAAGAGATCGCCGTCGTAGTCCCCGTGATTCACGACGTAGACGCCGCTCACGACCGCGTCGAGCCGCGGTTCTCCGTCGATCCGCACGCGCGGTGGCGCGGGCGCGGACGCCGTCTCGGCGTCGCTCGTCTTCGCCTCCGCCTCTCCCCGGCCCTTCGACCCGCATCCGACGACGAGGACGACCGTGGCGATCAAGGGCACGGCGACGCCGGCCCGGCTCATCATTCGTTTCATGTTCGGGGGTTTCCTTTCTCCTCGCTCCCGCGGGGCGCTCCGGCCGGAGCGACCCCGCGGGTCGAGGAGGGCGGGCGCGGCCGCGGGATGGTGCGGCCGTCGTCTCGCTCGGGCTGCGTGCCCGCGGCGAGCGGCCCGCCCCGTTCGAAGCGCCGCCGGCTCGAGTCGCGCGACGGGGCTTCGGTCTATGTCATGGTCGTGACGTCACGACTCCCAGTCGTATCCGTGGTGACGATCCCGCTGCTTCTTCATCTGGCCCGGAGGCCCGCCGTGCGGGTGGTGCTTCCAGCGCCCCTCGGGGACTTCGAAGATCCGGTCCGGCACGCTCGAGACGCGGATCACCGCGTACGGCCCGTCGTAGCTCCGCGCGCGGTACCAGTACCCGTCCGAGTACGCGTACCAGGAGCCGCCGTAGCCGAAGACGTCGCAGTCCGCGTCGTACGCGTCGTGGTCGACGATGTAGACGCCGCGAACGACGTCGTAGTGCGGCCGTGCGTGGAAGACGAGGCGCGGGGGAGGCGGCGCGTTCGACACCTCCACCTCGGCGCCGTAGCGGTAGCCGGCGCAGCCCGA
>JBLMXB010000029.1:0-71882 GCA_050257555.1 Hyphomicrobiales bacterium | reverse complement strand
CTGGGCCGCCGCGAAGGCGATCGAGGTTGCCTCGCGCCGCGCCGGCGTCCCCGTGACGCTCACGCTCTTCGACGCGCCGCCCCCGGGAGACCGCGAGGCGGGCGGCGCGCTTCCGCTTTCGATCCCGCACCGGTGGGTGTTGAATCCCTCGCAGGAGGAGCTGGCGGCGCTCTACGGCGACGCGGACCTCTTCGTGAGCGCCGAGCGGCGCGCCGGGTGGTGCAACACGGCGGCCGAGGCGATGGCGTGCGGCGCCGTCGTCGCGTGCACCCGGAGCGGCACCGAGGACTTCGCGGTCCACGGCGAGACCGCGCTCGTCACCCGGTGGCCTTGGGCGTGGGCGCTCGCCGGGGTCGTGACGCCGCTCCTCCGCGACGCGCCCCTGCGCGCGCGGATCGCGGAGGCGGGTCGGCGGAAGATCGCGGCCTACACCTGGGAGCGCGCGGCCGACTCGATCGAGCGGGCCATCCGCGCGGGTATGGAAAGGAGAGTCCATGGCGGCTAGGAAGTCGGCGAATCGGCGGAAGGCGCGGCCCCCGCGGGCGGCGCTGGTGCTCTCCGCATACCCGAGCGCGGCCGCGGCGTCGCGGGCGGCGCGCGCGCTGGTCACGGCGCGCGTGATGGCGTGCGCCACGGTGGCGCCGGGCGCGCGCGCGACCTTCCGATGGGAAGGGCACCTCCGCAGGGAGCGGAGCGCCATCCTCTGGGGGAAGACGACGGCCGCGAAGGCCGCGGCCGCCGTGCGGGCGATCCGGGCGTCCCATCCCGACCGCGTCCCGGAGATCCTCGTGATCCCGGTGGTCGGGGGGCACGCGCCGTACTTCGCCTGGCTGGCCGCGGAGACGGGAGGGAAGCGATGACCGCCCCGGCGCGCCGCGAGGCGCCGCGGCCCCGCTCGCGCGCCGCGGGCGAGACCCTCTTCTGGAACGGCCGCCTCCTCGACGCCGCGCGCGCCGTGCGGCTCCCCCGTCCGGGCGAAGGGGCGCCGCGCGCGCCGAAGGAGGCGGTCTGGGTGAAGGGGGACCGCATCGCCGCCGTCGGGCCGCTCTCCCTTCTCCGGCGGCGCGCGGGCCGCACCGCGGAGCCGGTCGACCTCAAGGGCGGTACGCTCACGCCCGGGTTCACGGACGCGCACATCCACCTCGTGACATGGGTGCGGGCGCTCGACCAGCCGTGGATCGAGGCGCAGACGCCCGAGGCGATCGAGCGCGCCGCGGCGACGCGCTCGCCCGCCGCGCGCGGCGGCGGCTGGATCGTGCTCCGCGGCTGGGTGCCGCGCGAGTGGCCGCTCGGGCGGCGCGGGCGCGCGACCCTCGACCGGATCGCGCCCGACCGGCCGCTCGTCCTCTACGCCGTCGACGGCCACTCCGTCTGGGCGAACGGCGCCGCGCTCGCGCGCGCCGGCATCGACGAGCGCACGGTGGCGCCCTCGGGCGGCGTCATCGAGCGCGATCGCGACGGCGTGCTGACCGGCGTCCTGATCGAGGACGCCGCGAACCTGATCCGGTCGCGCGTGGACCACGGGGAGGACCCGCGCGACACGCTCCGGCGCGCGTTCGCGCGCGCGCGCGGGCTCGGGATCACGAGCGCGCACGATTTCGATCGCGCGACGACGTGGCGCGCCGCGCACGACCTCGACCGCGATGGCGATCTCGGCTTCCGGCTCCTCCTCTCGGTTCCGGTGGCGTCGCTCGAGCACGCCGCCGCCCTCGGTTTGCGGAGCGGCGCGGGGAGCGAGCGGCTCCGGATCGGACCCGTGAAGATGTTCGCCGACGGAACGCTCGGCTCCGCGACGGCGCTCCTCGACGCCCCGTACGAGGGGAGCGACGCGGCGGGGATCGAGGTGACGAGCCGCGAGGCGATGGCGATCGCGTGCGATCGCGCCGCCGAGAGCGGGCTCTCCGTGGCGATCCACGCGATCGGCGACCGCGCGGTGCGCCACGCGCTCGACGCGATCGCGACGCCGCTCGGACGCGGGCGCGCGTACCCGTACCCGCCGCGCGTCGAGCACGTGCAGCTCGCGGGCGTCGCGGACCTCGAGCGCTTCCGCGCGCTCGGCGCCGTGGCGTCCGTCCAGCCGATCCACCTCGTCACCGACCGCGACGTGGCGCGGCGCCACTGGGGCGCGCGCACCGAGCGTTCGTACGCGTACCGCCGGCTCCTCGGCGCGGGCGCCCGCCTCGCGCTCGGCTCGGACGCGCCGTTCGACCGCGCGGGTCCCTTGCTCGCGCTCCAGGCCGCGCTCCTCAGGCGCGCCGGCGGCGACGGGGAGGAGCGCGCGTTCCACCCCGAGCAGCGGCTCACGCTGGCCCAGGCGCTCCGCGCGCACCTCGAGACGCCGCACCTCCTGGCCGGCTGGAGGACCCCGCTCGGGCGTCTCGCGCCCGGATACGGGGCCGACGTGGCTCTATTCGACCACGATCTCGCCGCCACGCCGGTCGAATCGTGGCATCGGGTCCGGGTGCGCGGCGTCTGGGTGGCCGGGACGCGCGAAATGCTGGAAAAGTAGGGGGTTCCGGGCGCTCTCCGCTTGTCGTTCGAGCGCGCCGTTGGTACAATTGTATGCACGTACCCTCCCTGTCGTCGTCTCGCCGGGCGGACTCATCCGAAGGCCGCTCTGAATGAAGAAAACGATCCAGCACCTCGTCGGTCTCCTCGCGGTGGGTCTCCTCGCCGTGGCCACGCCCGCCGCCGCGCAGTACTACGCCTTCGGCAAGAACAAGGTGCAGTACGAATCGTTCGACTGGCTCACCCTCCGCGGCGAGCACGTCGAGATCTTCTACTACCCCGAGGAGGAGCCGCTCGCGCGGCTCGCGCTCACGCTCGCCGAGGAGAGCTACGCGGACCTGGCCGTGAAGTTCCAGCACCAGGTGAAGCACTCCGTGCCGATGATCGTCTTCGCCTCCCACGTCCACTTCGAGCAGAACAACGTGAGCCCGTACTCGATGCCGGAGGGCGTGCAGGGGTTCACGGAGTACCTGAAGGGGCGGGTCGTCCTGCCGTACACCGGGTCGTACGCGGAATTCCGGCACGTGATCCATCACGAGATGGTGCACGTGTTCCAGTTCGACATCCTCGACCAGGTCTACAAGGAGCACCGCCGGAGCACGTACCTGATCCCGCCGCTCTGGTTCTCGGAGGGTCTCGCCGAGTACTGGTCGTCGGAGTGGGACGCGCAGGGGACCATGGTCCTCTCCGACATGGTGCTCGAGGGACAGATCCCGCCGATCAGCGAGCTCTGGCGGTACGACGGGACGTTCACGATCTACAAGCTCGGCCAGTCGCTCTGCCAGTACATCGGCGAGACGTACGGTCAGGACGCCCTCCGCCGGCTCTACACGGACATCTACAAGGAGGACCGGTTCGACAAGCTCCTCGCGCGCGTCACCGGCACGCCGACCCGGCGCCTGTCGGAGGACTGGATCTACGCGCTGAAGCGGAAGTACTTCCCGGACGTGAAGGACCACGTGTCGCTCACCCTCGCCGCGCAGGAGCGGGCCGTCTCGCAGGGCGTGAACCTGAAGCCGGTCGCCGTGCCCGACTCGACGATCCTGGGCGGCGACCGCTACCTCTTCCTCTCCGCGCGGAGCGGCTACACGAACATCTACAGCGCCTCCTACGAGGGGCGCGAGCGCGACGTGAAGTCGGTGGTCCGGGGCCAGCGCACCGCGCAGTTCGAGTCGTTCCATCCCTTCCAGAGCCGGATCGACGTCTCGCGCGCCGGCGAGGTCGCGTTCGTCTCCAAGTGGAACGGGAGCGACGCGCTCTTCGTGATGGACCTCGCGACGAAGGACATCACGCTGAAGCGCCACTTCGAGGGGCTCGTGTCGCTCGCGTCGCCGGCCTGGTCGCACGACGGATCCAAGATCGCGTTCTCCGGCGTGACTCCGGCGGGGCGGTCGGATCTCTACGTCTTCGAGCCCGGCACCGACACCGTGACGCGGCTCACGAACGACGACTACACCGACAACGATCCCTCCTGGTCGCCCGACGGGAAGGAGATCGTCTTCTCGTCGGACCGCACGCGGTACGGCGAGGACGGACACCTGAACCTCTTCCTCCTCACGCTCGAGAGCGGCGAGATCCGGTACCTCACGTGCGGTCCCTGGATCGACCAGTCGCCGACGTGGTCCCCGGACGGGAAGCGGATCGCGTTCGCGTCCGACCGGGACGGCGGCTTCAACCTCTACGCCGTCGACCCGAACGGGGAGGGGGCGCGCGTCGGCCGGCTCCTCGGCACGGCCCTCGACCCGGCGTGGACGCCCGACGGAAAGAGCCTCCTCTTCACCGGATTCCGGAAGCAGGGCTTCGGGATCTACCAGATGTCCGTGTCCGACGCGCCGGCCGAGGCCGACTCCTTCTCCCTGGTGCTCGAGTCGAACCCGCCGCGCTGGGGCTGGGAGGAGGCGCTCGCGAAGTCGCAGGAGAAGCCCGAGCCGTACGAGCCGCGGTACGGGCTCGACCTCGTCTCCGGCGGGCTCTCCTTCAACCCGAACGAGAACCTGGGCGAGGGCGTGGTCGGCGCGTTCAGCGACCTGCTCGGGAACAAGACGTACGTGTTCGAGGTGGGGAACACCGCCCAGACCGCCGGCGACATCCTCTCGCGCATGAACGCCGGCCTCTGGTTCGTGAACCGGCAGCACCGCTGGAACTACGGCGTCGGCGGGTTCCACCTGGCGGGGGACTACATCGACGCGCTCGGCTTCGACTACTTCGAGCGGCGGGCCGGCGGATCGCTCGTCGCATCGTACCCGTTCTCGCGCTACAGCCGGATCGAGGGGACGGCCCAGGCGTTCTACGATCAGAAGGAGCGGGAGGACGGGACGCTCCGCGAGGGATTCCTCACCAGCCACTCGATCTCCCTGATCCGCGACAACACGCTCTGGTTCGCGACGGGGCCGCGCGACGGTTCCCGCTACAACCTGACGACCATGCTGACGACGAACTGGAACACGGGGCGCGCCGAGAACCTGACGCTGAGCGCCGATCTCCGGCGCTACTTCCGCGTGAGCCAGTGGACCAGCTTCGCGGTCCGGCTCCAAGGGCGGATGTCGAACGGCGCCGACCCCGAGCGGTTCGTGATGGGCGGCACGCATTCGCTCCGCGGCTACGAGCGCCGGAGCATCTACGGCACCCGCGTCTATCTCGCGAACGCGGAGTACCGCTTCCCCCTCTTCGAGAACCTGACCCTCGGCGTCCCGTTCCGCGGCCTGCAGCTTCCGGGGCTCGAGGGCGCGACGTTCGTGGACGCGGGAAACGCCTGGGAGAAGTTCGAGAGCATCCCGAAGCCGAAGGGGAGCTTCGGGGTCGGGCTCCGCATGAGCCTCGGCGGCTACCTCGTGCTGCGGTACGATTTCGCGAGACGGACCAATTTCCATACGGTCGAGCCGGGCTGGCACCGGGAGTTCTACATCGGATTCGACTACTAGGACGAAGCGTCCGGCCTACGGACGGGCCTTGCGACTCGGAGCGGCCGCGCTCGTGGCGGCGGCTCCGTGCCTCGGGGGAGCGCGCGCCTTCGCGGGCTCCCCGATCCAGCCCGACGTGGCCCGGGCCGACTCCGCCACCGCGACGCTGCGGGTCGAGACGCTCCCGCCGGGGCTCCTCGTCCTCATCGACGGCGTGAAGGCGGGACGGTCGCCGGTCGGGCCGCTCTGGGTCGCCGCGAAGCCGATCCGCGTCCAGGCGATCCCCGAGGATCCGCGCGTCTTCGACACGGGACGCGACGCCGCGATCGTCACGCCGGCGCCGGGCGACGCGCGCACGGTCGTCCTTGACCTCCGCCCGTCGGTCCTCCTCCGGAGCGACCCGGAGCCCGCCTCGATCTGGAGCCGCGCCGGCGGTTCGGCGGGCGGCGGCGCGCCCGGCGATTCGCTCGTCGGCGTCACGCCGCTCTCGCTCCGCCCGGGCTGGCTCGAGCGGCGCGCGCTCCGCCTCGAGGCGCCGGAGCACGCGGACACCACCGTCGCGGGCACCGAGCTCCTCGAGCTCGCGAGCGCGGACGCCGGACCGGTCACGGTCTCCCTCCGGCGCGTCGCCCCGCACCTGCCGCCGCCGCCGCCCCGCGCGCCGCCGCTCCTCAAGAAGCGCTGGGTCTCGATCGCGGTGATCGGGGTGGGGGCCGCGCTCACCGGCTCGGCCGCGCTCCTAAGGAAGGAGGCCGATCGCTGGTACGCGCGGTACGAGACGTCGTCGGACCCGGACCGGATCCCGTACTACTACGACCGCACGACGCACTTCGACCGGCTCGCGGGGACGTCGCTCGGAACCGGTCAGGTGCTCCTCACGACGGGGCTCTTCCTCCTCGTGCTGGGGGCCCATTGACCGCGTGGACCGCGTGACCCCGCCGCGCCGTCCCGGCTCCGCCGTCGCGGCCGCCGCGGTCCTGGCGCTCCTCCTCGCCGCGCTGGCCGGCGGCTGCGCGAAGCGCGCCCGCGACAACCCGCTCGATCCGCGGAACCGGACGACGCATGGGATGCTCGTCGGATTCGACGCGCTCGCGTCCGACGGCGTCGTCGAGCTCCGCTGGCCGATCCTCACCCTCGACGGCGTGGAGGGCTACCACGTGCAGCGGTGGCGGCCGGGGGGGACGCCGCTCCTCCTGCCCGGCGCGATCTTCCCGGCGACCGTCGGCGCGACCGAGGACTTCGACGTCGCGAACGACTCGACGTACGTCTACCGGTTGATCGCGGTCTTCGCGACCGGGGACAGCGCGGCGAGCGCGCCCGACACGGCGACGCCGGGCACGCTCCGCCTCGCGGCGCTGACCATCGACCCGCCGGGGTACGCGGCGCTGACGGCCGACGCGCGCGACCTCTTCTACACGATCGCGTCGAAGGACGCGTACGACGACGTCGCGCTCGATCCCGTCCGCGGCTGGTTCTGGCTCAGCCACTACGACCTCGACGCGGTCGAGCGCCGCCGGTTCGACGGCACGACCGTCGGGCCGACGATCGACGTGCTCGGCCCGAGCACGCTCTCGGTGAGCACGCAGCGGGGCCTGGCCTGGGTCACGCGGTACGACGTGGGACAGGTGGTCAGCTTCCTGCCCGACACGACGCAGCCGACGTCGGCGGCGACGGTGTCGGTCGCGGGGCAGCATCCGGTCGCGGTCGCGACGGACAACGCGAACGCGACGGTCTGGGTGGGAACGCAGGAGGGGCTCGTCGTGCAGGCGTCGAGCGGCGACGGCACGCACCGGAACTCGTGGCAGCTCCCGGGCGGCGTGGTGGCGATCGCGGTGGACGAGGCGGCGGACGCCGCGTGGGTCGCCTCGCATTCGGCGCCGAACCTCTTCGACCTCTACTACGTGGTCGCCGGCGATCCCGACCCGGGCACGCCGGTCACGACCGGGCGGATCGGCGTCGTCGATCTCGCGGTGGATCCCGCGACCCGCTCGCTCTGGGTGAGCGAGCGCGGCGCGCCGGGGGCCGGGAGCGGGCGGCTCACGCGCGTGGCGCTCGGCGGGCAGATCCAGGCGACCCTGACCGGCATCGAACCGTACGGGCTCTCGCTCGACCCGGCCACGGGCACCTGCTGGGTGGCGGATCTCGAGTCCGACCGCCTCCTCGAGGTCTCGCCGGCGGGGGTCGTGCTTCGGAGATCGGCGCTCCTCGGCGGACCGTACCGGCTGGTGACGTACCGCCCGTGAGGGGCGCGAGGGCGGAATGGCACACGCGTTGCAGACCTCCGGCCCCGGGCGCGGGGAGGCCGCGGCGACGCGGCGCCCGCGATTCGGACGGATCTGTCGGTGCTTCAAGTCGATACCGCCACCCGGAAGGTGCGGGGGGCGGAGCCCGGGCGGCGACCGGTGATGTCGCTCGAGGCCGTGCACCGGCGAGGAATCGTGCACTCTGCATGGATCAGGAGGACGAACCGAATGCCACGCACCCGCCAGAAGCTCGCCACGCTCGATGCCGTCGAGGAAATCGCGCGCCGGGTTCCGGGCTACAAGGGATATCAGGAGCTGGCGCAGCGCCGCGAGGACGACCGCCGGTTCCGCCATTCGATCGCCGAGCATCTGGCCGGCGAGGCGCACCGGCTCGAGCGCATCGAGAGCCATCAGTTCGGAGAGGACTACTCCGACCTGCTCGAGGAAGTGGACGCCGGGGCCCGGAAGCTGGAGTTCCTGGCCGACTCGATTCCGCTCGCGTCGCCCGCGCAGAAGAGCGCGCTGAGCGACGACGCGGTGGACGCGGCGTCGGGCTACGACCGCCGCATCGTCGAGGCCCTCGACCAGCTGCACGCGACCGTGCACGAGCTGGAGAAGGCGTACGTCCACGACGAGCGGTTCGAGATGACGCTGGCGGAGCTCCGCGGCATCACGGAGACGATCGCCGAATTGGTCGAGCAGCGGAACGAGGCGCTGACGCGCTGACCCGGACCGCCGCACGAAGCTTCGAGGCTCCCCGATTGCCCGTCGGGGAGCCTCTCCTGTATCCTCGACGAAACGTCCCCGCCGCCCGGTTCGAGGATCCACTCGGTTGACCCAGCGCCTCTACTACGACGATTCCCTGCTCCGCGCCTTCGAGTCCCGCGTCCGGGAGGCGCGCGCCGACGGCGGGGCGACGCGCGTCGCCCTCGACGCGACCGCGTTCTACCCCGGCGGCGGGGGGCAGCCCTCCGACCGCGGCACGCTCGACGGCCACGCCGTCACGGACGTCCTCGAGGAGGACGGGACGATCTGGCACGTCGTCGCCGGCGCGCTCGAGCCCGGAGCGCCGGTGGCCGGCGCGCTCGACTGGGCGCGCCGCTTCGACCACATGCAGCAGCACACCGGGCAGCACATCCTCTCCCGCGCGTTCGTCGACGTGGCGCGGGCCGACACCCGCTCGTTCCACCTGGGGGAGGACGTCGTGACGATCGACGTCGACCATCCCGGCCCCGACGCGGCGCTCCTGGCGCGCGTCGAGGACCGCGCGAACGAGATCGTCTGGGAGGATCGGGACGTGCGCACGCACGTCGTGAGCCTCGAGCAGGCGCGCTCGTTCCCGCTCCGGAAGCCGCCCGACGTGGAGGGGGAGGTCCGGGTCGTCGAGGTGGACGCATTCGACTGGTCGGCCTGCGGCGGCACCCACGTCCGCCGCTCGGGCGCCGTCGGGATCGTCACGATCCTCGGTGCCGAGCGGTACAAGGGAGGGACGAGGATCCCGTTCGCCTGCGGGGGACGGGCGCTTCGCCGGCTCCGGGACGCGACGTCGGTGCTGAAGGGGCTCTGCCTCGAGTTCACGACGGGCGAGGCCGAGCTTCCCCGCGCCATCGCGCGGCTCCGGGAGGAGCGGGGCCGCCTCGAGGCGCGCCTCAAGCCGCTCCTCAAGGAGGCGCTCGAGCGCGAAGCCGAGGCGCTGGTGGCCGGCGCGCCCGCCGGGGCGCGCGGGCCGGTCGTGGTCCGCCACTTCCCGGACCGCGACCCCGCGGAGATCGCGCCGTTGGCGGCCTCGATCGCGGCGCGCGGCGGGATCGCGCTCCTGGCCGCCGGGCGCGGGAGCGCCCGCGCGCACTTTTCCGCGCCGAAGGGTACAATAGCGGTAGGCGCGATCTTCGCCGATCTCTGCCGCCGGCACGGGGCCAAGGGGGGCGGCCGGCCCGAGTCCGCGCAGGGAGCGATTCCCGAGACGAGCGTCGCCGCCGCCCTCGACGAGGCGGGGCGTCTCGCGATGGCCGGCACCGAGAAGGGGACGACGACATGATGCGACAGCGAGACCGGCAGCTCCCGTCCCGTCCGCCCCGCGGACGCGCCCGCGCCGCGTGGGTCGTGCTCCTCGCGCTGGCCGCGCTCCTCGCGACCGCGGCGCCGCCGCGCGCCGAGGCGCAGTGGTTCGGCCAGAACAAGGTCCAGTACAAGAAGTTCAACTGGAAGGTGCTGCGCACGCAGCACTTCGACATCTACCACTACACGGGGACCGAGGCGGCGGTGCAGGACGCCGCGCTGATGGCCGAGCGCGCGTACGACCGGCTGAGCCGCGTGCTCCACCACGACATCCGGGAGCGGGTGCCGCTCGTCCTCTACGCGTCCCACTCCGACTTCGAGCAGACGAACATCACGCCGGAGCTGATCAGCCTCGGCACGGGCGGGATCACCGAGTACCTGAAGCGGCGGGTCTTCCTGCCGTTCACCGGCGACTTCGCGGAGTTCGACCACGTCCTGACCCACGAGCTGGTGCACGCGTTCCAGGTCGACATCCTCTTCGGCGACCGGGGCGGTCTCGTCTCGAACCCCTTCGCCAACGCGCCGCCGGGGTGGTTCATGGAGGGGATGGCGGAGTACCTGTCGGTCGGCGAGATCGACACGAACACGCAGATGTGGCTCCGCGACGCCTCGCTCGAGGGGTACCTCATCCCGATCGGGGTCCTGTCGTACGTCGGCGATCTCCGCGTCTATCGCTTCGGCCAGTCGATCTGGCAGTTCATCGCCGACACGTACGGGATCGAGAAGATCGGGGAGATCCTGAAACGGACGAAGCGGATGGGGAGCGCGGAGCGGGCGCTCGAGGCGTCGACCGGCCTGACCGTCGACGTGCTCTCCAAGAAGTGGCAGGAGGCGGTGCGCAAGCAGTACCTGCCGCAGATCGCGGACAGCGACAAGCCCGACGTGATCGCCTCGAAGCTGACCGACTCCGAGCACGATCTCTCCGATTTCAACGTCGCGCCGGCCGTGTCGCCGTCCGGGCTCCAGATGGTCTTCATCTCCGACCGGAGCATGTACAACGACGTCTATCTCGCGTCGGCCCTCGACGGGAAGGTGTTCAAGAAGCTGGTGTCGGGGGAGCGGACCGGCACGTACGAGACGCTCCGTTACTTCGACTCCTCCATCGCCTGGGCGCCCGACGAGAAGGAGATCGCGCTCCCGGTCAAGTCGGGCCCCGAGGACGCGATCTACGTGATCGGGATCCCGTCGGGGAAGATCGAGCGGAAGCTCCGCTTCGGGCTCGACGCGATCTACTCCCCGGCCTGGTCGCCGGACGGGAAACGGATCGCGTTCGTCGGGCTCAAGAACGGAATGTCCGCGCTCTACGTCGCCGGCGCGGACGGGAAGGATCTCCGCGAGCTCGCGGGCGGGCCGTACTCGTACCGCGACCCTGCCTGGTCGCCGGACGGGGGGACGATCGCGTTCACGACCGACCGCGGCGCCGGGACGGAGCCCGAGCGGCTGATCTTCGGCAAGCTCCGCCTCGCGCTCTACGACATGACCACGGGCGAGGTCCGGGTCCTGCCGAAGCAGAGCGGATCCAGCTTCTCCCCGCAGTGGACGCCCGACGGCAAGTCGCTGGTCTTCGTCTCCGACCGCTCGGGGACGCCGAACATCTACCGGCTCGACCTGGCCACGGCCGACTCCTACCGCCTCTCGAACCTGCTGAACGGCGTCTCGGGGCTCGTGCCGAACGCGCCGTGCATCTCGCTCTCCCCCGACGGGAAGCGCCTCCTCTTCACGGCCTTCACGCGCGGCGGGTGGGACATCTACTCGGTGCGCGAGCCGCGGAAGTTCATCAACGCGCCGGTCACGATGATCCTGGCCGACCAGGACCTCGCGCCGGGGGCGATCGGCTCGCTTGCGCCGCTCGGCACCCAGGAGGCATCGAGCGGGCTGATGCCGTCGGTGCTCGCCGCGGCCCCGCCGGACGAGGCGCCCGCCGCCCCGCCGGACGAGGCGCCCGCCGCCCCGGCCGATTCCGTCGCGACGTCGGGCGGCGACGCCCCCGCGGATTCCGCGGCCGCCGACAGCGCCTCGGGCGGCGCCGCGACCTCCGCGGCGCTCCGGGTCCGGGCGGCGACGCCGGCCGATTCGAGCGGGGCGGTGATCGACACGACGCTCGGCACGTACATCCGGGAGGTCTATCGCGAGCCGCTCGCCGACAGCACGTCGTTCGTGCGCCTGCCGTACAAGGCGAAGTTCTCGCGCGACTACGTGAGCGGCGGCGCCCTCTTCGCCTCGAACATCGGATTCGCGGGCTCGAGCGTGATCTCGTTCAGCGACGTGCTCGGCAACCGGAACATCCTGGCCGTCCTGAACCTCTACGGCGACCTCTCGCAGTCGGACATCTACCTCGCGTACTCGAACCTCGCGCACCGGACGAACTGGGGCCTCGCGGTCTTCCAGTACCGGAACGACCTCCTGCTCCTGTCGGCGCCGTCGAGCGACAACGTGGAGAGCCAGATCTACCGCGGCGGGTCGATCTTCTTCGCGCGTCCGTTCAACCGGTTCCGGCGGTTCGAGTACGGCATCACGTCCGCGGTGATCAGCGAGCGGGTGCTCCAGTACAACTACGACCTGGGGACGATCTCGACGCTCCAGAACAACGGTGACTTCTTCTACGTGGCGCCGAACATCGGGCTCGTGGCCGACAACACGCTGTACAACTCCACGGGGCCGATCAACGGCGGCCGCTCGCGGTACTCGCTCGAGCACGCGATCGGCGACGTGCACTACACGACGGGGATCCTCGACTGGCGGCGCTACACCAACATCCGCCACCGGTACGCCCTCGCGCAGCGGCTGATCGCCGGCGGCTCGTGGGGGCGGGATCCGCAGCTCTTCCGGTTCGGCGGCGCGTTCACGTACCGCGGCGCCGACTACGGCGACCTCGTCGGGACGCGGGCGCTGATCGGGAACCTCGAGTTCCGCTTCCCGCTGATCGAGCAGCTCCGGCTCGGCTGGCCGCTCTCCCTGGGCCTCGGCGGCTTCAACGGGGTGATGTTCCTCGACGGCGCGACGGCGTGGGAGAAGGGGACGGACCCGGTCTTCTTCTCGACCGCCGGCGGACTCCACACGGAGAACCTCCACCTCGCCTGGGGCTTCGGCGCCCGCGTCAACCTCGGCTACTTCATCCTCCGCTACGACTACGGGCGGGAGTTCAAATTGAACGGCGGGGTCGGAAGGCCGCAGAATTTCGTGACGTTCGGCGCGGACTTCTGATCGGGAGCCCGGATGGGGCAGGCGTGGGACACGGCCGTCTTCCGGGCCATCCACCTCGGGTGCCACCAGGCCTGGCTCGATCCCGTGATGCGCGCGCTGACCGATCCCGGCGCATTCAAGATCCCGATTCTCGTCGCGATCGGGCTCTGCTTCCCGCTCCTCCGCCGCGCCCGCGGCGCGATCGGCCTCGTGGTCCTGGCGCTCACGCTCGCGATCTCGGACCAGACGTCGGCCAAGGTGCTGAAGCCGATCTTCAAGCGCGCCCGGCCCTCGGTGGTCCTCGCCGACGCGCGCCCGCTCTTCGGGGTCCGACACAGCTATTCGTTCCCTTCGGTGCACGCGACGAACTTCTTCGCGGCCGCGCCCGTGATCGCCGCGGTCTTCCCGGAGATCACGGTGGCGGCGTACGTCGTCGCGGGCGCGGTCTCCCTGTCGCGGATCTACGTCGGCGACCACTGGCCGTCGGACGTGCTCGGTGGGACGATCCTCGGACTCTTCCTCGGCTTCGTCGGGCGGAAGGGCTACCGGCGTCTGGTGCGCACCCTCACGCGGGCGCGCGCCCCAGACGAAGGAGCGCCCAGTGGCGCCCCGTGACGCCGCGGTCGCGCCGGTGGGAGAAGAAGAGGTCGCTCCGGCAGGACGTGCACTCGCCGGCGACCGTGATGCGGGACGCGGGGACGCCGGCGGCGCGCAGGGTCGCGACGATCGCGCCGGGGAGATCGAGCGCGTGACGGCCGCTCGCGTGCGGCACGAGGTGGATCGTGGGGAACCGCGCCGCGACGTCCGGCCCCACGGGATAGCAGCACGGGTGGATGCAGGGGCCGACGACGGCGCGGAGCGCGCGGGCGCGCGCGCCGCGCGCCTCGAGGAGCGAGACGGCGCGCGGCACGATGCCGGCCACGGTGCCGCGCCAGCCGCAATGGAGGAGCGCCGCGAGCGGCGCTCCCTCGGCGACGATCGCGACCGGCGCGCAATCCGCGACGCTGACCGCGACGCAGGGGATACGGGCGTCGCCCGGGGTCGTCGCGTCGCGCCTCGGACCGTCGAGGAGGAGCCCGTCGGCGCGGAGGCCCGGCGCGTCGCCGGCGGACCGGGCGGGAACGATCCGGTCGCCGTGGACCTGGTGGACGCGGAAAGGCTCCCGCTCGCCGGCGCCGAAATCGGCCCGCACGCGGCGCCGGTTCTCCGCGACCGCCTCCTCGCGCTCGCCCGGCACGAGGCCGACGTTGAGCGTGGCGAACGGGCCCGCGCTCGCGCCGCCGCGCCGGGTCGTGACCGCGAAGTCGGTCGCGGGCGGAAGCGCTCCCGCCGGCGGGCGCCAGAGTCGTTCGGTCGTCACGGCGCCCACTCTGCCTTCCGCGCGGCCCTCGCGCAAGGGGGTTGCCTCGCGGTCCTCCTCGCGGCCGGGTGCGCGCGCGTGCCGGTGGTCACGTCGGGCGCCGCGGCGCGGGCCCACCTCCTCGCGGCGTACGCGGAGCCGGATGCCGGGACGCGCGGCTCGGGCGTTCTGATGGCACGCCGCGGCGATCGCCGGGAGGGCTCGATCGAGGTGCGCTGGGCGACGATGGCCGAGAGCACGATCGCGATCGGCTACGCCGGCCCGGTCCGCGCGCTCGACGCGGCGCTCCTCGGCGATTCCCTCTACCTCGCGCTCCGCCCGCGCGATCTCGCGATCGCCGGCCCGGTTCCGGAGACGGAGGGGATGGGCGCCGAGGGGCTCCGGTTCCTGGCGCGCCCCTGGGACCTGAGCGCGCCGTGGGTCCGCGAGGCGATGACGCGCGCCGCGATCGATCCCCGGGACGGTGGGTGGCGGATGACCGGAGCGTTCCCGACGCCGGCGGGGGAGCATCCCTTCGCGCTCGATCTCGACGCGCACGGCGATCCGCGCCGCCTCCGGGTCGAGCGGCTCGACCGGGGCGGCCCGCTCGTCGCCGTGCGGTACGGCCCCACGAAGTCCTACCGCGGGGGCCGGCTGCCCCAGTGGATCGAGTGGGAGCGCGGCGAGGCCGTGATCCGTCTCTCGATCGACGGCTACGCGCGCGGTGAGCCCGCGCGCTTCCGCCATCCGCCCGCGCCCGATGCCGATTGGACCACGCTCTCCCTCGACGACCGCCGCGCGCGGGACCTGATCCGACGGTACGTCGGCGAGCCTGGCGCCGAGCCGGAGGGGGCGCCGTGAGCGGGCGTCGCTGCCCTGGACGCGCCCTGCGCCTCGCGGTCCGCCGCGCCCCGCGTCTCGCGCCCCTCCTCCTCGCGGCCTCGGTGCTCGGGGCCGCGCCGTCCGATACGCCCGTCCGCGCGATGCTCCGTCCCGTGCTCGACGCGGCCGAATCCGTCGCGCGCGTCACGCTCGAGCGGAGCGATCCCTTCGGCGGCCCGCCGAGCCGCGAGCGAGGACGGGCCTGGTATCTCCCGGGACGCGGGCTCCGCTACCGCTCGCTCGAGCCGGGTGGGCAGGACGTCGTGATCGACCGCCGGGCCGACGCGTTCCTCCTCTACAGTCCCAGGGAAGCGGTGCTCTATCGCGGCGCGTTCGCGCGCGCGCCGGAGCGGCTCCGCCGCCTCATCGCGGAGCCGGAGCGCGCGCTGACCGGCGACCTGGAACCCGCGCCCGAGCGGGCCGTCGCGATGGGCGGGGCGCGCGACGGATTCCGGGTCGGCGGTACCACGAAGGACGCGTCGGGCCGCGCCGTCACGCTCTGGCTCGCCGCCGATCCGCGCTCGGGCCTCCCGCGGTGGGTTCGTCTCGCGTCCGAGACCGACACGCTCTGGGCCGAGTTCACCGATTGGAAGTTCGAGCGGAGCGCCCGCGACCGCGATCTCAAGGTCGGCGCGCCGAAGGGGACGCGCGAGGAGCCGCTCGATCCCCGGGAGCTCCTCGAGGATGCCGAACCGGGGGCGAAGGGGGAATCCCGTTGACCGTCCCGCGCGCCCGCTGCTACGGTCGCGTCGTGACCACGCAAGGTCGCATCGCCCTTGGCGTTACTGGCGGAAGGCGGGCGCCGGCATGATCGTCGGCTTCTACCAGTTCACGCCCGCGTACGGTCGCCCCGAGGAGAACGCCGCGCGGATGGAGGACGCGGTCCGCGCGTCGCGCGCCGACCTCCTCGTCTGTCCCGAGCTCGCGACGTCGGGGTACCTCTACCTCGAGCGGCCGGCGCTCGAGCGCGTCGCCGAGTCGGTCCCCTCGGGACCGAGCGTCGCCCGCCTGGCGCGCGCCGCCCAGGAGACGGGGACCGCCGTCGTCTTCGGCCTTCCCGAGCGGGACGGCGACCGGATCTACAACAGCGCGGTCCTCCTCACGCCCGGCGGCGCCGCCGTCACGTACCGGAAGGCGCACCTCTTCGACACCGAGACGCTCGTCTTCGACCGCTCGGGCGCGTCGCCCCGGCACGGCTCGGTCGCCGGCGCCGACGTCGGGCTCATGATCTGCTTCGACTGGCGGTTCCCGGAGACGGCCCGCGTTCTCGCGCTCGAGGGCGCGGACGTGATCGCGCACCCCGCGAACCTGGTCCATCCGTACTGCCAGGACGCGATGATCACGCGGTCGCTCGAGAACCGGGTCTTCACGATCACGTCGAGCCGGACCGGGAGCGACACGGCCGGCGGCGTCACGATCCCGTTCGCCGGCCGGAGCCAGATCGTCTCGCCGTCCGGCGAGCGTCTCGCCGTCGCCGACGCGACCGAGGAGTGCGTCCGGACCGCGACGATCGATCCCGCGGCCGCGCGCGACAAGCGCGTCACGGCCCGGAACGATCTCCTCGGCGACCGGCGGACCGATCTCTACGGCCCGCTCCTCGACGCGGCGGCGGAGCGCGCCCGGTGAGCCCCGCGCTCGTCACGTACGTCTCGCTCGTCACGATGGCGGGCGGCTTCGTGCTCGCGCTCTCCTTCCACGCGCTCGCGCCGGTCGGCTGGATGCAGCTCGCGGCGTGGGTCGTCGTCAGCCTCCTCGCCGAGAGCCTCTGGCTCTCGACGATCACGGGGAAGGCGATGGAGAGCATGGCCTCCGTCGTCGACATCGCGCTCCTCGTCCTCCTCGGATTCATGCCCTCGGTCTGGATCGTCGCGGTCGCCTTCACGCTCGCGAACCTCTTCTTCTCGAAGCGGGTCTGGTACAAGACGATCTTCAACGCGGGCCAGAACGTGCTGGCGATCGCGGCCGCCGGCCTCGCGTTCACGGCGCTCGGCGGCCATCCCCTCGTGGCGGCCGGCGGGCTCATGAGAATGCACGGCCCCGCGCTGATCCTGCCGTGGACGGTCATGACGCTCGTCTACTTCCTCGTCAACACGCTCCTCGTGTCGGGGGCGGTCGCGCTCTCGTCGGGACGGAAGCTCCTGACGACCTGGCGCGAGGAGTACCTGTACGCGAACTCGCTCGTCGGCTCGGCGGCGCTCTTCTTCCTCTCGCCGCTCGTCGTCGTGTCGTACCTGGCGGTCGGCTTCTTCGGCCTGATCTTCTTCTTCGTGCCGCTCCTCCTCATCAAGGAAGCGGGCGAGAAGTACATCGCGCTCGAGAAGGCGAAGGACGAGCTGATCTCCCAGGAGCGCCTCGCGGCGAAAGGCGAGATGGCGGCCGAGGTCGCGCACGAGCTCAACAACTACCTCGCGGCGATCTCCGGACGCGGCCAGCTGCTCCTCATGGGGATCGGGAAGCAGCCGCTCGAGAAGACCGAGGAGAGCGCGCGCATCATCGTCGAGCAGGCGCGGAACATGGGGGTGCTCGTGAAGGGGCTCCTCGACTTCTCGCACAAGGGGATCCGGAAGCAGCCGACGCGGCTGAACGACCTGATCCGCCGCACGATCGAGTTCATCGTCCCGCAGAACAAGTACGAGCGGGTCGCGTTCGACCTCGATCTCGACGCGGGCGTGCCCGAGATGAACCTCGATCCCGGCCAGATCCAGCAGGTGCTCCTCAACCTCTTCAGCAACGCGGCGGACGCCATGAACGCCGCGAAGACGGCCGATCCGCGGATCGCCGTCCGGACGCGGGCCGACGCCGACGGCGTGACGATCGTCGTGCACGACGCCGGCCCCGGGATCGCCGGGGACGTGCTCCGCCGGATCTTCGAGCCGTCGGTCACCACGAAGCCGGAGGGACACGGCTTCGGGCTCTCGACCAGCTACCGGATCGTCCGCAATCACGGCGGCACGATCGTCGCGGAGAACGACGAGCGGGGCGGCGCGCGGTTCACCGTCACCGTTCCGCTCGAGGGAAAGCGGCTCGCGGCCTGACGGAGCGGGCCGCCCGCTCTGGTACCATGAGGGGGTCATGGCGCTCCATTCCCTCGATCCCGAACGCGTTCCCGACCCCGTCCGCGGGCTCCTCGCCCGGCTCCACGACGCCGGCCACGCCGCGTACCTGGTGGGCGGCTGCGTGCGCGACCTCCTCCGCGGCCGCCCCGTCGACGACTGGGACGTCGGCACCGGCGCCCGCCCCGAGGACGTGCTCCGTCTCTTCCCGAAGGCCGTGCCGACCGGGCTCAAGCACGGCACGGTCACCGTCGTGCTCGCGTCCGGCCCGTGCGAGGTCACGACGTTCCGGACCGAGTCGGGCTACACCGACGCGCGCCGGCCCGACGAGGTGACGTTCGTCGCCGACGTCGAGGCCGACCTCGCGCGTCGCGACTTCACGGTGAACGCGATCGCGTGGGACCCGATCCGGCGTCACGAGGTGGATCCGTTCGGCGGCCGGGCGGACTTGGCCGCGGGCACCCTCCGCGCGGTCGGGGATCCGGTCGTCCGCTTTCGGGAGGACGGTCTCCGGCCGATCCGGGCGGCGCGCTTCGCCGCGACGCTCGAGTTCGCGATCGAGGACGCCACGTTCGCGGCGCTCGGCGCCTCGCGCGAGCAGGTCGCGCGGGTGGCCGCCGAGCGGGTGCGCGAGGAGCTGATGAAGATGCTCGCCGCGGCGACGCCGTCGCTCGGCTTCGAGGTGCTCCGAACGAGCGGCCTCCTCGCGCTCGTGCTCCCCGAGCTGGCGCAGTGCGTCCAGGTGCCGCAGAACCGCTACCACGCGTACGACGTCTACTTCCACACGCTGTACGTCGTCGACGCCGCGCCCGCGGCCAAGCCGGTGGTGCGGCTCGCCGCGCTCTTCCACGACGTGGGGAAGCCGCTCACGCGGGCGGAGAAGGAGAACGGCGACGCGACGTTCTACAACCACCAGTTCGAGAGCGCCCGCCTGGCCGAGGCGGCGATGACCCGGCTCCGCTTCCCGCGCGAGACGATCCAGGCCGTCGTCCACCTGGTCCGCCACCACATGTTCGACTACCGCCGGGAGTGGACGGACGCGACGGTCCGGCGCTTCGTGCGGAACGTCGGCGCCGACCACGTGGCCGACCTCTTCGACCTGCGCATCGCCGACAACGTCGGGAACGGCACCAAGGTGGGATTCCCGCACTACCTCGGGGAGCTGTCGCGGCGGATCGGGAAGGTCCTGGCCGCGGCCGAGGCGCTCCGCGTCTCCGACCTCAAGGTGGACGGGGCCGACGTCATGCGGGAGCTCAACCTGCCGCCGGGGCGGCGGGTCGGGGCCGCGCTCGAGCGGCTGCTCGAAGAGGTCCTGGAGGATCCGCGTCTCAACGACCGGGAGCGCCTTCTCACGCGGCTTCGGCACGGGTTCCCGATTGACAGCGACGGCTCCGCCGCCTAGACTGTGCCGTCTGTAATCGGCGTCCCCTCAAGCGTTAGAGGCGCATTGACCCGTCCCCAGCCACAGGCCGTCCGGGCCGCCACCGAAGAGCCGACCCTCGCCGGGATCCGGGAGCCGATCGCCGACGCGTTCGAGCGGTTCCAGGACCGGCTGGACGACGCGTTCCTCTGCGACGTCTCGCTCGTCGGTGCGGTCGGCGCCCATCTCCACCGCGCGTTCGGGAAGCGGTTCCGGCCGACGCTCCTCCTCCTCGCGGCCCGCGGCTTCGGCGCGGTGGGCGAGGAGGCGATCCTCGGCGCCGTGGTCGTGGAGCTGATCCACACGGCCACGCTGATCCACGACGACAGCGTCGACAAGAGCCTCGTCCGCCGCGGGCTCCCGACCGTGAACAGCGCCTGGAACAACGACGTCGCGATCCTGATGGGCGACTACCTCTATTCGAAGGCGTTCTCGATCCTCGTGAAGAACCGGATGTACGTGGCCATGGACCTCCTCGCCGACGCGACGCACCGGATGAGCCAGGGGGAGCTCCGCCAGATCGAGCAGTGGAACCGGCTCGACCTCACGGAGGCCGAGTACATGCGGGTGATCGAGGAGAAGACCGCGTGCCTCATCTCGGCCGGCTGCGAGTTCGGGGCCGTCTCGGCCGGCGCCCGCGACGACGCCCGCCGCGCCATGTTCCGGTTCGGGCACGCGATCGGCCTCGCGTTCCAGATCACCGACGACCTCTTCGACTACCTGGGCTCGGAGACCGTGATCGGGAAGGCGAGCGGCAGCGACCTCGAGGGCGGGAAGATCACGCTTCCGCTCATCACGGCGCTCTCGAACGCACCGTCGCGCGCGCGGGACGAGATGAAGGCCATGATCCAGAACCGCGAGTTCCGGAACGGGCACTGGAGCGACGTCGTCCGGTTCGTCACCGAGCACGGCGGCGTCCGGTACAGCGAGGCCCGCTCCGCGGAGCTCGCGTCGCGCGCCGAGGAAGAGCTGGAGCACGTCCCCGATTCGGTCGCCCGCGCGGCCCTGCAGGACGCCGTCCGCTACGCGGTGACCCGGCGCCGGTGAGCCGGGCCCGGTCCAAGCCCGCCCCCCCGCCCCCGATTCCCTCCCAGGAGCTGGCGCGGGCGGCCGCGCGCCTCACGCTGACCAAGCGGGCGGAGGACGTCCTGATCCTCGACCTCCGCGGGTTCGAGGGGGTGAGCGACTTCTTCGTGCTGGCGACGGGCCACTCCGAGGTGCAGGTGCGCGCGATCGCGGACGCCGTGGACGAGGGGCTGAGGGAGCAGGGAATCCGCCCGTGGCACGTCGAGGGGTACGAGGCGCGTCGGTGGATCCTGCTCGACTACGTCGACGTGGTGGTGCACGTCTTCCACGCGCGGGCCCGTGAATACTATCTACTCGACAAGCTCTGGGGAGATGCCGGTCGCGAACTCGTGGCCGATTGAGGCCTATCTCGTGGACCGCCTGAAGGCGGCCGTCGAACGGGCGGGGATCTCCGTGCCCGAGGGGCTCGCGATCGACGTCGAGGTCCCGCGCGACCCGGAGCACGGCGACTGGGCGAGCGCCGTCGCGCTCTCGCTCGCGAAGGCCGCGCGGCGCCCGCCGCGGGACGTGGCCGGCGCGATCGCCGGCGCGCTCGACCTCGATCCGGACGTCGTCGCCGCCGTGGAGCTCAAGGGGCCCGGCTTCCTCAACTTCCGCCTCGCCCCCGCGTGGCTCGAGGAGACCGTGCGGCGGATCCTCGACGATCCCGACGGCTACGGGACCACCGACGCCGGCCACGGGCAGCGGGTGCTGGTCGAGTACGTGAGCGCGAATCCGACCGGGCCGCTGAACGTGGTGAGCGCGCGCGCCGCCTCCTTCGGCGACGCCCTCGTCCGGATCCTCCGCGCGGCCGGTTACGCCGCCGACGCCGAGTTCTACGTGAACGACTGGGGGCGGCAGGCGGAGCTCTTCGGCGCGTCGGTGCGGACGCGGTACGGCGAGGCGAAGGGGATCGACGTGCCGCCGATCCCCGAGGACGGCTACGCGGGCGCGTACGTCGCCGAGGCCGCCGCGGCGCTCGACCCGCGCGAGGCGGACGCCTGGCTCGCGCTCCCCGAGACGGAGCAGCGCCGCGCGTTCGGCGCGCGGGCCATCGACCTCATGGTGGCGCGGCAACGGGAGCAGCTCGCGCGGTTCGGGGTGACGATGTCGCGGTGGTTCCGCGAGTCGGAGCTCCACCGGGGCGGGGGCGTCGGGTCGGCGCTGGCGCTCCTCGAGGGGCGCGGCCTGGTCGAGGCGCGGGAAGGAGCGCGCTGGTTCTGCTCGACCCGGTTCGGCGACCAGGAGGACCGGGTCGTGATCCGCTCGAACGGCGAGCCGACGTACTTCATGGCCGACACCGCGTACCACGAGGACAAGTTCGCCCGCGGCTACGAGCGGCTCATCGACGTCCTCGGCCCGGACCACCACGGCCACGTCCAGCGGATGAAGGGCGTCGTCGAGGCGCTGGGGCACGACCCGGACCACCTCGACGTGATCACGCTCCAGTGGGTGAAGCTCCTCCGGGGCGGCGAGGTCGTGAAGATGTCGAAGCGGGCCGGGGAGTTCGTGACGATGGAGGAGCTGATCGAGGAGGTCGGCGTCGACGCGGCCCGGTTCTTCTTCCTGATGCGCCGCGCGGAGAGCCCGCTCGACTTCGATCTCGAGCTGGCGGTCCGCCGCTCCGAGGAGAATCCGGTCTACTACGTCCAGTACGCGCACGCGCGAATCGCGCACGTGCTCGAATACGCCCGGAGCCAGGGCGTGCCCGAGCCGGATCCCGGAACCGCGAACCTCTCGCTCCTCTCCGAGCCCGAGACCGTCCTCGTGCTGCGCGCGCTGGCCGGCTTCCCGTCGCTCCTGGCGGCCGCCGCCAAGGCGCGGGAGCCCCATCGGATTCCCGCTTATCTCAAGGAGTTAGCGGCGAAGTTTCATGCGTTCTATCACCAGCATCGGGTCGTGACCGCGGATGCCGAGGCGACCGCGGCCCGGCTCCTCCTGACGAAGGCGACCGGCTGCGTGGTCAAGCGCGGCCTCGGCCTCCTCGGCGTGAGCGCGCCGGAGGCGATGTAGCGATGGCGATCGCGGTGGTCGGATCGCTCGGGCTCGACACGATCGAGACGCCCGCGGGAAGGGTGGAGGACGTGCTCGGCGGCTCGGCGGCCTACTTCTCCCTGGCGGCGCGCCACTTCCTCCCGGTGCATCTCGTGGCCGTGGTCGGGACCGACTTCCCGGAGGAGGCGCGGGCCGCCCTGGCGCACGCGGAGGTAGACCTGAGCGGGCTCGAGGTGAAGGCCGGGCGGACGTTCCGCTGGGAGGGGATCTACAGCCAGGACATGAACACGCGCCGCACCGTGCGCACCGAGCTGAACGTCTTCGAGACGTTCCGGCCGGCGCTCCCCGAGACCGTGCGCGGCTTCCGGAACGTCTTCCTCGCGAACATCGATCCCGTCCTCCAGCGCGACGTGCTCGGCCAGCTCGACCACCCGCGGCTCGTCCTCGCCGACACGATGAACTACTGGATCGAGAACAAGCGCGACGAGCTGATGCGGACCCTGAAGAAGGTGCGCATCCTCCTCTTGAACGAGGAGGAGGCGCGCCAGCTGACCGGGGAGTCGCTGACGCACAAGGCGGCGCGGGCGATCCTCGCGATGGGGCCCGAGACGGTCGTCGTGAAGCAGGGGGAGCACGGCGCGTTCCTCCAGAGCAAGGACGTCTACTTCGCCTGCCCCGCGTACCCGATCGAGTCGGTCGTCGACCCGACCGGCGCCGGCGACACGTTCGCCGGCGGCTTCATGGGCGCGCTCGCGCGCATGGGACGGGTGAGCGAGGCGAACCTGAGGCGCGCGGTCCTCTACGGCGTGGTCCTCGCGTCGTTCGCCGTCGAGGAGTTCAGCGTGAGCGGGCTCCTCCGCGTGGAGAAGGACGAGATCCTCCGCCGGGCCGACGCCGTGCTCTCGATGACGCGCGTCACGCTCGACAACACCGCGCGCCTCCTTCGTTGATCCCTTCCATCGCGGCCGACGGCGACGGGCGGCCGACGCCGCGCGGCCCGCGCCTCGGCGCGCGGCCGCCGCGTGGTACCGCGTCCCGCACGCGGTTACGCCTTCCCGCCGGCGCCCCGGGCTGGCACACTGGTTGCGTTCGGCCGTGGCTCCGAATCGCGTGGATCGAACCCGAGGGCATCCCATGCCGGTCCTGACGTCGCCGCCGCTCCCCGAGCCGCCGGACGCCGCGCGGGCCAGGCGCTTCGCGTCGCGCGCCGCCTGGGTCTTGGTGCCGTCCTTCCTCGCCGCGCTCCCCGTGCTGCTCGCGCTCTTCGGCGGCCCCGAGGTGAAGCAGACGCGCGTCGATCCGATCGGCATCGGCGTCTGGTTCGTGCTGCTCCTGGTCGCGGAGGCGCTCCCGGTCCCGCTGCCGCGCGGCGGGACGATCACGATCGCGTCGGTGCTCGACGTCGCGGCGATTCTCCTCTTCGGACCGTGGATCGCGGGCGCGCTCGACCTCCTGACCACGATCCCCGCGCAGCTCTTCCTCCTCCGGCAGCGGCCGGGCGCGGCGGCGCTGAACGCGGGGCTCTACGCCTCCACGACGATCCTGGCGGGGAGCGCGTACCTCGCCGCGGGCGGCGCGCTCGGCGCGCCGACGCTCGCGGCCTTCGGACCGATCCTCCTGGCCGGGGCGCTCTACTACGCGCTCAACACCGGATGGGTGAGCCTGGTCCTGGGGGCGCGCACGCGCGAGGCGGCGCAGACGATCTGGCGCCAGCAGTTCCGCGACGGACTGCCGCAGCACCTCCTCGCGATCGGGTTCGGGCTCCTCTTCGCGCAGGTGCGGATGGCCGCGGGCATCCCCGGCATCGTGCTCCTCGTGGTGCCGCTCTTCCTCGCGCGGTACGCGCTCCGCCTCTATGCCGATCTCAAGGAGGACCTCGTCTCCTTCGTCCGCGCGCTGAGCGTGGCGCTCGACGCGGTCGACCCCTACACGCACGAGCACTCCGTCCGCGTCGCGGACTATGCCGTCCGCGTGGCGCGGTGGCTCGCGCTCCCGGAATCCGAGGTCGAGACGATCCACTACGCGGCGCTCGTCCACGACATCGGGAAGATCGCGCAGCGCCCCGACGTGATCCGGAAGCCGACCGCGCTCGACGAGGAGGAGCGCCGCGTGATGATGCGCCACCCCGAGGCGGGCGCCCTGATCGTGGGCCAGATCCGCTCGCTCCGGGACGCGGCCCTTATGGTGCGCACGCACCACTGGCGTCCCGACGGGAAGGGCTACCCGCCGGGGCTGACCGAGGACGAGGTGCCGCTCGGGGCCCGGATCATCCACGCGTGCGACGCGTTCGACGCGATGACGTCGGACCGCCCGTACCGGAGGGGGCTGCCGGTCGACCGCGCCCTCGGCGAGCTCCGGCGCCACGCGGGCGCGCAGTTCGATCCCGAGATCGTCGAGGCGCTCGTCTCCCTCCACGAGGCGGGGGCGCTCCCGGTCTGGCGCGAGCCGGAGCCGGACGGGTCCGCCCGGCCCGCGCCGGAGCCGCGCGAGCCCGCGCCGCTCGAGGCCGTGCGATGAGCCGGTACGAAGAGGCGGGCGTCAACATCCGGAAGGGGGAGGAGGCGGTCGCCCGGATCCGCGACCTCTGTCGCGGCACGTTCGGCGACGCCGTGCTGAGCGACGTCGGGCTCTTCGCGGGCGCGTATCGCATGCCGGGCGCGCCGGGGCAGGTGCTCCTCTCCAGCATGGACGGTGTCGGGACGAAGGTGAAGGTCGCGATCCTCTGCGACCGGCACGACACCGTCGGCTACGACCTCGTCTGCCACTCGGCGAACGACATCCTGGTCCACGGCGGGAGGGCGCTCTTCTTCCTCGACTACATCGCGATGGGCGCGCTCCGCCCGGAGCGGGTGGAGGCGCTGGTGGCCGGGCTCGCGCGCGGCTGTCGCGAGGTCGGCTGCGCGCTGATCGGCGGCGAGACCGCGGAGATGCCGGGCCTCTACGCCGCGGACGACTACGACCTCGCGGGCGCGATCGTCGGCGTCGCGAACGAGCGCGACCTGATCCACGGCGCCGCCATCGAGCCGGGCGACGTCGTCTTCGGGCTGCCGAGCGTCGGCCTCCACACGAACGGCTACTCGCTCGCGCGGCGGATCCTGTTCGACACGCTCGGGCTCGGCGTCGGCGACCCCTTCCCGGGCCTCGCGGCCACCGTCGGCGACGTGCTCCTCGCGCCCCATCCGTACTACGGCGCGCCGGTCGCGGTGGCGCGGGCGGCCGGCGAGGTGCGCGGCATGGCGCACGTCACCGGCGGCGGCATCCCGGGGAACCTGGTGCGCGTCCTGCCGCCGCACGTCGCGGCCGAGATCCGGCTCGGCGCGTGGCCGGTGCCGGAGGTCTTCCGCGCGCTCTGCCGCGAGGGACGGGTCGCGGACGCGGAGGCGTACGAAGTCTGGAACATGGGGCTCGGGCTCCTGCTCGTCGCGCGCGGCGGCGACGCCGACGCGATCGAGGACGCGCTCGCCCGCGAGGGGCACCGCGCGCATCGCGTCGGCGGAATCGTGGCCGGGACGCGGGAGGTGCGGCTGCTCGGCGCGTAGGCGCGCGGACGGGGAGGAGGGGCGGTGGCGGAGCGCGACGAACGAAACGCGGGACCGGCGGCGGTCGCGCAAAGGGAAGGCGCGGTCGTGCCGCTCGAGGCGCTCGCGCCCGCCGGCCTCGGCCCGTACGCGGCGCTCGGACTGGTCGGCGCGAGCCCGGCGCTCCTCCGGCTCGGCGCGCGCCTGACCGCGCACGCGCGGAGCCACGCCACCGTGCTGGTCCGCGGCGAGACCGGCTCCGGCAAGGAGCTCGTCGCGCGGGCGGTCCACGCGCGGAGCCGCCGCGCCGACCGCGCGTTCCTGCCGCACAACTTCGCCTCGATCCCCGACACGCTGGTCGAGAGCGAGCTCTTCGGCCACGCGCGCGGCGCGTTCACCGGCGCGCACGCCGACCGCCCCGGCCTCTTCGAGCTGGCGCACGGGGGCACCCTCTTCCTCGACGAGATCGGCGACGCGAGCGCCTCCGTGCAGAGCCGGCTCCTCCGCGTGCTCCAGGAGGGGGAGGTGCGGCGCGTCGGCGACGGCCGCGCGCGCACGGTCGACGTCCGGATCGTCGCCGCGACGCATCGCGACCTCGCCGGCGAGGCGCGGGCCGGACGCTTCCGTGCCGACCTCTACTACCGGCTCCACGTGCTCGCGCTCGACGTGCCGCCGCTCCGCGACCGGCGCGAGGACCTCCCGCTCCTCGCGGCGCACCTGCTCGGTCGCATCGGGCTTCGGGACGGGATCCGGATCCGGGGCGTGCGCCGCGACGCGCTCGACCGGCTGGCCGCGCACGACTGGCCGGGGAACGTCCGGGAGCTCGAGGCGGCGCTCACGCGGGCGGCGCACGTCGCGGGGGAGGGCGGCGTGATCGGGCCCGACGCGCTCGGCGAGGAGGGGGACGGTCCGCGCGTCGTCGTGGCGCGCGACCGCGCGACGCTCCGGGGACGGACGCGCGCGTACGAGGCCGAGCTGATCCGGAGCGCGCTCGCGCACCACCGCGGCAATCGCACGCTCGCGGCCCGCGCGCTCGGGCTCACGCGCCAGGGACTCTGGAAGAAGCTCCGCCGCCTTCGCGCCGACGCCGCCGGGCCGCTCGACGACGACGCCGACGGCGCGGGCGCGACGCCGCGCGCCGACGACGCTCCGGGCGATTGGCCTTGATTTCGCCGCGACGCTTTCTATACTCGCCCGTCTGAACCACCACCGCGGGCGCCGCGTCGGCCCGCGCCACACCGGGAGAGCCGACCGTGGCCAAGCGTCCCCTCCGCCTCGGGGTGATCGGGGCGGGTCTCGTCACGCAGATCAATCATCTGCCCGCGCTCAAGCGCCGGAAGGACGTCGAGGTCGTCGCGATCTGCGACGACGACGGCGAGAAGGCGCGCCTCGTGGCGCAGCACTTCGGCATCGGCCGGACGACCAGCGACTACGAGTCGCTCCTGCGCGGCGACCAGCTCGAGGCGGTGATCATCGCCACGCCGAACCACCTCCACGCGCCGATGACGCTGGCCGCGCTCGGGTACGGAAAGCACGTCCTCTGCGAGAAGCCGCCGGCGCGGACCGCGGCGGAGGCGGAGCAGATGGCCGAGGCGGCCCGGCGCGCGGGCACGGTCCTCATGTACGCGATGAACAACCGCTTCCGCGCCGACGTGCAGGTGCTCCGCGGGTACATGGAGCGGCGCGAGTTCGGCACGATCTTCTACGCGAAGACCGGCTGGCTCCGCCGGCGCTCGGATCCGCGGGGGCCGGCCTGGTACCGGAACAAGCGGAGCTCGGGCGGCGGCGTGCTGATGGACCTCGGCGTGCAGATGCTCGATCTCTCGCTCTGGCTCCTGGGGAACCCGAAGGTGGCCTCGGTGACCGCGACGAAGTACGGCACCGACACGCGGGAGGACGTGGAGGACACCGTCGCGGCGTTCCTGGTCCTCGGGAACGGCGCCTCGCTCACGCTCGAGGTCTCGTGGGCCCTCCTCCTCGAGAAGAACTTCCCCTACCTGAACCTCTTCGGCACGCACGGCGCCGCGCTCCTCCGGCCGTTCCGCGTCATGAAGGAGCTCGGCGGCAACCTGCTCGACGTCACGCCGGCGCAGGACTCGACGAAGAACGTCTACAAGCAGTCGTACGAGGCCGAGCTCGACCACTTCCTGCGCTGCGTCACCCTCGGCGAGCGCCCGCTCGCCACCCCCGAGGAAGGCCTCGAGCTGATGCGCGTCATCGACGCGATCTACGCCTCGGCCGAGACGCGGCGCGAGGTCCGGCTCCATTAGGGCCCTCCGCGGGCCGCTCGCGGCGGCCGCGTCCGGAGTCCTCCTCTCGCTCGCCTTCCCGACGGCCGGTCTCTGGCCGCTCGCCTTCGTCGCGCTCGTTCCGCTCCTGGTCGTGCTCCACGTCGACTCGCCCGGGCCGGGCGAGCCGGGCCGCGCGCCGCGCGGCGCCCGCTGGGCGCCGTGGATCATGGGGATCGTCTACTACGTCCTGACGTTCTGGTGGATCGTCCGCCTCCCGGCGAGCGCGATGACCCACCCGCTGCTCATCTATCCGGCGCTCCTGACCCTCGGCCTCTACCTCGGCCTCTACGTCGCGCTCTTCGGATGGATCGTCCGGTTCGTCCGCCGCCGCCTCGGGTGGCCCGTGCTCGTCACGGCGCCGTTCGCCTGGCTGATCGGCGAGTGGCTGAAGAGCACGGGCGAGCTCGGCTGCCCGTGGGGGAACCTCGGGTACGCGCTGGCGCCGCATCCGGCCTGGATCCAGGGGGCGTCCGTGGCGGGGGTCGCGGGGCTCTCCTTCTGGGTGATCACGGTGAACGCGCTCGTGGCCGGGGCGATCGTGAAGCGCGGGATCGCGCCGCGTCTCTTCCTCGGGATCGTGATCGCGGCGGTCGTCGCGCTCCCGCCGCTCTGGGGCGCGGGCCGCCTCCGCCACGCGCACGTCGTGCCGCTCGCGCGCGTCGCGCTGGTCCAGCCGAACGTCTCGAGCGAGGAGAAGTGGGTGCCCGCGCTCCAGGACTCGATCGCGACGCGGATGGAGCGGCTCACGCGCGACGCCGCGGCGACGACGCCACGCCCCGACCTGGTGATCTGGCCGGAGACCGCGCTCCCCTACTACGTGCGGCTCGAGCCGGCGAAGATGGAGCGGCTCTTCGACCTCGCGAAGGAGACGGGGGTCCCGATCCTGCTCGGATACCCGGACGCGCGCCTCGACCCGCACGGGAGCGTGCTCACGTCGAACGCCGCCGGCCTCGTCCTCGCTTCCGGCCGGCTCCGGGGCCAGTACGAGAAGATCCACCTCGTGCCCTTCGGGGAGCGGATCCCGTTCCAGGGGCTCTTCCCGTTCCTGGGCCACGTCGACCTCGGCCAGGCCGAATGGACGCCGGGGAAGCGCTCGGTCGTCTTCACCGGCGCCGGGCCGGCGTTCGGGGTCCTGATCTGCTTCGAGTCGATCTTCCCGAACCTCGCGCGGAGGTACGCGAACGAGGGCGCCCAGTACCTCGTGAACATCACGAACGACGAGTGGTTCGGGAAGACGGCCGGTCCCGTCCAGCACGCCGACCTCGCGATCCTCCGCTCCGTCGAGCTCGGCATGGGGCTCGCGCGCTGCGCGAACACGGGCATCTCGATGCTGATCGATCCCTACGGCCGCGTCACGGCGCGGACGCCGCTCTTCGCCGAGGCGATCCTCGCCGGCACGGTCGACCAGGAGATCGGCCCGACGCTCTACGCCGAGTGGGGGGACTGGATCACGGCGCTCTCGATCGCCTTGATCGCGTCGCTCGTCGCGGTCGCGTGGTTCCGCCCGATCGGCGCCTCGGGCGCCGCGGCCGCGGCGCCGCCGCTCGGGTGACAGGGAGGACGCGACCGGCTATCGTGGGGCTTTAGGTGGCCCGCCCGAAGGGCGAGCCCCTCCGAAGGCACCCAAGGGAGTCCCGCTGACCGTGCCCGGCTCGCCCCGGTACGACGAACCGACCGAACCCGCCGACTCGAAACGGCCGCTCCATCCGGCCGCGCTCCTCGTCGCCTGCCTGTTCCTCGGCGCCGGCGTCTCGCTGGCCCGCGCTCCGCTCTGGATCGCCCTCTTCACGCTCGGCGCCATGACGCTCGCGCTCCGCGCGGAGGGGCGCCCGCTCCGCGGCGAGGCCCCGCTCGTGGGCCTGGCCGCGATCGTCTTCGCGGCCCATCTCCTCCTCGGCGGCCGCCCTCCGGCCGAAGCGGCGCCGGCGTCGGCCGCGATCGCGCTCCGGCTCCTCGGGCTCGTCTATCTCACGCGCTGGGCGGCGCGCGGCTTCCTGCCGCGGACCGCGCGGTGGCTCTTCGCGCGGCGGGGGCCCCGCGGCCCGCGGTGGCTCGTGCGCGCGTTCGAGAGCGCGCGCCTCACGGTGGCGCTCCTCCCGACGGCGTTCCGCGAGGCGGAGCAGCAGCACCTGGCCGTCCGGGCGCGCGCGCTCCGGGCCGGCGGGGGCGCCGGCCCGCGGGCGCGCTACCTCGCGGCCTGGCTCCTCCCGTTCCTCGGCACGATGCTCCGCGTCGGCGATGCGTACGGCGACGCGCTCTTCGCGCGCGGGTACGCCGCCGGGGCGCCGCGGCGGAGCGGGCTCGCGCTCTCCTGGGGCGCCGCGGAGGCGGGCGTGCTGCTCGCGAGCGCGGCGGCCGCCGCCTGGATCGCGTATGCACGCTGAGCCGCGCGAGGCGACGTTCCGGCTCGTGCTCGAGTACGACGGCGCCGGATTCTCGGGATGGCAGAAGCAGCCGCGCGCGCGCACGGTGCAGGGGGAGCTCGAGGCGGCGCTCGGCCGGCTGACCGGCGCCGCCGTGAAGACCGCGGGCGCCGGCCGGACCGACGCCGGCTGCCACGCCGCGGGGCAGGTGGCGAGCGCCGCGTTCAGGACGCGCCTCGCCCCGGACCGGCTCCGGCTCGCGCTGAACGCGCACCTCCCGGAGGACGTCCGCGTGGTCGAGGCGGCGGAGACGCCGGCCGATTTCCACGCCCGCTTCCGGGCGATGCGCCGGAGCTACCGGTACCTGATCGTGGCCCCGCCGAGCGCGCTCGACCGCCGGCGCGCGTGGGCGCGCGCGGTGCGCGTCCCGCCGGCGCGCCTCAACGCGGCGACGGCGCCGCTCCTCGGCGCCCACGATTTCACGACCTTCTCGAAGCAGGGAGGGGACGCGGTCTCGCCCGTCTGCCGGGTGACGCGCGCCCGCTGGGCCGGCCGGCGCGGCGCGTACCGATTCGACATCGAGGCCGACCGCTTCCTGTACACTATGGTCCGTCGCATCGTCTCGACCGTGCTCCGCGCGGCCGAGGGGACGGGCGGCGCGCGCGTCGTGCGCGCGGCGCTCGAGGCCCGGGACCGGCGCGCCGCGGCGCCGCCGGCCCCCGCGTACGGACTCTACCTCATGCGGATCCGCTACCCGCGCTGGGGGTGGATCCCCAAGGAGCGCATGCATGTCGTCGGCTGAAGCCACCCCCCGGGCCGCGCGGGAGCGCGGCTGGTCGATCTCGACCCTGGCGGCGGGGATCCTGTTCGGGTTCCTCCTCCTGGCGGCGCTCCTCCTCGCGACGCGGCGGACGCCGGAGAGCGGCGAGTCGATCCACCCGGCCGTCCAGGGCGGGAGCACGCCGCCCGCCGCGGCGGCCGCGGCCGTCGACTCGAGCGCGGGCGCGCGCGCCGCGTCCGACTCGGCCGCCGTCCCGGCCGCGATCGACACGTCGCGCCGCACGGCGCTCGTCGCGGCGGCGCAGCGCGTGGGGCCGGCCGTCGTGACGCTGAGCGTGGTCCAGACGCAGCTCGTCCAGACCACGCCCGTGCCGTTCGGCGACGAGTTCTTCGAGCCCTTCTTCCGCGACATGATCCCGCAGTACCGCTACCGCGAGCAGATCCCGACCATGGGCTCGGGCTTCATCATCTCGAAGAACGGCTACGTGCTCACGAACGAGCACGTCGTCCACAACGCCGAGAAGATCACCGTGATCCTGCCCGACGGGCGCCGGTTCCTCGGCCGGGTGCTCGGGAGCCATCCGCAGTACGACCTCGCGATCGTGAAGATCGACGGCAAGGACCTGCCGGTCGCGCCCCTCGGCACGTCGAGCGACTTGATGGTCGGCGAGTGGGCGATCGCGATCGGGAACCCGTTCGGGTTCCTGCTGAACGACACGCAGCCGACCGTGACGGCCGGCGTCATCAGCGCCACGCACCGCGACATCAAGGCGCAGACGGCGGGCGGCGGCATCTACAAGAACATGATCCAGACCGACGCGGCCATCAATCCGGGGAACTCGGGCGGGCCGCTCGTGAACGCCCGGGGCGACGTGATCGGGGTGAACACGTTCATCTTCACGAAGAGCGGCGGCTCGGAGGGGATCGGCTTCGCGATCCCGATCGACGCCGCGAAGCGCGTGGTGGACGAGCTGATCAAGTACGGGAAGGTCCGGAACGTCTGGATCGGGGTCCGCACCTGGGAGCTGACGCCGTACGTCGCCGAGCGCCTCGGCACCACCGACCGGAACGGCCTCTACGTCTCGACGGTCGAGCAGGGGAGCCCGGCCGACAAGGCGGGCATCAAGGTGGGCGACATCATCCGCAAGGTGAACGGGACGCCGATCCGGGACGTGGAGGAGGCGTACCGCGCGCTCTTCGGCGCGAACGTCGGCGACACGATCTCGCTCACGGTCGAGCGGGACGGGAAGCTCCTCACGTACAGCATGAAGCTCGAGGAGGCGCGCGAATGATCCCGCGCTACAGCCGGCCGGCCATGGCGGCCCTCTTCGCCGACGAGGCACGGTACCGCACGTGGCTCGAGGTGGAGCTCGCGGCCGCCGAGGCGATGGAGCGTCGCGGCGACGTGCCGGCGGGCGCCGCCGCCCGGGTGCGGAAGGCGGCCGTGATCGATCCCCGCCGGATCGACGAGCTCGAGGCGACGCTCCGGCACGACGTGATCGCGTTCCTCACGCAGGTCGCCGAGACGGCGGGGCCGGACGCCCGGTTCCTCCACCTCGGGATGACGTCCTCCGACCTCGTCGACACGGCGCTCGCGCTCACGCTGGTCCGCGCGACGGATCTCCTCCGCGGCGAGGTCGCGTCGCTCCGCGCGACGACGCGGGACCTCGCGGTCCGCCACAGGGACACGATCATGGTCGGCCGCACGCACGGCATCCACGCGGAGCCGATCACGTTCGGGCTCAAGGTCCTCGTCTGGTACGAGGAGCTGGGCCGCGCGCTCGCGCGGCTCGACGCCGCGCGCGAGGCGATCGCGGTCGGGAAGCTCTCGGGCGCGGTCGGCACGCACGCCCACCTGAGCCCGGAGCTGGAGGAGGACGTGATGGCGTCGCTCGGGCTCCGGCCCGAGCCGGTGGCCACGCAGGTCGTCCAGCGCGACCGCCACGCCGAGCTCCTCGCGGCGCTCGCGATCCTCGGCGCGTCGGTCGAGAAGATGGCGCTCGAGATCCGCCACCTCCAGCGCACGGAGGTGCTCGAGGCCGAGGAGCCGTTCCGGGAGGGGCAGAAGGGCTCGTCCGCGATGCCGCACAAGCGGAACCCGGTGAACTGCGAGCGGATCTGCGGGCTCGCGCGGATCCTCCGCGCGAACGCGCACGCCGCGCTCGAGAACGTCGCCCTCTGGCACGAGCGGGACATCAGCCACTCGAGCGTCGAGCGGGTGATCCTCCCCGACGCGTTCCTGGTGGCCGACTTCATGGTCAGCCAGATGCGGGAGGTCCTGGCCGGGCTCCACGTCTATCCCGAGCGGATGCGCGAGAACCTCGAGCGGACCCGGGGCCTCGTCTACTCGCAGCGGGCGCTCCTCGCGCTGACGACGGCCGGCCTGACCCGGGAGGCGGCGTACGCGATCGTGCAGCGCCACGCCATGGCCGCGTGGAAGGAGCCGCCGGATCTGAAGACGCGCCTCCTCCGCGATCCCGAGGTCGCGGCCGTGCTGCGCCCCGAGGAGGTGGCGCGCTGCTTCGATCCGTCCCACTTCGTCCGCCACGTAAATCAAATCTTCGATCGCGTTCTAGGAGCGTCGGTTGCCGCGAACCGCTGAGGCCCAGATGATGCCCTTCACGGGGGCCGACCCGGGGACCGTCCGGGCGCTCCTCGCCGAGGCCGGGCTACGCCTCGCCCCGGGCGAGGTGGCGCGCATGCTGGAGCTCCTCGGCCGCGATCCGACGCGGGTCGAGGCGACGATCTTCGACACCATGTGGAGCGAGCACTGCTCCTACAAGTCGAGCCGCTGGGTCCTGAAGGCGTTCCTCCCGACCGAGAGCCCCGACGTGATCCTCGGCCCGGGCGAGGACGCCGGGGTCGTCCGATTCGGCGCGCACCGGGGCGTCGAGTACGCGCTCGTCATCGCGCACGAGAGCCACAACCATCCGTCCCAGGTCGTCCCCGTGGAGGGGGCGGCGACCGGCATCGGCGGCATCGTGCGCGACGTGAACTGCATGGGCGCCGAGGTGATCGGCGTGATGGACGCGCTCCGGTTCGGCGATCCGGAGGGGCCGCGCGCCGCGACCGTGCGGGAGATCATCCGGGGCGTCGTCGACGGCATCTGGCAGTACGGCGACGCGCTCGGCGTGCCGAACCTGGGGGGCGACGTCTTCTTCTCGCCCCGCTTCGACGAGAACTGCCTCGTGAACGTCGTCGCGCTCGGCCTCGTGCGCGCCGACCGGATCGTGCGGAGCCGCGTGCCGGAGGCGGCGCGGACGGAGCCGTACGTGCTCGTGCTGGTCGGGAAGCCGACCGACGAGACCGGCTTCGGCGGCGCCTCGTTCGCCTCGGCCATCCTCGACGAGGAAGCGGAGGGACAGCGCGGCCACGTGCAGGTGCCCGATCCCTTCCTGAAGCGGGTCCTCTTCGAGGCGAACCGCGCCGCCCTCGCCTGGCTGCATGAGCAGGGCGCGCCGTTCGGGTTCAAGGACCTCGGGGCGGGCGGCATCGCGTGCGCCTCGAGCGAGCTGGCGGCGGCGGGCGGCTTCGGCATGGACGTCGACCTCGACCGCGTGCCGACGGCGCCGGGGGAGTACCCGGCCGAGGTGATCGCGTGCTCGGAGACGCAGGAGCGGTTCGCGCTCGCGGTCCCGGAGCGCCTCGCCCCGCGCCTCCTCGCGATCTACAACGAGGACTACGCGCTCCCGCTCGTCTACCACGGCGCGTGCGCGGCGGTCGTCGGCCGGGTCCGCGCCGACGACAGGTATCGCATCCTGAGCGGCGGCCAGCCGGTCTGCGACGCGGCGGTCGAGGTGATCACGGCCGGCATCGAGCACAAGCGGCCCGAGAAGGAGCGGCCGCCGGCGCCGGCCGAGACGCCGCTCCCCGCCGTGCGCGACCACGAGGATCTCTTCCGGCGGATCGCGGTCGCGCCGAACGTCACGTCGCGCGAGCCGATCCTCCGCTACTACGACACCGAGGTGCAGGCGCGCGTCGTGATCCGCGCCGGCGAGGCCGACGCGTCGGTCCTGGCGCCGATCCCCGGCGCGCCCCTCGGCTGCGCGATCACCGTCGACGGCAACCCCTGGTACGTGGCCGCCGATCCCTACTGGGGCACGGCCCACGTCGTCGCCGAGGCGGTGCGGAACCTGGCGGCCGTCGGCGCGCGCCCCGTGGCGCTCACCGACTGCCTCAATTTCGGGAACCCCGAGGACCCGGAGGTCTTCGGCGCGTTCGTCCGGAGCGTGCGCGGGCTCGGCGACGCCGCGCGCGCCCTGGCGCCCGACGGGCCGGCGGGGCCGCCGATCGCGGTCGTGTCGGGGAACGTCTCCTTCTACAACGAGTCGTCGACCGGCCGCGCGATCGAGCCGGCGCCGATCGTCGCGGCGCTCGGCACGCTCCCGGACTACAGCGTCGCGGGCGCGACCGCGCTCCGGGGGGGAGGCAGCGTGCTCCTCCTGACCGGCGAGCGCGAGCCGCGCACCGGCGCGTCTCAGCTCCGCCACCTGCTGACGGGGGAGACGGGCGGGACGCTCCCGACGCTCGACTTGGACCTCGAGCGGCGCCGCGCGAACGCGGTGCGCGAGGCGATCGCGCGGGGGCTCGTGCTCGCCTGCCACGACATCGCGGAGGGCGGCCTCGCGGTCGCGGCGCTCGAGATGGCGCTGGGCGGGCACGCGGCGGGCGGCTTCGGGCTCCAGATCCCGATCTCGGCGCTCGGCCCCGACGCGCCGGAGATCCGTCTCTACTCCGAGGCGCCCGGCTTCCTGCTCGAGACGGAGAAGGGACGCCTCGCCGAGCTGCTCGACCTCTTCCGCCGCCACGACGTGGACGCGTCGATGGTGGGGCGGACGATCCCCGAGCCCCGGCTCCGGTTCCTCGACGCCGGCACGGCGCTCGTCGACGTGGACCTGGCGGAGATGGCGCGGCTTCGCCGCGACGCGCTCCGCCCGTACGTGGAGTGACGATGGCGCGCGCGGCGGTGCTCCAGATTCCCGGCGTCAACTGCGAGTACGAGAGCGCGCGGGCGCTCGAGGCGGTCGGGATCGAAGCGACGATCGTCCGGTTCAACGAGCCGGCGTCGGTGCTCTCGGAGTTCGACGCGTACCTCCTCCCCGGCGGCTTCGCGTTCCAGGACCGGATCCGCGCGGGCGCGGTGGCCGCGAAGCTCCCCGCCGTGGAGCGGATCGCGCAGGAGTCGGAGCGGGGGAAGCCGGTGCTCGGGATCTGCAACGGGGCGCAGGTCCTGGTCGAAGCCGGGCTCGTCCCGGGCCTCGTTCCGGGGCGCGTCGACGTGGCGCTCGCGCCGAACCGCGCGCCGCGCCGCGCGGGATACCTCTGCCGCTGGGTGCGCGTCCGCGGCGTCGAGGGGCCGGGCCGCGCGACGTTCACGTCGGCGCTCCCGCTCGCGGAATCGGTGCCGCTCCCGATCGCGCACGGCGAGGGGCGCTTCGAGACCGCCGATCCCGAAGTCCGCGCGGCGATCGAGAAGGAGGGGCTCGCCCTCCTCCGGTACGTGGACGCCGAGGGCGGGCCCGCCCTCGCGTACCCCGACGACCCGAACGGCTCGATGCTCGCGACGGCCGGCCTCACGAACCGCGCCGGGAACGTGCTCGCGTTCATGCCGCACCCGGAGCGGGCCGCGGCGCTCAAGCACGTGCCGCTCGACTGGCCGGGCTCCTGGGGCGACCGCCGGCGGGCGGCGGTCGGGCGATTCGACGCGCTCGAGGGCCCCGGCCCCGGCCGCTTCCTCTTCGCGTCGCTCGCGGCCCGTCTGGGCGTGGCCGCTCCCGCGGAGGCGCGATGAGCGCGGTGCTCCTGACCCGGCTCAAGATCGCCGACCTCACGGCGTTGACCGCGCTCGACACGGCGCGGCGGCTCCTGCCGCCGGGGCACGCGATCGACCGGCTCGTGCGGGAGGATCTCTTCCTCTTCACGCCCGAGGCGGGCGCCGCGTCCGACGCGTTCGAGCCGGCGCTCGCCCTCGCGATCGAGTCGAGCAACTTCTTCGTGAATCCAAACAAGGAGCGGTACCGCTTCCTCCCGGCGGCGGAGCGCGGGGCGTCGCTCGCCCCGCCCGAGGGCGCCTGGGGGATCCTGGTGCGGCCGCGCGACGACACGCGCGACGAGGGGCTCCTCGCCCGCCTCCGCCGCGAGCATCCGCTGGCCGGCTTGGGCGCGATCCGCCGGGCGCGGCTCTGGTGGCTCTGGACGCGGGGCCCGGCGGGGGACCAGGCGGCGGCCGAGGCGTACGAGGCCGTCGGCCCGGTGACCGGGACGCGGAGCGGGCTCCTGGTCAATCCGCACGCGGAGGCGTCGCTCGCGATCGGGACGCCGCTCGCGTGGCGCGAGCTCGAGGCATTTCTGGCCGACCCGGCCCCCGCGATGCGGGCGGCGTGAGCCGGGGCGGCGAAGGGAGTCGTCGGTGATCGATTCGGACGGGACGCGGGAAGCGCCAGGCGACCGGCTCCGGGAGGAGTGCGGCGTCTTCGGGATCTGGGGCGCCGAGAACGCCGCGCGCCTCACGTACGCGGGGCTCTACTCGCTCCAGCATCGGGGCCAGGAGAGCGCCGGCATCGTCGCGTCGGACGGCGCGGAGCTTCGCGTCCATCGGGGTCTCGGCCTCGTCTCCGACGTCTTCGCGGGGGAGGCCTTGGGCCGGCTCCAGGGGCACGTGGCGATCGGCCACAACCGGTACTCGACGACGGGCCGGAATCAGATCACGAACGCGCAGCCCCTGGTCGTCAACTTCCGCGAGGGACAGCTCGCGATCGGGCACAACGGAAATCTCGTGAACGCGCTCGACCTGCGGCGCGAGATGGAGGACCAGGGGTCGATCTTCCAGACGACGAGCGACACCGAGGTGATCCTCCACCTGATCGCGCGCTCCCGGGCGACCGAGATCGAGCGGATGATCGTCGAGGCGCTGAACCGCTGCCAGGGCGCGTACTCGCTCGTGCTCCTCTCGGGTGACGCGCTCTTCGGCGTCCGCGATCCGCGCGGCTTCCGTCCGCTCTGTCTCGGCCGCCGCGGCGACGCGCACGTCCTCGCGAGCGAAACGTGCGCGCTCGACATCGTCGGCGCCGATTTCGTCCGGGAGATCGAGCCGGGGGAGATGGTCCGGATCGACAAGGACGGCGTCCGCTCCTTCCGCGTGCACGCCGCCGAGCCGGCCCGCGCGTGCGTCTTCGAGCTGATCTACTTCTCGCGCCCGGACAGCACGGTCTTCGGCGCGAGCGTCGATTCGATCCGCCGCCGGCTCGGGCGCCGGCTCGCCGAGGAGCACCCGGCCGGGGCCGACATCGTGATCGCGGTGCCCGACTCGAGCAACTCCGCCGCGCTCGGCTTCTCCGAGCGCTCCGGGATCCCGTTCGAGCTCGGCCTCATCCGGAACCACTACATCGGCCGGACCTTCATCGCGCCCGAGCAGATCACGCGCTCGTTCGGCGTGAACCTCAAGTTCAACGCCGTGCGGAGCATTCTCGAGGGGAAGCGCGTGGTCGTCGTGGACGACTCGATCGTCCGCGGCACGACGAGCCGGAGCCTCGTCATGATGCTCCGCGGCGCCGGCGCGCGGGAGGTGCACTTCCGGGTCTCGAGCCCGCCGATCGGATGGTCCTGCTACTACGGCATCGACACGCCGAACCGGCGCGAGCTGATCGCGTCGTCCCACACGATCGAGGAGATCCGGAAGTACCTCCACGTCGACTCGCTCGGCTACCTGTCGATGGAGGGCCTCCGCTCCTGCGTCGACCGGCCGGACGCGCACTGCTACGCGTGCTTCAACGGCGACTACTCGGTGCGGTTCGGCGAGGAGATGGACAAGCTCGCCCTGGAGCGGATCCCGGCCCGGAACGGGGGGGCCTGACCGGCCAGGTCCCGACCGGAAATCGTGCGACGTGCACGTTCCTGGCCGCTCGCGGCCCTGTTCCCCGATTCCCCGCGCGGACCCGCACCGCGCCAGCGCCGCTAGTCCCAACGAGTTCCGGCGGTCGCACTCCCGCCCCGCGGATGGCATGCCGTTTGCCCCTTGGGGGGCGGACACGAGTCCGTCCACGACCCACCCGTTCCGAGGGGCAGACCGGCGGTGACCGACAGCGGACGTCGCAAGAAGCTCGGCGAGTACCTGCTCGACGCGGGGCTCCTGGGCGAGGACCAGCTCAAGGAGGCGCTCCGCCGGCAGCGACAGACCCGCGAGCCGTTGGGCCAGATCCTCACCCGCGCCGGGATGGTGACCGAGGGGGACATCTGTCGTGTCCTCCACCAGCAGCTCGGCCTCCCGATCGTCGACCTCGCGTCGATCGCGATCGACGAGGCCGCGATCGCCCTCATCAAGGAAGAGCTGGCGAAGAAGTACGTGGCGATGCCGGTCGAGGTCGAGAACCGGAACACGATCCGTGTCGCGATGGCCGACCCGCTGAACGCCTCCGCGCTCGAGGACATCCGCTTCCAGAGCGGGTACTTCGTCCGGCCGGTCCTGGCGCCGCCGACGGAGATCCTCGAGGCGATCTCGCGCTACTACCACATGGACGACTCCGTGGTGGAGGTGCTCGAGAGCATCATCAAGAACGACCCGGCCGGCGAGGTGCGCGAGCTGGTCGAGGACGTAAAGGAGGAGTCGGCCGAGGAGCTCGAGAAGCTCGGCATCGGATCGCCGATCGTCCGCCTCGCGAACTGGCTGATCGCCCGCTCCGTCGAGCTCCGCGCGAGCGACATCCACATCGAGCCGCAGGAGAAGGCGGTCTCGGTCCGCATCCGCGTCGACGGCCTGCTCCAGGACCTGGAGCGGCTGCCGAAGTGGACGCAGGGAGCGCTCGTCTCCCGGATCAAGATCCTCGCGAGCCTCGACATCGCGGAGAAGCGGATGCCGCAGGACGGGCGCTTCCGGGTCGAGTCGGAGGGACGGCGGATCGACCTCCGCGTGTCGACCCTCCCGACGCTCCAGGGCGAGAAGGTCGTGATCCGGATCGCGGACCAGGAGCGCTCCTCGCTCCGGCTCGAGACGCTCGGGCTCTCGGCCCCGTGCCTGCAGCGGATCCGGGACTACGGCACCCGCCCGCAGGGGATCCTGATCGTCACCGGACCGACCGGGAGCGGGAAGACGACGCTCCTCTACTCGCTCCTCCAGCAGATCCACACGGTCACGAAGAACATCGTGACGGCCGAGGACCCGATCGAACACCAGATCCCCGGCGTGAACCAGGTCCAGGTGGACGAGCGGGGGAAGAAGTCGTTCGCGTCGGTGCTCCGCGCGATGCTCCGGCAGGACCCCGACGTGCTGATGGTCGGTGAGATCCGCGACGCCGACACGGCGCAGATCGCCTTCCGTGCCTCGATCACCGGCCACCTCGTCCTCAGCACCGTGCACACGAACGACGCTGCGTCCGCCGTCACGCGTCTCGTCGACCTGGGGCTCGCCCCGTACATGGTGGCGTCGAGCCTCGTCGGCGTCGTCTCGATGCGGCTCGTCCGCACGCTCTGTCCCAAGTGCAAGGACGCGTACGCGCCGTCCGGCGAGGTGCTCCGCCGCCTCGGCCTGAGCGGCGCGGAGGCGCGCGACGTGGCGCTCTTCCGGCCGGTCGGCTGCGACTACTGCGCGCAGACCGGCTACCGCGGCCGGACCGGCATCTTCGAGCTCCTCGAGATGGACGAATCGCTCCGGCGTCTCGTCTCCTCCGGCGCCACCGAGGCGGTCATCCGGTCGGCGGCCGTCGAGGCCGGCATGGTCACGATCGGGCAGGACGGGCTCGGGAAGGTGTTCGACGGCGAGACCACGCTCGAGGAGCTGACCCGGGTCGTCACGACCGAGGACGAAGGCGGACGCGTCTGCGGCGGCTGCCATCGCACCGTCTCCTCGGAGCACGCCTTCTGTCCGCACTGCGGCGCCCGCGCGGCGCTCGCCTGCGACGGCTGCGGGCGCCGGCTCGTCCCCGACTGGGCGTACTGCCCGGCGTGCGGCCGCGCGCGCGAGGACGCGCCGTCGGCCGAGGAAGCTCCGCTCTCGGGCGCGAGGCTTGACCGCCCGCGCTACGCTCCCTAGAATCGCCCGACGCACCGCGCCGCCGGCGTCCCGCCGGACCCATCCGCCGCGGGCGAGGGACCCTCGTCACCGGAGACACGTGTCCGTTCAGGAGATTCGCCGCGACAAGCTCGACGCCCTGACGCGCCGCGGCGTCGAGCCGTACGCCTACCGCTACGACGTCACGCACCGGTCGGACCGGATCCGCGCGGACCACGAGGCGCTCGAGGCCTCCGGCACGGTCGTGCGCGTGGCCGGGCGGCTCATGACCAAGCGCGGTCACGGCAAGGCGTCGTTCGCCCACCTCAAGGATCGCGACGGGCTCCTCCAGGTCTACCTCCGTGAGGACGCGCTCGGCCCGGAGGCGTACGCCGCGGCGCTCGAGCTCGACCTCGGCGACTGGATCGGCGTCGAAGGGACCGTGTTCCGCACCCGGACCGGCGAGATCACCATCAAGGCCGGCCGGGTGACGCTCCTCGCGAAGTCGCTCCGGCAGCTCCCCGAGAAGTGGCACGGGCTGACCGACGTCGAGATCCGCTACCGCCAGCGCTACACCGACCTGGCCGTGAACGACGACGTGCGCGCGGTGTTCCGGGCGCGGGCCGAGATCGTGCGCGCGGTCCGCGCGTTCCTCGACGGCCGCGACTACCTGGAGGTCGAGACCCCGGTGCTGCAGGCGCTGTACGGCGGCGCCGCCGCGCGCCCGTTCGTGACGCACCACAACGCCCTCGACATGCCGCTCTACCTCCGGATCGCCGACGAGCTCTACCTGAAGCGGCTGATCGCGGGAGGGCTCGAGCGGGTCTACGAGATCGGGAAGGATTTCCGGAACGAGGGGATCGACCGGAGCCACAACCCCGAGTTCACGATGCTCGAGTTCTATCAGGCGTACGCGGACTACGAGACGATGATGGAGGTGACGCAGGACCTGGTCGTCCACGTCGTGCGCGCCCTCCACGGCGGCACCGTCGTGCCGCACGACGGCCGGACCCTCGACTTCGCGCCCCCGTGGCGGCGGCTCCCGTTCAAGACGGCCGCGGCCGAGGCGCTCGGCGTGCCCGCGCTGCCGGAGGCCGAGGCCGATCTGCGCGCGCTCGCGGCCGGCCGCGGCGTCACGTGCGATCCGGCGTTCGGCTGGGGGCGGATCCTGGACGAGGTCGTCTCGGAGCTGGTCCAGCCGTCCCTCGACGCGCCGACCTTCCTGACCGACCACCCGCGCGACGTCTCGCCGCTCGCGAAGGAGAAGCGCGGCGATCCGAGCGTGGTGGAGCGGTTCGAGGTGATCGTCGCGGGCATGGAGCTCGCGAACGCCTTCTCCGAGCAGAACGACCCGGCCGCGCAGCGCCGCGCCTTCGAGGCGCAGATGGAACAGCGCGCCCGCGGCGACGACGAGGCGCAGATGCTCGACGAGGACTACCTCCGCGCGCTCGAGATCGGCATGCCGCCGACCGGGGGCGTCGGCATCGGGATCGACCGGCTGGTGATGCTCCTCACCGACCAGCGGTCGATCCGCGACGTGATCCTCTTTCCGCAGATGCGTCCCGAGGAGGGAGACGGGGCCTGACGGCCCCGGCACGCCCCCGGCCCCGGATGGGTACCGTCTGGATCATCGCGTCCCGCTATCTCCGATCGAAGCGGCGCCTCAACTTCATCACGCTGGTGAGCCTCCTCGCCGTCGGCGGCGTCTTCGTCGGCGTGGCCGCGCTGACGATCGTCCTCTCCGTCATGAACGGGTTCGAGGACCAGGTGCAGCGCCGGATCGCCGGGACGAACGCGCACATCGCCGTCCTCTCGTCCGAGGACCGCCCGATCGCGCCCGACTCCGCCGCGCTCCTCACGATCCGTGCGGCGCTCCCCGACGCGCAGGTCGCGCCGTTCGTGTACGGCAAGGTGATGGTCGCCTCGCGGCACGGCGTCGACGGGATGGTCCTGAAGGGCGTCGACCCGCGCGAGGAGGTGCGGACCACCGACATCCTGGCCCACGTGGCGCCGTCCCGCGACGCGTTCGACGGCGGCGACCTGCCGGGCATCGCGCTGGGGCAGGAGCTGGCGCTACGGCTCCGCGTGACCCGCGGCGACGTGATCCTGATCAGCCTTCCGACCGAGGAGCCGGGCGGGATCCTCGGCGGCGTCCCGCGCTCGAAGCGGCTCCGCGTCAGCTCGATCTTCCAGTCGGGGCTCTACGAGTACGATTCCTCGTTCGGCGTCGTCCTCATGAAGACGGCGCAGGACTTCTTCGGCATCGGCGGCGACATCACCGGTTACCAGCTCCGGATCCCCGACATGTTCCGCGCGCAGGACGACGCCCGCGTCCTCGAGCGCGCGCTCGGGCCCGACTTCCGCGTCACCGACTGGATCGACCTGAACCGGAACCTGTTCGCCTGGATGCGCATCGAGAAGGCCGTCATGTTCACGATCCTGATCCTGATCGTGATCGTGGCCGCGGTGAACATCGTCTCGAGCCTGGTGATGCTCGTGCTGGAGAAGCGGCGCGACATCGGGGTACTCCGCACCATGGGGGTGACGCCGGGGGGCATCCTCCGCATCTTCCTCCTCCAGGGGACGCTCGTCGGCTTCTGCGGCACGGCGCTCGGGCTCCTGGCGGGCTTCGGCGTCTCCTTCGCGCTGGGGAAGTACAAGCTCCTCCACCTGCCGGGTGAGATCTACTTCATCGACACGCTGCCCGTGAAGATGGACTGGACCGATTTCGCGCTCGTCGCCGTCTTCGCGACGGCGACCTGCTTCCTCGCGAGCCTCTATCCGGCCTGGCAGGCGGCCCGGCTCGCCCCGGTCCAGACGATCCGCTATGAGTGACGGCGCGGCGCCCGCGCCGGCGCTCGAGGCGGTCGGGCTCGAAAAGACGTACACCGAGGGGATCGCGCCGGTCCCGGTGCTCCGCGGCGCGTCGCTCCGCGTCGAGGCCGGCGAGACCGTCGCGGTGATCGGCGCCTCGGGCTCGGGGAAGTCGACGCTCCTCCACCTGCTCGGCGGCCTCGACCGGCCGTCGGCGGGGACCGTCTCCATCGGGGGCGTCTCGATGACGAGCCTCGACGAGGCGGGGCGGTCGCGGCTCCGGAGCCGGGCGGTCGGGTTCGTGTTCCAGTTCCACCAGCTCCTGCCGGAGTTCACCGCGCTGGAGAACGTGATGATGCCGGGGTGGATCGCCCGGCGCCCCGCGGCGGAGACGCGGGAGCGCGCGGCGTCGCTCCTGCGGGACCTGGGCCTCGAGGGGCGGGCCGAGCACAAGCCGTCCGAGCTCTCGGGGGGCGAGCAGCAGCGCGTCGCGGTGGCACGGGCCCTGCATCTCAAACCGGCCGTGCTCCTCGCCGACGAGCCGACGGGGAACCTCGACCGGGCCGCCACCGGCGGCCTCCTCGAGATCTTCGAGCGGTACCGGCAGGAGGAGCGGCAAGCCATTGTCATTGCGACACATAACATGGAAGTTGCTCGTTCGGCGGGACGCATCCTGGCGCTTGAGGAGGGCCGGCTCGCGCCGATGAATTTGGTGGTTCCGCGCATCTAAGGAGTAGGATGCCCCGGGGGGCGGGAGAGGGAATGACCGATGCAGTGCCAGCTTTGCGGTAAGCGACCCGCGATCGTCCATTTCACGGAGATCGTGAACAACAAGAAGACCGAGTACCACGTCTGCGAGAAGTGCGCGGAGGAGCGCGGGTACCACGTGCCGCTCCTCAAGTCGAAGTTCTCGGTGGGCGACCTCCTGGCGGGCATGGTCGATCAGGCGGGCGTCGGGGAAGAGGCCAAGGTCGGGCGCGTCCAGTGCCCGAAGTGCGGGCTCGTCTACTCCAACTTCCGCGAGACCGGCCGGCTCGGCTGCTCCGAGTGCTACACGACGTTCCGCACGCAGCTCCGGCCGCTCCTCCGCCGGATCCACGGCAGCACCAAGCACGTCGGCAAGACGCCCGAGCGGGACTCGGCCCGGGTGGCGATCCGCCGCGAGATCCAGCGCCTCCACGAGGAGATGCAGCGGGCGATCGAGCGCGAGGAGTTCGAGACGGCCGCCGCGCTCCGCGACCAGATCCGCGCCATCGAGACGCGGGAGGGCCGGACGGCGGACGCCGAGGGCGGCCCGGCCACCGGCCGCGGATCGGAGCGGTCATGAAGCTCGTCCCGCTCGCCCAGACGCTCGGCCGCTGGCTCGACGGCACGGGCCCGTCGTCCGACATCGTCCTCTCGACGCGCGTCCGGCTCGCCCGGAACCTGAAGGACGTGCCGTTCACGCACCGCGCCCGCGAGGAGCAGCTCGCGATGGTCTACTCGAGCGCGGTGACGGCGGTGCGGAACACGCCCGCCCTCGAGGGGACGAACGCGATCTCCATGCGCGACCTCACCCCGCTCGACCGGCAGTTCCTGGTGGAGCGCCACCTGATCTCGAACGATCTGGCCGACAACGGGCGGCTCCGCGGGCTCCTCCTCGTGCCCGACGAGAGCGTCTCGCTCATGGTGAACGAGGAGGACCACCTCCGCCTCCAGGCGCTGGCGTCCGGATTCCAGCTCCGGTCCGCGTGGGAGTCGGTGAACGCCATCGATGATGATTTGGCCGAGGACCTCGACTATGCTTTCGGCGAAGATCTCGGCTACCTGACCGCCTGTCCGACGAACGTCGGCACGGGGATGCGCGCCTCGGTGCTCATCCACCTGCCGTCCCTGGTGCTGACGCGCCAGATCGGAAAGGTGCTCCAGGGGATCACGCAGGTGGGGCTCGCGGTGCGCGGGTTCTACGGCGAGGGCTCGCAGATCATGGGGAACTTCTTCCAGATCTCGAACCAGACGACCCTGGGGCAGAGCGAGCGGGAGACGGTCGACGCGCTGGAGCGCGTGACCCGCCAGATCATCGAGTACGAGCAGCAGGCCCGGGAGGAGCTCCTGAAGGACGCCCGCGTCCAGATCGAGGACAAGATCTGGCGGGCGTACGGGGCGCTCCGGCACAGCCGGGTCATGTCGTCGCAGGAGGTCGTGAATCTCTCCTCGGCGGTCCGGTTCGGCGTGGCCCTCCGCATGGACGGGCTCACCGACGTGCCGACGCTGAACGAGATGCTGATTCGGACGCAGCCGGCGCACCTGCAGCTCTTCGCCGGCCGCGAAATGGAACAGAGGGAGCGGAACGTCGTTCGCGCCGACTACGTGCGGCAGCTCTTGGACGGCGACGACGTCAGCCCGAATTAGACACAGGGTCCCACGGGAGCCGGAGGGTTCCATCCATGCATGACAAGTTCACGGAGCGCGTGCGAAAGGTGATGTATCTCGCCCGCGAGGAGGCCGCCCGGCTGCAGCACGACTACATCGGGACGGAGCACCTCCTCCTGGGCGTGATCCGGGAGGGCGAGGGGATCGCCGCGACGGTGTTGAACAACCTGGGGCTCGATCTGGACGCGATCCGCCAGGCGGTCGAGAGCATGGTCGCCTCGACGGGCGGCACGCTCACGATCGGCGAGATCCCCTTCACGCCGCGGGCGAAGCGCGTCCTCGAGCTGTCCGTGGACGAGGCGCGCCAGCTGGGACACAACTACGTCGGAACCGAGCACCTGCTCCTCGGGCTGATCCGCGAAGGCGAGGGCGTGGCCGCGCGGGTCCTGCTCGAGCTGGGGGTCGACCGGAAGAAGGTCCGCGAGGAGACGCTGAAGCTCCTGGGAGGGACCCCGTCCGTGTCGCAGCCCGAGCGCGAGGGGAAGGTCGAGACCCCGGCGCTGAACCAGTTCGGCCGGGACCTGACGGCACTCGCGCGCGAGAACAAGCTCGACCCGATCATCGGGCGCGAGAACGAGATCGAGCGCGTGATCCAGGTGCTCTCGCGACGGAAGAAGAACAACCCGATCCTGATCGGCGAGCCGGGCGTCGGCAAGACCGCGATCGCCGAGGGGCTCGCCGAGCGGATCGTCGAGAACCGCGTGCCCGAGACGCTGAAGGACAAGCGGATCGTCACGCTCGACCTCGCGGCCGTCGTCGCGGGGACGAAGTACCGGGGCCAGTTCGAGGAGCGGCTCAAGGCCGTGATGAACGAGATCCGGGAGTCGAAGGACACGATCATCTTCATCGACGAGCTGCACACGATCGTTGGCGCCGGCGGGGCCGAAGGGGCGATCGACGCCTCCAACATGCTGAAGCCGGCCCTCGCGCGGGGCGAGCTCCAGTGCATCGGCGCCACGACGCTCGACGAGTTCCGCAAGTACATCGAGAAGGACGGCGCGCTCGAGCGCCGGTTCCAGCCGATCATGGTCGATCCGCCCTCGGTGGACGAGACGATCCAGATCATCATGGGGCTCCGCGACAAGTACGAGGCGCACCACGGCGCGAAGTACACGGAGGACGCGATCATCTCCGCCGTGCGGCTCGCCGACCGCTACATCAACGACCGGTTCCTCCCGGACAAGGCGATCGACGTGATCGACGAGGCGGGCGCGTGCGCGCGGCTCTCGATCTCGGCCATCCCGACCGAGGTGCGCGAGCTGGAGAAGCAGGTCGAGGAGGTCGCCAAGGAGAAGGAGGCCTCGATCCAGCAGCAGGAGTTCGAGAAGGCGGCCCGGTTCCGCGACAAGGAGAAGGAGCTCCGGGCCAAGCTCCGGGAGCACAAGAAGAACTGGAACGAGATCAAGCACGAGACGGAGGCGTCCGTGGACGCCGAGCTGATCTCGCAGGTCATCTCGCGGATGACCGGGATCCCGATCTCGCGCATCGAGGAGAAGGAGTCGGAGAAGCTCCTCCGGATGGAGGAGGAGCTCCGGAAGTCGATCGTCGGGCAGGACGAGGCGGTCGCCGCGGTCAGCCGGGCGATCCGGCGGAACCGCGCCGGCCTCCGCGATCCGCGCCGGCCGATCGGCTCGTTCATCTTCCTCGGGCCGACCGGCGTCGGAAAGACGGAGCTGGCGCGGGTCCTCGCGCGGTTCCTCTTCGACGATCCGGACGCGCTGATCCGGATCGACATGTCGGAATACATGGAGAAGTTCTCGGTCTCCCGCCTGATCGGCGCGCCCCCGGGCTACGTCGGCCACGAGGAGGGGGGCCAGCTGACGGAGAAGGTCCGCCGGAAGCCCTACTCGGTCGTGCTCCTCGACGAGATCGAGAAGGCGCACCCGGACGTCTTCAACATCCTGCTCCAGGTCCTGGACGACGGCCAGTTGACCGACAGCCTGCGGCGGAAGGTCGACTTCAAGAACACGGTGCTGATCATGACGTCGAACCTCGGCGCCCGTCAGATCAAGGGCGCGCGGGGCCTCGGATTCTCGGAGCACACCGAGGACTCGACATACGAGAACATGAAGCGGACGATCATGGAGGAGCTGAAGCGGAGCTTCAATCCGGAGTTCCTGAACCGGATCGACGAGGCGATCGTCTTCCATCCGCTGTCGCGCCCGCAGATGGAGCAGATCACGCAGATCCTGCTGGAGCAGGTCTCCGAGCGGCTCCGGTCGAACGGCGTGAAGGTCGGGTTCGAGCCGTCGGTCGTCGACCTCCTGGTGGAGAAGGGGTTCGACGCGTCGCTCGGCGCGCGTCCGCTCAAGCGGGCCATCCAGAAGCTCATCGAGGACCCCCTCTCGGAGCACGTTCTGCGCGGAAAACTCAAGGAAGGCAGCGACGTGGTGGTCTCCCGAAGCGGCGACGAGCTGACGTTCGCCTCTTGACCCGAATCGAGCACGGCCCCACGGACGGGAGCGCCCCGCGGGACGGGGCGCGCCGTGCCGCCATCCGGGCTCTCGGCCGCGCGCTCCTCCCGGCCGCGGCGATCGCGCTCGCGTGCCTCGCGGTCGCGTGCCTCGCGGTCGCGTCGAGCCCGGCGCGCGCGCAGGAGGGCACGGCTCCCGCGGCCCCCGCGGCCCCCGCGCCCGGCGTCACGGCCGGAGACAGCGCCGGCGTCCGCCTCGACCTCGCGCCGCCGTCTCCGCCCCCGGCCACCGGCGCCGAGGTGATCCGCGCGATCCGCGCGAGCGGCTTCCGGAACGTCGACTCCCTCGTCATCATCCGCACGTTCGGCCTCCACGCCGGGGAGCCGTACGACGCGAGCTCCGTCTCCGACGGGGTGCGCCGTCTCTTCGGCACCGGCCTCTTCACCGACGTCCAGGTCCAGGACGAGCACGCTCCCGACGGCGTCGATCTCAACATCGTCGTGTCGGAGCGGTCGCGCGTCCAGTCGGTGGAGTTCGAGGGGGCGAAGAAGATCGAGACGTCGAAGCTGAAGGAGAAGATCACGGTCTCGACGGGACAGCTCGTCGACCAGGGGATCCTCGACCTCGACGCGCGCAAGATCAAGACGGCGTACGCGGACGAGGGCTACACGCGGGCCGTCGTGACGCCGACCACGCAGGCCTTCGCCCCGGGCGCGGTGAAGGTGGTCTTCAAGATCGACGAGGGGAAGAAGCAGAAGGTGCGCGGCATCGAGATCCACGGCGCGCCCGACCTCTCGCGGAAGGGGCTCCGGAAGTCGATGAAGAGCCGCACGCCGGGCTTCCTGAAGAGCGGCACGTACAAGCCGTCGCAGATCGAGACCGACGAGACCGGCCTCCGCCTCTACATGCGGAGCCGCGGCTACCGCGACGGCGAGGTCGACTCGATCACGACCACGGAGGTGCCCGCCGGGGACGGCGTGATCCTGAACGTCTACCTGCGCGAGGGCCCCCGCTACCGCTTCGGCGACATCTCCTGGGCCGGCAACACGGCCGTGCCGACGTCGGCGCTCGAGCTGGTCACGCTGCCGCGGCCGGGCACGGCGTACAACGAGACGCAGATCCAGAAGACGCTCGAATCGGCCTACTCGCTCTACCAGGAGCAGGGCTACCTCTTCCTCTCGATCGACCCGAAGTTCTCGGACAAGGACTCGGTCGTGAACGTGCAGTTCGTCGTCCAGGAGGGGGCGCGCTCGCGGGTCGCCGACCTCAAGATCGTCGGGAACACGCGCACGAAGGAGAACGTGATCCGGCGCGAGGCGACGGTGCGTCCCGGCGACGTATTCCGCCGCTCGACGCTGATGCGCACGCAGCGCGACATCTTCGGGCTCGGCTACTTCCAGGACGTGAACGTCGACTACGAGCCGACCGGGGACAGCGCCGACATCAACCTGACGCTGAAGGTCCAGGAGAAGCAGACCGGCACCGCCAGCGCCGGGGCCGGCTTCTCCAGCCAGTCGGGGTTGACCGGGTTCCTCGAGCTCGGCCACAACAATCTGTTCGGCACCGGGCAGAGCATCTCGATCCGGCTCGAGCGGGGGAGCCAGCGGAACGACGCGGAGGTCTCGTACACGCAGCCCTGGTTCCGCGACACGCCGCTCTCCGTCGGGTTCAGCCTGTTCAACACGAGGCAGAACCTCGATTTCTACGATCGGAAGGACCGGGGCGGGGGCTTCACGCTCGGCCGCCCCCTGCCGTGGCCCGACTACTCGCGCGCCGGGTTCTCCTACGACCTCCGCGACGTGACCCTGCTCAACATCCGCCCGTACGAGATCGGGGAGCCGGCGAACCTCCAGTCGCTCCGCGACACCAAATGGCCCCGGCGCGTGAGCAGCGTCACGCTGACGTTCCTCCGGAACTCCACGGACAATCCGTTCTACGCCACGCGCGGGTCGCGGCTGACCTGGTCGAACGAGTTCGCGGGCTCCTTCCTGGGCGGCGTCGAGCACTTCACGAAGGAGACCCTGGAGCTACGGAACTACACGCGGCTCCGGACCCCGTTCACGCTCATGCTGCGGGGCAAGGCGGGCTATCTGGCCGGCTCGACCGTCCCCGACTACGAGCGCTTCCGGCTCGGCGGCACCACGTACGACTATCTGCGGGGGTACCCCGACTACTACGTGGTCCCGCGGGCGAACATCACGAAGGACCCCGTCACCGGGCGGGTCTTGGATCGCTACCCGGGCGGACGGAGCATGCTGATCCTCACGTCCGAGATCCAGTTCCCGATCGCCGAGCCGCTCCACGGGCTCCTCTTCTTCGAGGGGGGGAACACGTGGAACAGCACCCGGGACCTCGACCTGGGGGATCTCCGGAAATCGGCCGGGTTCGGCTTCCGCCTGGAGATCCCGGCCCTCGGTCGGGTCGGATTCGACGTCGGGTACGGTTTCGACCGCGAGGAGGGGGGGCGCTGGGAGACCCACTTCCAGTTAGGCAACACCTTCTAGGACAAGAGGTTAGGATATGTATCGACAGCGCCAAGGGGGTAGGGTACTCTGGGGAGCCTTGCTGGCCCTCGCTCTCCTCGGAACGGGGGCCGAACGGGCCTCGGCCGAGCTCAAGATCGGGTTCATTGACTCGGATCGGATCTTTGCCGAGTATCGCAAGACGCAGGAGGCGCAGGAGGCGTTCAACCGTGAGGTCCAGGACCTCACGAAGACCGCCCGGGACAAGAAGACCGAGATCGACGATTTGCAGCGCAAGCTCGACCAGCAGGGCCCGATGCTGAGCGAGGCGAAGCGCGACGAGCAGAACCAACTGCTCCAGAAGAAGATCGGCGAATACGAGTCGTTCGTTCAGACGACGTGGGGCCCGAACGGGAAGATCACGAAGCTGAACGAGGAGTACCTGAAGCCGATCATCGATCGCGTCCACGCCATTGTGGCGGGCATCGGGACGGATGAGGCCTTCTCCCTCATCCTCGACGCGGCCGACGGAAACGTCGTCTACGGGGACAAGACGCTCGACCTGACGGACCGGGTCCTGAGCGAGCTTAGGACAGAGGATGAGACCGGAATCCGGAACCCAGGCACCGGTGGCACAACCGGAGGGCAGTAGCATCGTCGCGCGCACGGGCGCGCTGACGGAGGAGGTCCCCCCGGAGCCTCCGGAATCCCCCCGCGTCACCCTCGAGGAAGTGGCCCGGATCATCGGCGGCGTCGTGATCGGCGACGGCTCGGTCGAGATCACCGGGGTCGCCGGCATCCGCGAGGCCCGCGAGGGGGAATTGACGTTCCTCGCCCATCCCCGCTACGAGGGCTACCTGGAGCGGACGCACGCCTCGGCCGTGATCGTCGCCGAGAACCACCGCGCCATCGGCAAGCCGCTCATCCAGAACGACAACCCGTACCTCGCGTTCCTGAAGGCCGTCCGGTTCTTCCAGGGGGACGAGGCGCGGCCGGAGGCGGGCATCCACCCGAGCGCGGTCGTCGCCGGCGACGCCTCCGTCGACGCCACGGCGGTGATCGGCCCGAACGCGGTGGTCGAGTCGCTCGCGGTGATCGGGCCGCGCGTCTGGATCGGCCCGGGCGCCTACGTCGGCCCGCGCGCCTCGATCGGCCCGGACGCGCGCCTCCATCCGAACGTCACGCTCCGCGAGGACTGCGTGCTCGGCGCGCGCGTCATCGTCCACTCGGGCGCCGTGATCGGGAGCGACGGATTCGGCTTCGTCCGCGACGGCGAGATCTACCGGAAGCTGCCCCAGGTCGGGAACGTCGTCGTCGAGGACGACGTCGAGCTGGGCGCCTGCGTCACGATCGACCGCGCCACGACCGGCACCACCCGGATCGGCCGCGGGAGCAAGATCGACAACCTGGTCCAGATCGCGCACAACGTGCAGATCGGCCAGAACTGCATCATCGTGGCGCAGGTCGGCATCTCGGGGAGCACCAGCGTCGGCGACCACGTGGTCCTCGCGGGGCAGGTCGGGATCGTCGGCCACATCGAGATCGGCGCGGGCGCCCAGATCGGCGCCAAGTCCGGCGTCTCGAAGTCGGTGAAGCCGGGCGAGAAGATGTTCGGCTATCCCGCGCTTCCCGTCGGACAGGCGAAGCGGATCGAGGCGAGCCTCCGGAACCTTCCGGAGCTGCTCCGCACCGTCCGCGAGCTTCGCCGCCGGATCGAGGAGCTGGAGGGAAAGAAACCGTCGCCGTGAGCGTCCCCCACCAGCGCACCCTCGCCCGCGCCGTCGCGTACGACGGCGTGGGCCTCCACACGGGCGTCGCCTGCCACGTCGAATTCCGTCCCGCGCCGCCCGGCTCCGGGATCCGCTTCGTCCGCGTCGACCTCCCCGGGCGTCCCGAGATCCCCGTCTCGCCGCGCACCGCGCGGGCCGACACCGACCAGATGCGCCGGACGATCCTCAAGAACGGAACCGCCGAGGTGCACACGGTCGAGCACATCCTGGCGGCCGCGGCGGGCCTCGAGATCGACAACCTCGAGATCGCGCTCGACGCCCAGGAGCCGCCCGAGCCGCCCGACGGGAGCGCGCGGCCGTACGTCGCGCTCTTCGAGCAGGCGGGCATCGTGGAGCAGCCGGCGCCCCGGCGCTACTTCCGGGTCCGCGAGCCGGTCCGGTACGAGGAGAACGGCGTCATCCTGGTGGCGCTGCCGCACGACGGCCTCCGGGTCACGTTCACGATCGAGTACGAGAACGCGTTCCGCGGCACCCAGTACGCCACGTACGACATCACGCCCGAGACGTTCGTGCGGGAGATCGCGCCGGCGCGCACGTTCGTGCTGGAGCGGGACGTGGAGTCGCTCCGCGCGAAGGGGATGATCCGCGGCGGCACGCTCCAGAACGCCGTGGTCGTGAAGCCCGACGGGATCCTGAATCAGGAGCCGCTCCGGTTCGACGACGAGTTCGTCCGCCACAAGATCCTCGACTTCCTCGGCGACCTCTACCTGCTCGGCCGCCCGGCGCGCGGGCACTTCCTCTCGGTCAAGTCGGGCCACGCGACGAACGTGCGGTTCGTGCAGCGGCTGAACGCCGGGGAGGAGCCGGGCGGGCTCCTGCGGGGGATCAAGGGGAACGGCGACGCCGGTCCCATGCAGCTCGACATCATGGCGATCATGGAGATCATGCCGCACCGCTATCCCTTCCTCCTGATCGACCGGATCCTGAACCTCACGTCCGACCGCGTGGTCGGCATCAAGAACGTCACGATCAACGAGCCGTTCTTCGTCGGTCACTTCCCCGGGCACCCGATCATGCCGGCGGTCCTGATCATCGAAGCGATGGCCCAATGCGGCGGCGTGCTGCTCCTCAACACCGTCGAGCGCCCCAAGGACAAGCTCGTCTACTTCATGGGGATCGACAACGCCAAGTTCCGCAGGCCCGTGCGGCCGGGGGACCAGCTCCGGTTCGAGCTGACCCTGCTCCGCCTGAAGCAGCGGATCTGCAAGATGGAGGGAAAGGCATACGTCCATGGAGACCTCGTCGCGGAAGCAGAGCTCCTTTCCAGCATTGTCGACCGCAATTCCTGAGGCGGACGGCCTCACCGGCACCTGGGCCCGCGTGGCCGGGGCGGTGGTGGCGCTCCCGGAGTCGGCGGAGCGCGCCCGTCCCTCGATCCATCCGACGGCGATCGTCGCGAAGGGCGCCGAGCTCGGCCCCGGGGTGGTGATCGGCCCGTTCGCGTACATCGGACCGCGCGTCGTGCTCGGCGAGGGGACGCGGGTCGGGCTGCACGCGATCATCGAGGGGTGCACGGTCATCGGCCCGCGCTGCCAGATCCACCACGGCGCGGCGATCGGGAACATCCCCCAGGACCTCAAGTTCCGCGGCGTGCCGACGCACGTGCGGATCGGGAGCGACACGACCGTGCGGGAGTACGCGACGGTCCACGCGGCCACGAGCGAGGGGGAGAGCACGATCGTGGGCGACGACGTCCTCCTCATGGCGTACACGCACGTGGCGCACAATTGCCGGATCGGAAACCACGTGATCCTCGCGAATGCGGTGAACCTCGCCGGCCACGTGCGCGTCGACGACTACGCGATCATCGGGGGGCTCACGCCCATCCACCAGTTCGTCGCGATCGGCTGCCACGCCTTCCTCGGCGGCGGCTCGCGCGTCCCGCAGGACGTGCCGCCGTACGTGAAGGCGGCGGGGAACCCGCTCCGGGCGTGCGGCCTCAACACGGTCGGGATGGAGCGGCGCGGGATCACGGCCGACGCGAGGCTCGAGCTGAAACGCGCGTACCGGATCCTCTACCGCTCGCAGCTGAACGTCTCGCAGGCGCTCGACCGGATTACCCGCGATCTGAAGCCGTATCCCGAGATCCACGAGTTCGTGGAGTTCGTCCGGAGCTCGGAGCGGGGCATCGTGCGGTGAGCCGGCCGCGGGTCGGGATCGCCGGGCTCGGCCACCTCGGATGCCACCACGCGCGCGCGTGGGGCCGCCTCGGCTCGGTCGAGGTGGTCGGCGGGTACGATCCCGATCCGGCCGCGCGCGAGCGGGCGTCCCGCGATCCGGGCCTCGCCACGTTCGACTCCTTCGACGCGCTCCTCGAGCGCGTCGACGCGGTGTCGGTCGCCTCGCCGACGCCGACCCATCACGACGTCGCCCTCGCCGCGCTCGGTCGCGGCGTCGCCGTCCTGGTCGAGAAGCCGATCGCCACGAGCCCCGGGGAGGGGAGCGCCATGCTCGCCGCCGCGCGGGAGCGGGGCGTGGCCCTCGCGGTCGGTCAGATCGAGCGCTTCAACCCCGCGGTGCGCGCCGCCCTCCCGCACCTCAAATCGCCCCGTTTCATCGAGGCGCACCGTCTGGCGCCGCCGGTCCCGCGCGGCATCGACGTCGACGTCGTGCTCGACCTGATGATCCACGATCTCGATCTCGCGCTCCTCGCCACGCGGTCGCGCGTCGCGGAGATCCACGCGGTAGGCGTGCCGGTCGTCACGCCGCACGTCGACATCGCGAACGCGCGGATCGTCTTCGAGTCGGGGTGCGTGGCCAACCTCACCGCGAGCAGGATCTCCCGCGAGAAGATCCGGAAGATCCGCTTCTTCGAGGCGAGCGAATACCTCTCCATCGACTGCCTGAACCGGAGCGTCGAGGCGTTCCAGCTCCTCCCGACCACGCCGACGAATCCCGACGAGCACTGGCTCGCGCGCATCCGGCCGCTCGCGGTGACGGTGGCGGAAGCCGACCCGCTCGAGGCCGAGCTCGCGCACTTCCTCGCCCTCCGCGCGGAGCCGGCGCGCTCCTGGGCGGAGTCGGAGACCGCGCTCCTCGCCCTGGGCGCCGCCGATCTCGTGCGCCGGCAGGTCGAGCTCCGGTCTCCCGCCGGCGCCTCCGTCTGACCCTCCCGCAGCTCATCGTCTCGGCCGGCGATCCTTCGGGCGACCGGCTGGGCGCGGCGCTGCTCGACGCGCTCCGGGCGCGCGGCGCGCGCGTGACGGCCGCCGGGCTCGGCGGACCGGCGCTCCGCGCCGCGGGGCTCGACGCGGTGGTGCCGATGGAGTCGGTCGCGGTCATGGGCTTCGCGGAGGTGATCCGCCACCTGCCGGCGATCCGCCGCGCGCGACGGACGATCGGCGATCTCCTCCGCGCGCGCCCCGGCGCGATCTTCCTCCCGATCGACTCGCCCGGTCTCAACCTGGGGCTCGCCCGGGTCGCGCGCCGGGCCGGGCGGCGGGTCGTCTACTACGTCCTCCCTCAGGTTTGGGCCTGGGGCTACGGCCGCGTGCGGCGGATCCGCGAGGACGTCGACACGATGCTCGTCCTCTTCCGGTTCGAGGAGGAGATCCTCCGCCGCGAGGGGATCCCGGGCCGCTGGGTCGGGCACCCCGCCGGCGCGCTCGCGCCCGACGACGCGGCGCGGGAGCACGCCCGGTCGGCCCTCGGGCTCGCGCCCGGGGAACGGCTCATCGCGCTCTTGCCCGGGAGCCGTCGGGGGGAGGTCCGCCGCCATCTCGCGCCGATGCTCGACGCGGCGGCGCGCCTCGCGGCGCACGCCGGGACGCCGGTCCGGGTCGCGGTGAGCGACGCCGGCCCCGTCGCCGCCGAGGCGTCGCGCGGCGCCGCGGCGCCGCTCTGGCGGACGCTCGGGCCGATCGACCATCGCGGCGACGCGCGCGCGCTCCTCCGCGCCGCCGATCTCGCGCTCGTCGCGTCGGGGACCGCCACGCTCGAGACCGCGAGCCTCGGCATCCCGTTCGTCCTCGTCTACCGGACCGGACGGCTCAACTACGAGATCGCTCGCCGCGTCGTCCGGCTCCCGCGGATCGGCCTCGCGAACATCGTGGCGGGCGTCGACGCCGCGCCCGAATGCGTGCAGGGGGGCGCCACCGGCGCCTCGATCGCGGCCGCGGCGGCGCCGCTCCTCGCCGATCCGGCGCGCCGCGCGGCGCAGCGCGCGGCGTTCGCGCGACTCCCCGAGATCCTCGGCGGACCCGGCGCGGCGGAGCGGGCGGCCGACGCGCTCCTCGCGTTCGCGACCGAGCATCCCGCGGAAGGGCGGCCGTGATGGCGATCGGGCTCTCGATCTACCGCGGCCTCGCGGAGACGCTCGGGCTCCTCTACGCGCCGCTCGCGTCGGTCGTGGCGCCGGCCCGGAGCGCGTGGCGCGAGGCGGCGACCGGCGCCAGCGAGGAGGCGGTCCGCGCGGCGGGGAGCGTATGGGTCCACGCGGCCTCGCTCGGGGAGGTGGGCGCGGCCGGAACGTGGGTCCGCGCGCTCGCGGCGTCCGGGCTACGGCCCCCCTTCCTGCTCACGACGCGCACGCGGGCCGGCCGGGACCGGGCCGCCCGCGAGCTGGGACCGCTCGTCACGGCGCGCGTCGCGCCGCTCGACGCGCCGCGGCTGGTCGGCGCGCTCGTGGACACGGCCTGCCCCGCGCGCCTCGACGTGATCGAGACCGAGATCTGGCCGAACCTCGTCGTCGAGACGCGCCGGCGGAACATCCCGGTCGCCTTCGTGAGCGCCACCGTCTCCGAGCGGACGGCGCGCCGCCTCCGCGCGCTCCGGGTCGCGGGGCCCGCGCTCTTCGGCCGGGGCGTCTTCGTCCTGGCCCAGCGGGAGGAGGACGCGACGCGCTTCGCCTCGCTCGGCGTCCCGGAGCCGCGCATCCGCGTGACCGGCGACCTGAAGGCCGACGCGGCGCTCACGGCCCCGTCCGAGGACGCCGGCGCGCCGCCCGCGTCGCGGCGGGCGGTCGTCTTCGGGAGCGCGCGGCCGGGTGAGGAGGAGATCGCGCTCCGGATCGCCGCGGTCCTCGAGGGGCTGCCCGGATCGCCGCTCCTGGTCGTGGCGCCCCGGCACGACGAGGGGGTCGCGTCGTTCCGCGCCCGGCTCGCCGCGTCGGGCTACGCCGTGATCGAGCGGGACGAAGCGGCGCGCGCGGCGACGCCCGTGGCGCGGTGGATCGAGGACGCGGCGGCGACGGTCGGACGGAGGGTGGCGCTCCTCGCGACCCGCGGCGAATTGCCCGACGCGTACGGCCGCGCCCGCGTCGCGGTCGTCGGCGGCACGTTCGCTCCCCACGGAGGACACAACCCGATCGAGCCGGCGGCGCGCGGGGCCGCGATCGTCGTCGGCCCGCGCCACGAGGGGATCGCGGCGGCCCTGATCCCGCTCCGCCGCGCCGGTGCCTGCGAGACGGCGGCCGATCCCGGCGAGGCGGCGGCGGCGGTGCTCCGGCTCTGGGCGCCCGACGGGCTCGACGCCCGGAGCGCGGCCGCGCGGCGCGCGGCGGCCGAAGGGGGCGGCGTGACCGGCCGATCGCTCGAGGCGCTCGCCGCCTGGGGGATCGTCCCGTGACGGACGGCCCGCGCGGGACGCCGCGGGCCGCGCGCGGCGGCCTGGTCGGCGCGGTCGAGCGCGCCTGGTCCGGCGAGCCGGGGAGCGCTCCCTGGACGCTCGCGCTCGCGCCCGCGGCCGCGCTCTACGCCCTCGGCGCGGCCGCGGCGCGCCGCCGCGCGACCGCCGCCCGCCGGTCGGTTCCGGGGCTCTACGTCGTGGCGGTCGGGAACGCGACGGTCGGCGGCACCGGGAAGTCGTCGCTCGCCCGCTGGCTCGCGCTCGACGCGGCCGCGCACGGCGGGCGCGGCGCGGTGATCCTCCGCGGGCACGCGCGCGACGCGTCGGACGCGGGCCCGGGCGTAGTTCCCGACCCGCCCGGCTACCCGGCGGCGCTCGCGGCCCGGCGCTACGGGGACGAGGCGGCCGCCCACCGCGCGGCGCTCCCGCGCTCGATCGCGGTCGCGGTCGATCCCGACCGTCGCCGCGCGGCCCGGGCGCTTCGCGAGGGGTACGACGCCCGGGTCGCGGTGCTCGACGACGGATGGGAGCAGCCGTCGCTGGCGTGGGACGCCCTCTGGGTGACCCTCGACCCGCGGCATCCGGGCGGAAACGGCTGGCCGCTCCCCGCGGGGCCGCTCCGGCGTCCGCTGCGCTCGCTGGCCGAGGCCGACGCCGTGGCCTTCCTCCTCGAGACGCCGGAGGAGACGGTTCCCGAAGCGACGCTCGCGACCGTGCGCCGGCACGCGCCGCGCGCGGCGATCCTCCGCTTCCGCCGCCGCCTCGAAGGCGTGGGCGCGCCCGGGGGCGGCGCCGTCGAGGCGCCGGGGGCGCTGGGACCGGCGGGGCTCCTGACCGCGGTCGGCGCGCCCGATCGCGTGGCGCGGTTCGCGCGCGCGCACGGGGCCGACGTCGTGGCCCACGAGGCGTTCCCCGACCATGCGCGCGTCGGGGCGGAGCCGCTTCGCGCGGCGATCGCGCGGCTCGCGGGTCGCGGCGCGCGCGTCGCCCTCCTGACCGAGAAGGACGAGGCGCGCTGGACGCTCCCCGCGGATCCGCCGCTCCCGTGCCGGGTGCTCCGGACCGCGCTCGAGCCGCTCGACCCGGTGGACGCGATCCTCGCCCGGTACCGCGCGGCGGCCGCCGGTCGGGTATCCTAGGCGGTCGGAGGAGGCGAACCGGTGGCACGCGCACGAAACGAGATCGAGACGGAAGTCCTGGTGATCGGGAGCGGCATCGCCGGCCTCTCCGTGGCCCTGCACGCGGCGCAGTCGGCGCGCGTCCTGATCGTGACGAAGGTGGACGCGCAGGAATCGAACACGAACTACGCGCAGGGGGGCGTGGCCGCGGTGCTGGGCGAGGACGACCGGCTGTCGCTCCACGAACGCGACACGATGGTCGCCGGCGCGGGGATCTGCGACCCCGAGGCGGTGCGGGTGCTCGTCGAGGAGGGCCCGGGCGAGGTGCTCCGGCTCCTCTCGATGGGGGTCCGCTTCACGCGCGAGGCCGGCCACCGGGACCGGCTCGCGCTGGGCCGCGAGGGAGGGCACTCGCGGCGGCGCATCGTCCACGCCAAGGACCGCACGGGATGGGAGATCGAGCGCGTCCTCCTCGAGCTGGCCGAGCGGAATCCTCGCATCTCCGTGCTCGAGGACCAGGTCGCGATCGACCTGATCCTCGACTCGCGGCTCCGGGGACGGAAGCGGGTGGCGCCGGAGCGCGACCGCATCTGGGGCGCGTACGTGCTCGACCGGCGGACCGGCGCGATCCGCGCGATCGGGGCGCGCGCCACGGTGCTCGCGACCGGCGGCGCGGGGAAGGTCTACCTCTACACGTCGAACCCCGACATCGCGACCGGCGACGGCCTCGCGGCCGCCTTCCGCGCCGGCGCGGCCGTCGCGAACCTCGAGTTCATGCAGTTCCACCCGACCTGCCTCTACCATCCGGAGGCGAAATCGTTCCTGATCTCCGAGGCGGTGCGCGGCGAGGGGGGGAAGCTCCTCACGGCCGACGGCCGCCGCTTCATGCATCGCTACCACCGGCTCCGCGAGCTCGCGCCGCGCGACGTGGTCGCGCGGGCGATCGACTTCGAGATGAAGAAGCGCGCCGACCGGTCGGTCTTCCTCGACATGACGCATCTCGGCCGCCGGCGGCTGAACGCGCGCTTCCCGCAGATCACCCGTCGGCTCCGCGAGCTGGGATTCGATCCCGCGGCCGAGCCGATCCCGGTCGTCCCGGCGGCGCACTACATGTGCGGCGGCGTGGTGACCGACCTCGAGGGCCGGACCACGATCCCCGGGCTCTACGCGGCGGGGGAGGTGGCCTGCACCGGCGTGCACGGGGCGAACCGCCTGGCGTCGAACTCGCTCCTCGAGGCGCTCGTCTTCTCGCGTCGCGCCGGGATGGCGCTCCTCCGGCTCGTGACCGAGGAGCGGACCCGGCCGATCCCGAAGCTCCCGCCGTGGCACTTCCTGAGCGCCAGCCGGCCCAAGGAGCAGGTGATCATCGACCACAATTGGGATGCGGTGCGCCGGGCCATGTGGGACTATATGGGCATCGTCCGGAACGACGAGCGGCTCGAGCGCGCCGCGGCCACCGTCGCGACGCTCCGCGAGCAGACGGAAGGCGACTACCGGCGGTTCCGCCTCGACGCCAACCTCGTGGAACTGCGGAACATCGGGCTCGTCGCCGACCTGATGATCGCCTGCGCGCGGAGCCGCCTCGAGAGCCGGGGACTGCACTACAACGTCGACCATCCCCGGCGCGACGACCGGCGCTTCCGGCGGGACACCGTGCTCCACCGGCAGGACGTGCGCTGACATGATGCCCGACCTCGACACCCGGATGCTCGACGTGGCGCAGAAGCACGGCCGGTACCGGGCCCAAGCCTACGGCTTCACGTTCGAAGCCGTCCGCTACACCGTCGACCGGAACTTCTCGGCCACCCGCGAGCTGCGACACGTCTCGGGCCAGGAGCTCCTGGACGGGATCCGCGCCCTCGCGATCGAGCGGTTCGGCCCCATGGCGAAGACCGTCTTCGAGCAGTGGGGCGTGCACCGGACCGAGGACTTCGGCGAGATCGTCTTCCACCTCGTGAAGGAAGGGATCCTGAGCAAGACCGACACGGATCGCCGCAGCGACTTCGCGCGCGGCTACGACTTCGAGGAGGTCTTCGTGCGGAACTTCGACTGGCTCCAGCAGTTCGCCGATCGCCGGAGCCGCCGTCCCTAGGAGCCCCGTGGCACGAGGCCCTCACGTCGACCGGAGCATCTCGCTCCGACTCCTGGGATACATGAAGCCCTACCGGGGACGGCTCGTCCTCACGGCGGGGCTCATGGTCGTGTTCGCGCTCCTGAGCGGGATCACGATCGGGATGATCTCGCCGTTCGTGAAGGTGCTCTTCACGCCGCGCCCCGGTCCGGTCGTCGCCGGCTCCGTCTCCGGCGCGTCGTCGGTCGCGATCCCCGGCGCGGCCGGTCTCCCCGGGCTCGCGATCGGGGGGAGCGCCGGTCCCGGCGGATCCGGCGACGCCGTCGGCGGCCCGGCGACCGGGACGCCGTCGCTCCCCGCGCGCGTGAACGCCGCGAAGCAGCACGTGCGCACCGCCTTCGAGCACCTCTTCCTGACGGGCGATCCGATCGGGTCCCTGACGCGCATCTGTCTCGCGCTCCTGATCGTCTTCCTGCTGAAGAACGCCGTCGACTACATGCAGAGCGTCCTCACGGTCTGGGTGGAGCAGGCCGTGATCCGCGATCTCCGGAACGAGGTCTACGCGCACCTCCAGACCCTCTCCCTCTCGTTCTTCCACACGAGGCGGACGGGGGCGCTCCTCTCGCGCTTCACGAACGACATCTCGCTCGTGCGCGGCGCGCTCGCCGCCGGGTTCAGCAACCTGATCAAGTCGTCGCTCCTCCTCGCCGTCTGCCTCTTCTGGATCTTCTGGACGTCGTGGCGGCTCGCGCTCGTCTCGCTCCTCGTGATCCCGCCCTCCCTCGCGCTGATCGTCTGGCTCGGGAAGAAGCTCCGCCGGCGGAGCACGATCACGCAGGACCGGATGGCCGACCTGAACGCGGTGCTCCAGGAGTCGCTGTCCGGCGTGCGCGTCGTGAAGGCGTTCTCGATGGAGCGGTTCGAGACGAAGAAGTTCGAGGGCGTCTCGGAGAACTACTTCCGGGCGTTCGTGAAGCAGCGGCGGCTCGGCGCGATGGCGGGCCCGATGTCGGAGTACTTCGGCGCCGTCGCGGCCGTCGCGGTCCTCTGGTACGGCGGCCGCGAGATCCTCCTCGCGCGGGCGATCGAGCCGCAGCAGTTCTTCATCTTCCTCTTCGCCATGCTGCAGCTGATGAGCCCGCTCAAGTCGCTCAGCAACGTGAACGCGACGCTGCAGGAGGGGCTCGCGGGCGCGACCCGGATCTTCCGCATCCTCGACACGAAACCGACGGTCGTCTCCCGGCCGAACGGGCGGGTCGCGACCGGCGTGCGGGACGGCATCGAGTTCGAGGGGATCTCGTTCCGGTACGCGACCGGGGGCGAGGTGCTCCGGGACGTCTCCTTCCGCGTCGAGGCGGGCGAGGTCGTCGCGCTGGTCGGGCCGAGCGGAGCGGGGAAGTCGACGCTCGTCGACCTCGTGGCGCGGTTCTACGATCCGACCGCCGGGCGGATCCTCCTCGACGGCCACGACCTGCGCGACTACGACCTGGCCTCGCTCCGCTCGCTGATGGGCATCGTCACGCAGGAGGCGATCCTCTTCAACGACACGATCCGGCACAACATCGCGTACGGGGTCGAGGACGCGTCCGAGGACCGGATCCGCGCCGCGGCGCGCGCGGCGCACGCCGAGCGCTTCGTCCTCGAGATGCCGGAGGGATACGAGACGCGGATCGGCGAGCGGGGCGTCCGGCTCTCGGGCGGCGAGCGGCAGCGGATCGCGATCGCGCGGGCGATCTTCAAGGACCCGCGCCTCCTCCTCCTCGACGAGGCGACGTCGAACCTCGACTCCCAGTCCGAGCTCCTGGTCCAGGAGGCGCTCGAGGCGCTCTTCACCGACCGGACCGCCTTCGTGATCGCCCACCGGCTCTCCACGATCCAGCGCGCCGATCGGATCCTGGTCCTCGACCAGGGCCGCATCGTGCAGACGGGGACGCACGCGGAGCTGGTGCGCACGCCCGGTCTCTACCAGAAGCTCCACCGGCTCCAGTTCCGGCTGGCGGAGTCCGAGCTCGCGGCGCACGACCGGGTCGGCTGAGCGATGCCGCGCGGGCCGGCGCTGGTCGTGCGGTTCTCGTCGCTCGGGGACGTGCTCCTCGCGGCCCACCTCCCGCGGTTCCTCCGCGAGGCCGATCCCGGGCGGCGCGTCCTCTTCGCCACCAAGGACCGCTACGCGGCGGCGCTCCACGGGCACCCGGACGTCGACCGCTTCTACTTCCTCGAGGACGCGACCACCGATCCGACCGCGCCCGCGCCGGTCGGCGTCCGGGGCACGCTCGGAGACCTCGCGTCGTTCCTGAGGCGGGAGGGAATCGAGGAGGTCTTCGACCTCCACCAGAATCTCCGCTCCTCGCGCCTCACGATGCGCCTCGACGGCGCCCGGCGCGTCGCGCCGGCGAAGCACGGGCTCCGCCGCCGGCTGATGGTGCACGCCCGGTGGCTCCGTCCGGAGCCGCTCCCGCCGCTCCTCCGGGTCTACCGGGGGCTGGCGGGGCTTCCCCCGGGCGGGGAGGCTTCGGAGTGGCTCCGGGCGTCGCTCGACGAACGCGAGCGCGCGCGGGCGCGCGCCGCCGCGGGCGACGACGCGGGGCGGCTGGCGCTCCTCGGCGTCGGGGCGCGCTGGCCGACGAAGCGCTGGCCGGCCGCCCACTTCACGGCGCTCGCCGAGCGGCTCGAGCGGGAGCACGGGCTGGTCGCGCGCTACGCGGTCGAGCCGTCCGACGCGTCGCTCGCCGCCGAGCTCCGCGCCCTCCTGCCGGCGGCGCGCCACGGCGCGATCGCCGCGCTCCCGTTCCGCGACGTGGCGGCGCTCGCGGAGCACGCGAAGCTGATCGTGTCGAACGACTCCGCGCTCCTCCATCTCGGCGCGGCGGTCGGCGTGCCGGCCGTCGGGGTCTTCGGGAGCACGGTGCCCGCGTTCGGCTTCGCGCCGTCGGGACCCCGCGACCGGGTCGCGGAGATTCCGCTCGCCTGCCGTCCGTGCGACGTGCACGGAAAGGCGCGATGCCCGCTCGGACACCATCGCTGCATGAAGGATCTCACCCCCGACATCGCGCTCGACGCCGCGCGCCGAGCGCTCGAGGAGGTCGCCGCGTGAACGATCTCGTGCTGATCGAGGACAAGGACCCCGCCGACCTCGCCCGCCGCGTGGCGGAGGCGACCGGCGGCGACGTGCCGTGGATCGCGCCCGGTGACGCCCGCGAGCGCGACGCGACGGTCTGGCTCTGCGGCGGTCCGCCCGCCGCGACGCCGCGCGCGCTCGACCGGCTCCGCTGGATCCACACCGGGTGGGCGGGCGTCGACGCCTGGCTCGCGCGGCCCGAGTGGCGCGGAGACGTGGTGCTGACGCGTACCGTCGGCGACTTCCCGCAGCGGATCGCCGAGTACGTCGCCGGCTACCTGCTCGCCGACGCGCTCGGCGTGCGCGAGGCGATCCGCCAGATGGAGAAGGGGGGGTGGGAGCGCTGGACGCCCGGAACGCTCGCGGGGCGGGCGATGCTCGTCGTCGGCTACGGCGCGATCGGGCGACGGGTGGCCGAGGTGGCGCGCGAGCTCGGGATGGCGACGCGGGGCATCCGGCGCGGGCCGTTGACGGCGGAGGACCGCGCGCGGGGCATCGAGGACGGATCGTCGCTCGACGCGCTCCTGCCCGGGGCCGACGTCGTCGTGACGCTGCTCCCGCTCACCGCCGAGACGGAGTCGTTCTGGACCGCGGCGCGGTTCGCGCGGATGCGCCCCGGAGCGGTCTTCGTGAACGCCTCGCGCGGGCGCACGGTGGACGAGCCGGCGCTCCTCGCCGGGCTCGCGTCGGGGCGCCCCGCGCGGGCCATCCTCGACGTCTTCCGGGAGGAGCCGCTCCCGGCATCCCACCCGCTCCGGCGCGCGCCGGGGGTCTGGATCACGCCGCACGTGGCCGGCGTCGGCACGTCCGAGGCGATCGCCCGGGAGTTCGCCGGCAACTGGAAGCGGTACCGGGCGAGCGAGCCGCTCCGCGAGCGCGTGGATCGGGGCCGGGGCTACTGAGGACGGGAAAGTCCTTGATTCCGCCGGTCCCCCTCGCATAATCGGACCGGAAGGCACCCCCACGAAATCGCGAAAGGAGCGGCACCATGGCCGTGACGACTGCGAAGGAACCGAGGGTGGCGCAAGACCGGATGTGGGCGATTCAGAAGGCGGCGGCCGAGCCGGGGTTGAGCCCGACGACGGTCCCGATTCCGAGCATGGGTCCGAGCGACGTCCGGATCCGCGTCACCGCGTTCGCCATCTGCGGCACCGATCTGCATATCGTCGAATGGGACCGTTGGGCCCAGTCCCGCATCAAGCCGCCGCTCGTCCCCGGCCACGAGTTCACCGGCGTGGTCGAGGCGGTGGGCGACGAGGTCACGCTGGTCAAGCCGGGAGACCGGGTGACGGGCGAGACGCACATCTACTGCAACATCTGCTACGCCTGCCGGCGGGGACTCCGCCACCTCTGCGAGAACGTCTCGATCCTCGGCGTCGACCGCCAGGGCGCGTTCGCGGACTACGTGGTCGTCCCGCAGCAGAACGTCTGGCGCCTCCATCCCGACATTCCCGAGGAGATCGCCGCGATCCACGATCCGCTGGGGAACGCCGTCCAGACGGCCCTCGCGGGCCCGGTCGCGGGACTCCGCTTCGCGGTGTTCGGCTGCGGGCCGATCGGCTGCTTCTCGGTCGGCGTGCTCAAGGCGGCCGGAGCGGCGTGGGTCGGCGCGATCGACAAGAACCCGTTCCGCCTCGAGCTGGCGCGGAAGATGGGCGCCGACCTCCTCCTGAACGTGGAGGAGGGCTCCGTCGTCGAGCCGATCCGGAAGGCGACCGACGGCCGCGGCGTGGACGGGATGCTCGAGATGTCGGGGCACCCGCAGGCGTTCCGCGACGGCTTCGAGCTCCTGGCGAACGGCGGGAGGGTCTCGCTGCTCGGCATCCCGTCGGCCCCGCTCGAGATCGACGTCGCGCGGGAGATCATCTTCCGCGGCGCGGTCGTCCAGGGGATCAACGGACGGCTGATCTTCGAGACCTGGTACCAGATGGAGTCGCTCCTCCTCTCGAAGAAGCTCGACGTGCGGCCGGTCATCACGCACGTGCTCGGATGGTCGGAGTTCGACCGGGCGGTCGAGCTCCAGCGCTCGGGCCAGGCGGGGAAGATCGTGCTGAAGAGGGATCACCCGTGAGCCGCGCGCCCGGAACGACCCATCCGCTCCAGTTCCTCGACGACACGCTGGACGAGCTGAAGGCGGCGGGCCTCTACCGGAGCCTCCGCGTGCTCCAGGGCGAGCAGAAGGCGCACGCCCGGTTCGACGGACGCGACGTCATCAACCTCTCCTCGAACAACTACCTCGGCCTGACGACGCACCCGAAGCTCCGGGAGGCGGCGCTCGCGGCCGTGAAGGACCTGGGCGCGGGCTCCGGCTCGGTGCGCACGATCGCCGGCACGATGGAGCTCCACCTGACGCTCGAGCGCCGCATCGCGGCGTTCAAGAAGACCGAAGCCGCGGTCGTCTTCCAGAGCGGGTTCACGGCGAACGCCGGCACGGTCTCGGCGCTCCTCGGGAAGGAGGACCTGATCCTCTCCGACGAGCTGAACCACGCGAGCATCATCGACGGGGCGAGGCTCTCGCGGGCGGCGATCAAGGTCTTCCCGCACCGGGACACGGAGGCGCTCCGGAATCTCCTCGAGGAGACGTCCGACGTGAAGCGGCGCCTGGTGATCACCGACGGCGTCTTCTCGATGGACGGCGACATCGCGCCGCTCAAGGACATCGCGGCGCTGGCGCGCGAGCACGGCGCGATCATGATGGTGGACGACGCGCACGCGAGCGGCGTCCTGGGCCGCGCGGGCCGGGGCACGATCGACCACTTCGACGTGCACGGCCAGGTGGACGTGCAGGTCGGGACGCTCTCGAAGGCCATCGGCGTCCTGGGCGGCTACGTCTGCGGCACCCGGAGCCTGATCGACTATCTCTATCACCGCGCCCGTCCGTTCCTCTTCTCGACGTCCCACCCGCCCGCCGTGGCGGCGGCCTGCCTCGCGGCGTTCGACGTCCTCGAGCAGGAGCCGGAGCGGATCGAGCGCCTCTGGTCCAACACGAAGCGCTTCAAGGCGGGGCTCACGCGGCTCGGGTTCGACACGGGGATCAGCGAGACGCCGATCACGCCGATCATCGTGGGCGAGGCCGATCTGGCGATGAAGCTCTCCGACCTCGCGTTCGAGCGGGGCGTGTTCGCGCAGGGGATCGGCTACCCGACCGTCGCGAAGGGGAAGGCGCGGATCCGGACGATCGTCACCGCGACGCACACGGAAGCGGAGCTCGACCGGGCGCTCGAGATCCTGGGCGACGCCGGGAAGCGGCTCGGGATCCTCTCCTGACCCTCGCGGGGTCGTGACGGCGTGACGGGGAAGGGACCGGGCCCCCTCCTCGTCCGCCTGCCGAACTGGCTCGGCGATCTCGTGATGGCGTGGCCCGTGCTCGAGGCGGCCGCGCCGTCGGGCGCCCTCTTCCTCGGACCGGAGCCGTTCCGGGACCTCGTCGCTCCGCGGTTCCCGTCGACGCCCTACCTCGCCTGGTCGCGCGCGCGGCGGCACGCGCCGGCCGCGGCCATCCGCGCGGCGCGCCCCCGGGCCGCCCTCCTGCTCACGGAGTCGTTCTCCTCGGCGCTCCTGGTCGCCCGCGCGGGCGTCCCGGAGCGGATCGGCTACGCGGCCGAGTGGCGCGACTTCCTCCTCACGCGCCGCGTGCCGCGCGAGGGGCCGGCCCGCTCCACGCCGCGTGCCGCGGAGTATCGCGCCCTGGCGCGCGCGTGCGGGCTCCCGGTCGCGCGGGCCGAGCCGTCTCTGACGGCGACCGAGGACGAGGCGGCGCGGGGCGCCGCGCGGCTCGCCGCCGCCGGGCTCGCCGCGGAGACGCCGGTCGCGGTGCTCGCGCCCGGCGCCGCGTACGGGCCGGCCAAGCAGTGGGGCGCCGAGCGGTTCGCCGCGGCGGGGGCGCACCTCGCGCGCCGCCACGGCGCCGCGCTCGCGGTGGTCGGCTCGGCGGCCGACCGCGCGGTGGCCGCGGACGTGGCCGCGGGGGCGGCCGCGGCCGGAGCCCGCGTCCTCGACCTCGCCGGGAAGACCGACCTCGGATCGCTCGTCGGGATCCTGACGCGCGCCCGCGCGGTGGTCTCGAACGATTCGGGGGTCATGCACCTGGCGGCGGCGCTCGGGCGCCCGACCGTGGCGATCTTCGGCTCGACGAGCCCCGTCTGGACGTCCGCGTCGAGTCCCCGGGTCGCGAACCTCTACGCCGGCTATCCCTGCTCGCCCTGCTTCCGCCGCACCTGCCCGATCGGGTACGGCTGCCTCCGCTCGCTCGACGCGGACGCCGCGGCGTCCGCGCTCGATCGCCTGATCGGCTAGCGGCGTGCGGCGCGCGCTCGATCTCTTCTTCGCGCTCCGGCCGCTCCACGGCATCCCCGCGATCGCGCTCTACGGCGCCGGCTTCGCGTGGGCCCGTGCCGCCTCGGGCGCCGCGCCGGCCGCGCGCGGGCCGGTGGCGCTGGCGACGTCCGCGCTCCCGCTCCTCGCGCTCCTCCTCGTCCTGGCCGCGGTCCACGCGGCGAACTCGTGGCGCGACCGGGAAGGGGACGCGCGGAACCGGAAGGGGGTCGCGATCGCCCGCGGTCTGGTCGGCCGCGCCGACCTCGCGTGCGCGGGCGCCGCGTGCGTCGTCGCCGCGCTCGTCCTCCTCCTCCTGCCGCCCGTCCCGCCGGCGGCCCGCGCGCTCCTCCTCCTCGGCGGCGCGCTCGGGGCGGCGTACGTGGCGCCGGGGATCGCGCTCAAGGAGCGGGCCGGCCTCGATCTCCTGAGCCACGCGCTCGGCTACGGGGTCGTGGCGTTCCTGCTCGGCGCGGCGGCGGCCGGCGGCCTCGCCGGCGACCGGCCCGAGGCGTGGCGCCGCGCGCTCGCGGCGTCGGTCCCGTACGCGATCGGGATCGCGTCGGTCTCGCTCCTCACGATGATCGCCGATCGCGCCGGGGACGAGGCGACGGGACAGCGGACGCTCGCCGTGCGCCTCGGCGGGGAGGGCGCGTGGACGCTGGCGGGGCTCCTCGCGTGGGGCGCGGCGGTCACGGGGCTCCTCGCCGTCGAGGCGGTCCCGGCGCTCTGGGGCCTCGCGGCCGCGGCCGCCCTCGGGCTGGCGGACGGCGGCGGGGAATCGGACGCGCCCGGACCGGCCCCGAGCGGCTCCGAGGCCGGAGCCGTCCCGGTCAACCGGGTCGCGATCCTCCTCCAGCTCCTCTTCCTCGCGCTCCTGGCGGTGCGCGCGCCCTGGACCGGCGCCGTGGCGCTGGCGCTCGGCCTCCTCGCGTCCGCGTACGACCGGGCGCGGTTCGGCGGCGGCTATCCGCTCACGCGGATCCTCGGCCGGGACGGGGGCGCCGGAAGGAAGGGGGTGGTGGTGGTGCGGGGTCGGGCGGCGCCGCGCGCCTAGCGCGGGACGCGCGTGTACGTCGCGCCGTCGCTCCGGTAGTCGTACCGGGCGGCCGCGTCCCGCACGACGTCGGCGGGGAGGATCCCGGCGGTGCCGAGCGCGGCCAGGTCGGGCGGATACGCTCCGGTGAGCGAGCGGTAGATCTCGAGGCCGAGCGTCAGGCGCTCCGCGCCTCCCACGTCGGCGATCGCGCCGGTAGCCCACGCCGGCGGGGCCGGCGCCGGACGGTTCGCCCGCGCGAGGAGCTGCGGCGTCGCGAAGAGGCCGATCCCGAGCGAGGCCACGATCGCGATCGCGCCCGCGAGCACGGCGACGGCCCCCGTCGAGGCCGGCGCGACCGGCGCGGCGGGCGCCTCGGGAACGATCGGCGTCACCTTCGGCGGCGCCGCGCTCAGCGAGACCTCGATCACGCCTAGCTCGAGCAGGTGATGCAGCGCCTCGTACCCCTCGAACTCGACGAGCTTCGACTGGGTCAGGATGTCGCGCAGCGGGCGGAGCCCGTCGACGAGCGGCAGCACCCGCTCCTCGGCCTCGGTCATCTGGGCCGGCGGCGTGGCGAGCGCCTTCGGACGGAGCACCATGGCCGTGGACGTGAACGTGTCCCGGTACCGCGCCAACTCGTCGATCCGGCGCATCGACTCCATCAGGAGCCCCTCGGTGTTCAGCCGCACGTTGACCGCGAACTTCGGCACCGTGCGGGCGTCGCCCGAGAAGTGGTACGCCCCGGTCTTCCACGTCAGGAGCTGGTGCAGGGTGTCCTGCACCTGCTCCTCCAGCGCCTTCGTGAGCTGGTCGCTGTTCAGGTAGTTGCCCGAGAGGAGGATGTCGGTCAGCTCACGGCGGCTCTCCGCCTCGATCGTCTCGACCTGCTTGAGCTGGGCCTCCGTGACGCGTCCGGTCCGGACCAGGAACGGCTTCAGGGGATCCTTCGCGTTCCGCCGCCGGTCCCGCGTGGAGACGATCTTCCCACCCTCGAAGAAGATGACGGCGATGTCGTCGCCGGCCGTCAGCTTGAGCACGCCCGACTTCTGCTGGACCGCGATCAGCTGGAGGATCTCGGGGAGGCTGAAGTCGTCGAGGTTGCCCTGAAGCGCCATGGATCAGCCCCTACCGGACCGCGCGCGCGCCGCGGGCTCGGAGGCCCGGCCGGCGCCGCCCCGCGCGCCG